>CAMLMI010000209.1 GCA_946480965.1 uncultured Verrucomicrobiales bacterium | reverse complement strand
TGAACTGGTTGCCACTACCGCCGTGGCTCCATGCGATGGACGCGGTGCTCCTCTTGGATGTCTGGACGTATTGGTGGCATCGGCTGAACCACACCTCACGCTTCCTCTGGCGCTTCCACCGCGTGCATCACTCGGACCCGCACATGGACGTCACCACGGCCAATCGCTTTCACCTCGGGGAAATGTTGCTGTCCGGCGTGCTGCGGATTCCAGTGATCGCGCTGATCGGAGCGCGGTTTTGGGAGATCGCGCTCTATGAGGTGCTGATGTTCTCCGTGGTGCAGTTTCACCACGCGAACATCCACGTGGGTCCACGCTTGGATCGCTGGTTGCGCCTGCTCGTCGTCACGCCGGTGATGCACAAGGTCCACCACTCCGCATGGCAGCCGGAGACGGACTCGAACTACGCCTCGCTCCTCTCCGTCTGGGATCGAATCTTCGGTTCCTACCGGATCAACCCGGCCCCGGAAACGATCCGGCTCGGTCTCGACGAATTCCGGCGGGAGGAGCAGCAGAGTTTGGCGGGGTTGATGAAGACGCCGTTTGGGGAGGGGAAGTAGTTGGGTGTTGGTGGTCCGTCAGGCATCCGGTATCCGGCATCCGTCGCTTCTCCCGCCGCATTGGACAGCTTCTCGCGCCCTCGGTAGCGTCCGCCCATGTTGTCTCGTTTCATCGCCGCGCTGGTCGCGGGGACTGTTTCCGCCGCCGCCGCGACGTTGCATCTGGATTGGACCAGCTTCGCTCTCGACCAGGCACCGACCGGCTACGTGAGCGTCGTTTCCGGCGAAGGTTTGCCCGGTGCTTGGAAGATCGTTCTGGACGACGTGCCGAGCGGGCAGAAGTCCTTCAACCCCGAGGCTGAGACCCCGCGTCGTCCGGTGCTGGCCCAGACCGCGCGCGACCTGGCCGACGAACATTTCCCTGCGCTGATCTACGACGGCGAGACCTTCGGCGACTTCACGCTCAAGACCCGCTTCAAGCTCGTGGCCGGCGTGACCGAGCGGATGGCCGGCATCGCCTTCCGCTACCAGGACCCGCGCAACTACTACGTCATCCGCGCCAGCGGCCTGGGGAACAACCTCCGCTTCTACAAGTTCGTGGATGGCCAGCGCACCCCGCCCATCGGGCCCGAAGTGCCCGTCCCTTCCGGCGTGTGGCACGAGCTGGAACTGACCTGCGAAGGCAACCGCATCCGGGCCAAACTCAACGGCCAAGCCATCTTCCCCGAGCTGACGGACAATTCCTTCGCCTTCGGCAAGGTCGGCTTCTGGACCAAGTCCGACTCCGTCTCGCACTTCGTGGACACCGTGATCACCTACACGCCGCGCGAATCCGTCGCGGCCGTGGCGGCGCGCGATCTGGTGGAGCGGAACAAGTCCGTCCTCGGCGTGCAGCTCTTCCGCTTCAGGAAAGGCGACACGAACGCGGTCACGCTCGTCGCGAGCCACGATCCCGCCCAAGTCGGTCGCCCCGGAGGCCAGTCCGAGACCGACACGTTGCGCACCGGCAACGTCTATTACGCCAAGGGCAAGGACCGCGTGGAATTGATCCTCCCGATCCGCGACCACAACGGCGAGATCATCGCCGCCGCGCGCATCGAGATGGCGACCTTCTCCGGCCAGACCGAGAACAACGCGATGTCCCGCGTCGCGCCGATCCGCCGCGAGCTGGAGCTGCGTCTCCAGGCGGCCGAAGACTGGGAGTAGAGTCCTGCGTGCCGGTTCCTACGCGCGTGCGACGAGCCAACTCTTCTCGGGATGATCAAACTGGCCATCGCGCTTTGCCTGTGGTTTTCGCTGCGAGCTTGGAGCGCGCCGATGGGCATCGTCGTCCCGGCGTATTTCTATCCAGGCAACCTGTGGAGCAGTATGAACTGGGCGGCGGGGCGGGTGCCCTTGGTGGCGATCATGAATCCGAACAGCGGCCCGGGCACGGCAAGGAACCCCGACTACGTGGCGGCCGTGAACGGCCTTCGCGCCAGCGGGGGCAAGGTGATCGGTTACGTCTCCACGAGCTACACCGCACGCAGCACCAACGCGGTGAAGGCGGACATCGACCGCTACTTCAGCTTCTACGCAGTGGACGGAATCTTCCTCGACGAGCTGACTAACGATTCGGTCCCGAGCCATCTCGCCTACTACACCGCGCTCTACCAATACATCCGGACCAAGGGGACGAACCTTCTCGTGGTCGGCAATCCCGGATTCAACACGCTGGAGGCGTATGCCACGCGGCCCTGCGCGGATGTGCTGGTCACGCTCGAAACGGGCACCAACTACGCCACCCATGCTGCGGACGCCTGGGCGACGAACCATTTGGCGAGGCGGTTCTGCCAGCTCCCCTACAACGTGCCCAGCGCGGCGACGATGACCAACTACGTCAACCTCGCCGCCGGGCGCAACGTGGGTTGGATCTATGTCACGGGCGACACCGGCGCGAATCCCTGGGACACCTTGCCGACCTATTGGACCAACGAGGTGAACTACATCCGGTCCCTCAACCAGGCGATGCCTCCGATCGTGCTGCAACTCACGATCACGTCCAACGGCCTGGCATCGGTCCACCTCTCCGGTGCGCCCGGAACCTATGAATTGCAGACCTCGACGAATCTCTTGGACTGGTCCGTCGCACGCACCGTCCGCGTCGGGACCAATCGCCTCGACGTGACGGGTGGCGCGGCCACGAACGCCATCCGGCGCTTTTATCGGACGAGGCAGTGATCCGGGGTGGGTAGTGCTACCAAGCCGCTAAGAGCCCATCCGGAAAACCTCGCCGGTTGCTCTTTTGTGGCCGCGCCCGGTCAGGGGACCGGGCCTACAAGACATACTGCGACCAAGGACACGGGACGGCGGTTTGGCGGGGTACCAAAAACCCGCGCTCCTACTCCTTGCTGAAAAGCCGGGTTACTCGGATAGGCTCTAAAGAGAGCAGCAGGAGCCGAAGATCAGAAAACACACCAGCAGGACAAAGAATGCTTGTTAGAAGCATTGGGAATGCTTTTATCCGCCGCGAACCCAAGGAATCCCATGTCGAACCTGTTGTATCGTTCTGCTGGTCTGCTTCGTCGTTTCTCCCTCCAAACTCTGGCTGCCGTGCCGCTGCTGCTTTCCATGCAGCCCGCCCAGGCCTTTTCACTGCTCGGTCCCAAGACCAGCTGGATGACGCCCGAAAACGGGTATCGGGATGCCGGGGGACCGATGGCGCGTGACCATGAGTATCGCTGGAATGTGCCAGTGTTGACCTACGGGTTCGACGCCTCGTTCCGGGAACGCTTCGGAACCAACGGCGTCCAGGCGGTCGAGGCGGCCTTCGCGCTGCTCAACGCCTTGCCGCCGATGGACTCGATCACCGACGAAGTGCTGACCAACAGCTATCCATTTCAGGCGAGGGAGACAAACACTCAGGCGGCTACACTGGGACTTCAGGATTTGAAGAGTCTCACTTTAAGCCTGATCCTCAAGCAGCTTGGCCTCGCGTCTCCGGAGCAATCTGTTTGGGTGATTCGACAGACGTATGTTTTGGAGGGGGTGACCAACCGGATCTGGCATCTGCGGAGCTACGACCCCATTTCGAGAAATCCTGCCGATTCGGTCAACGGAACCATCTACTCGCATATTGAAGACTTTTATGGGCCAGCGATTGCCCCGCTCTACTTCAGCACGGTTGCGGCCGGAAACCAGGCGATGTGGGGCCAGTCGATGGGACGCGTCTTTCTTGGCCTCACGGTCGATGACGTGGGCGGACTGCGGCATCTCTACCACCCGCAAAACCTCAACTTCGAGGTCTTGCCGCCCGAGGTGCGAGGCGCGGGAGGGGCCGCCTTCGTCAACCTGGCGCTGAGACCGGGAGTGAACGAAATCCAGTTTGTCGCCCACGACGCCAATGCCACGACCGGGGCGTTTTTGCCGATGACGATCCCTTTCACGGATCGCTACGTGACCAATGGGAACTCCCTTCAGCAGGCTCTGGAGCGCGTGATTGATCGGCCAGATTTCCTCTTCTCCGCTTCCAGCTTCCCGGGTCTCTACACCACGACCGGCACTTGGGGTTGGACCAATCTCGGAGGTTTGAACTCTCCGCCGAGTGTGCCCGCCGAAGAAGTTCCCGGTCCCGGAGTCATTCAAGGTCAGGTCCAGATCGGGATCTCCGAACTGGGGCCGCTGGTGGTCGGCGATACCGTGGAGTATCTGCAATGGGCCGGCTTTGACGGGACGACCATCCACTGGAGCAGCTTGACCAACACCGTGACCGGACCAGTCGAGGGCAAAGTGCCGTTGGACATCCCGCTCTACCAGCCTTCGGGGCCCGGCACAGCGCTGCGATTGCTGCTCTCGGCGGAATATGGAGCGCTGTTGGAACTCCAGTCCTCCGGCGATCTGGCCACTTGGAACCGACAGGCGGTGGTGACGAACTACAACCGTCCGATCACCTGGCTCAATACGATGGGCGGCACGAACCTCTTCTTCCGCGTCGTCGCGCCGCAGCCTTGATCAGACTTCCCGGAAGCGCTGGGCAATGGGCATGCGGCGGCCGACGCCGAAGGCTTTGCTGGTCACCTTCAGGCCGGGGGCGGATTGGCGGCGCTTGTATTCGCTCAGGTCGATCAGGCGGATGACACGACGGACGTCGGCCTCCGCGAAGCCCATCCCCAGGATCTCTCCGAGGGAACGGTGCTGGACCACGTAGGCGTCGAGGATGGCGTCGAGCACCTCGTAGGGCGGCAGGGAATCCTGGTCCTTCTGGTCGGGCCGCAGCTCGGCGCTGGGCGGTTTGGTGATGGAGGATTCGGGGATGATCTCGCGCTCCCGGTTGATCCAGCGGGACAGGCGATAGACCATCGTCTTGGGCACGTCGTTGATCACCGCGAGCCCGCCACACATGTCGCCGTAGAGCGTGCAATAGCCCACGGCCAGCTCCGACTTGTTGCCGGTGGTCAGGAGAAGGGAGCCGAACTTGTTCGACATCGCCATCAGGATCACGCCGCGCAGGCGCGCTTGGATGTTCTCCTCGGTGGTATCTTCACCCTTGCCGGCAAAGACGCCGCGCAACTGCTCTTTGACCGCCAGGAACGGAGGTTGGATGGGCACGACATCGTAGCGGATGCCGAGATTGGCGGCCAAGGTCCGGGCGTCGTCGAGGCTGTGCTGGGAGCTGAACTGCGAAGGCAGCGCCAAGCCGTGGACGTTCTCCGGTCCCAATGCGGCGGCGGCGAGGCAGGCGACGAGCGCGGAATCGATCCCGCCGCTCAGGCCGAGCACGGTGGACTTGAAGCCGCACTTGTGCAGATAGTCGCGGAGGCCGAGGACGAGCGCGCGGTGGAGAAGTTCTTCCTCGGGCATCGATGCCGGATGCTGGATGCCGGATGCCGGGGCGCTGTTGGTCGGAAGATCGACCAACAGGAAGTCTTCCTCGAACGCCTTTCCTTGGGCCAACAGCGCGCCTTGGCCGTCGAAGACCAGGCTGGCGCCGTCAAAGACCAGCTCGTCGTTTCCTCCGACCAGGTTGCAGTAGACCACGGGCCGCCCTGCCTTGATCGCCAAGCTGCGGAGCATCTCGAAGCGCGTGCGCTCCTTGCCGAGATGCCAGGGCGAGGCGGAGGCGTTCAGCAGGATCGCGGCTCCGGCTTGGACGAGGTCCATCGGCGGGTTCCGGCGATAGAGCCGCTCGGGCCAGAAGTCCTCGTCGTTCCACACGTCCTCGCAAATGGTCAGCCCGAGCGGCTGGCCGTCGAACACCACCGGGGCGTTCTCCGTGGCGGGCTCGAAGTAGCGGTCCTCGTCGAAGACGTCGTAGGTGGGCAGCAGCGTCTTGCTCCGCGTGGCGACGATCCGACCGTGGCGCAGCAGGGCGACGGAGTTGGTCAGGTCGCGGCCCGGCTCGGCGCGGTGGTCGCCCACGTAGCCGACCACCAGGCCGACGTTGCCGGTCTGCGCGGCGAGCCGTTCCAGCGCCGCCAGATTCTGCGCGACGAAGTGGGGCTTCGTCAGCAAGTCGCGCGGCGGGTAGCCGGTGATCGCCAGTTCGGGCGTGAGCAGCAGGTCGGCTCCGGCGGCAATGGCGCGGGCGTAGGCGGCGAGGATCTTCGCTTCGTTGCCGGCGAGGTCGCCGACGGTGGTGTTGAGCTGCGCGAGGGCGATCTTCATGGGCGCGGCATCAACGGACCTGACGGAGCAATTCGCGCAGTTCGCCGCGTTCCGTGCGGACCACGGCGCCGGTGTTCACCCCGAAGGCCTTGAACCAGCCGTTGGTCACCTCCAGCACGAACTGCGCGCGGTTGCCCGAGGAGAACACGCTGTTCGTGTCGAACGGCTTCAGTTCCACGATGTCCTCGATCACGCCTTCCGGATTGATGTAGGCCGCAGATAGGCTGATCGGCACGTTCTTCATCCAGAAGCTGAGCTGCGAAGGCCGGGGAAAGGCGAACAACATGCCCTCCGTCGGCGGAAAGTTGGTCCGATACATCATGCCGGTCATGCGCGAGACGTCGTCGAGGCAGAGCTCGGCGGTCAGCTCGGCGGTGCCGAGGTAGAGCTTCGTGGTCGGCAGGTTCGACTGTGCCTTCTTCGGCAAGATGTCGTCGATCGACATCGGGGCCGGCGAGGCGGCGGGCGCAGCAGCCTGCTGCTCGCTGCACGCGGAGAGAACCAACGCGCCGAGGACGGCGGCGGAACAAAGCCATTTCATGCGGGCAAGTTGTCCTGTCGGGGCGGCGGGGATCAACGGCGAAGACACCGCGCTATTCCCACGCGACCCGGTCGAACCCGGATCTCGGCCGGTTGGGGCGTTCGCCCGCCACGATGCTCACGGAGCATGGATGGCACTCGGGCCGCCTACAGCTTGCCCGCCTCCACCTGCGCCAGCACCTCCGGATCGCGCACATCCACCCAACGGCCAGCGATCTCCAGACCGGCCAGCTTCTGTCCGGCGGCGATCATGGCGGTGAGCGCGTCGGTCAGCTCGTATTCGCCGCGCGGCGACTTCTCCAGCCGCGCCGTGAACCCGAACAACGTCGGGCGGAAGACGTAGATGCCCGCGTTATACCAGGCCGTCGTGCCCGGTTGCAGCCGCCCCTCCAGCCTCAGCTGCTCCACTTGCGCCGGAGTCGGTTTCTCCACCAGGTGTTCCAGACAGAACCGGTCGTCGAAAAAGAAAAGCCCGCCCTTCGTCACGTCCTCGCTGCCCGTGACCGTCACCACCCCGTCGAAAGCCGCTTCGGCGAACCGCGCCACCATGCGGGCATAGGTTTCCGGCTTCACCAGGATGTCGCCGTAGGTCAGGAGGAACGCGTCGTCGCCCACGAATTCCCTGGCCAGCTCCGGGGCCTTGCCCGTGCCGTCCTGGACGGTCTGCCGCCCGTAGCGCACGGACACGCCGAGCCGGGAACCGTCGCCGAAATGCCCCTCCACCACCTCGGCCCGGTGCCCGGTCACGATGAAGAATTCGCGGATGCCGGCGGCGTCCCGCAAGCCGGTCAGGATGTGCTCCAGGATGGGCCGCCCCTGCACCGGGAGCATGGGTTTGGGGATGTCGGCGGTGAGCCCGCCCATGCGGGTGCCCTTGCCGGCGGCGAGAATGACAGCTTTCACGGCCGAGGTTGGTAAGCCCTGCCCGTCGGCGAGTCCATGCGCGATTCGGAGCCGTCGCCAAGCCGAAGCTTCCTGCTGGTTGGCTCGGGCACATCGAGTGGAAGTATTCCCGCCATGCCCTCCGTGCTCTCCCAGAAATGCCAGGTCGTCCTGCCGACAACCGTGCGGAAAGAGCTTCGCCTATCCGCCGGTTGTGAATTCGAGGTTTCCGTCGAAGACGAGCACACGATCACCCTGCGTCGCATCTCCCGGCCGACCAATCGGGGCTTAGGCCGTCTGAAAAAGGCATTGCATGAGGAGGGAGTCAGTCGAGTCGGTTGAGCATGAGGCGGAGCATGGCGATGTGGACGAAAACCTCGGCGCTGGACTCGGTGGTCTCGTGGTCGCGGACGAGGCGGCGGTTCTGCATGAGC
>CAMLMI010000208.1 GCA_946480965.1 uncultured Verrucomicrobiales bacterium | reverse complement strand
CGTGAAGACCATCTACGACCCCGCCTGCGGCACGGGCGGCATGTTGTCCGTCGCCGAAAAATACATCCGCGATCTCAACCGCGACGCCCAGCCCAAACTCTTCGGCCAGGACTGGAACGACGAGGCGTGGGCCGTTTGCAAGTCCGACATGCTCATCAAGGGCGAGGACGCAGACGCCATTATCCTTGGCGACACCTTCACCAAGGATGGCTTCGACCGCGCGGCCGACGGCAAGAAGTGGACCTTCGACTACATGCTCGCCAATCCGCCCTTCGGCGTGGAGTGGAAGCAGCAGCAGAAATTCGTCGAGAACGAGAAGAGCACCCTTGGTTTCGACGGCCGTTTCGGCGCCGGCACGCCCCGCGTCAACGACGGCGCGCTCCTCTTCCTCCAGCACATGCTGGCCAAGATGCGCGCTCCGGCCGACGGCGGCAGCCGCTTGGCCATCATCTTCAACGGCTCGCCCCTCTTCACCGGAGACGCCGGAGGCGGCGAGAGCGAGATCCGTCACTGGATCATCGAAAACGACTGGCTGGAAACCATCGTGGCCCTCCCCGAACAGCTCTTCTACAACACCGGCATCTCCACCTACCTCTGGGTGCTCACCAACCGGAAAGAGAAGCGCCGCAAGAACAAGGTCCAGCTCATCGATGCCCGCCAGTTCTGGGTCCAGATGGAGAAAAGCCTCGGCAACAAACGCCGCCGCATCAGCGATCCCGAGGACAAGGCCAAGGACCCCGACCATATCGGCGACCTGACCAAGATCCACGGCGCATTCCGGGACGGCGAAACCCGCACCTTCACCGAGGAGGACGCCATCACCCATCAGCCCGTCCAGCGCCAACGCGTGGTTTCCAAGGTCTTCGACAACGAAGACTTCGGCTACCACAAGATCACCGTCGAACGCCCGCTGAAGCTGAATTTCCAGGCCAGCGCCGAACGCATCGCCCGGCTCGACGACGAAAGCGGCTTCAAGAATCTCGCCACCAGCGCCAAGAAAGACCCCGCCGTCCGCGAAAAGGAAATCGCAGCGGGCAAAGAGCGGCAGGAAGAAATCCGCGCCTTCCTCCGCACGTTGGGCAGCAAACTCTACAAGGACCGCGAAGCCTTCCTCTCCCATCTGCGTAAATCTGCGTCATCTGCGGTCAAAAATCCTCGCCTGAGCGCCCCGGAGCTCAAAGCCATCCTCGCCGCCCTCGGCGAACGCGACGACACCGCCGAAATCTGCCGCGACCGCGACGGCCAGCCCGAGCCCGACGCCGAGCTGCGCGACACCGAGACCGTGCCTCTCAAGGAAAGCATCGACGCCTACTTCAAGCGCGAGGTGAAACCCCACGTGCCCGACGCGTGGATCGACCACTCCAAGACCAAGATCGGCTACGAGATCCCGCTCAACCGCCATTTCTACCGCTACGAACCGCCGCGCCCGCTGGCAACCATCGAGGCCGACATCAAACGGCTCGAAAGCGAGATTCTTGGCCTGCTCAAGGAGGTGGCCACATGAGCCCGCGTGAATTGTTGGAACAGCTCAACCAGCTCGACGAGCATTCGCAGATTGAGGCAAAAGCCGCGAGTGAGGTCGGCAAGTCGGCTTTGGAAACTGTTTGTGCGTTTGCCAATGAGCCAGGTTTGGGAGGCGGGTGGCTCGTCCTCGGCGCTACCCTCGATGAAGGCTCCCTATTTAGGCAGTATCTGGCGTCCGGATTGGACGATCCGGACAAGGTCAACCGCGATCTTGTGAGCCAATGCGCCGCCGCCTTCAACCGCCCGGTGCGCATCCAGGTCACCTCCGGACAGGTCAACGGAGAGACCCTTCTTGCGGCTTTCGTTCCGGAGGCCGAGGCCGCTGAGAAACCCATCTATTTTCAGAACCGTCCGCTCCCCGGAGGGGCCTTTCGCCGCATCGGTTCATCCGATGTCCGATGCACCGACGACGATCTTGCTGTCTTCTATCAGGAGCGTCGGGGCGAATCGTTTGACAGCGCCGTGGTGCGCGATGCCGATCTCTCCGCCTTGGACTTCGCGGCAATCGCGGAATACCGGCGGCTGCGGGCCGATGCGAATTCCGCCGCCGAGGAGTTGCGCTGGAACGACGAAGAACTCCTCCACTCTCTGCGCTGCGTCACCCGCGACAACGGCACACTCCGCCCTACCACTGCGGGCATCCTGCTCTTTGGCACGCCTCAGGCCTTGCGGCGTTGGTTTCCCATGATGCGCGTGGACTACATCCGGGTCCCCGGTCGCGAATGGGTGCCCGACCCGAGCAATCGCTTCGATACGGTGGAAATCAGGGCCCCGCTCATCACACTCATCCGGCGCACCCGTGCCGCCATCCTGGATGATCTCCCAAAAGCGTTCTCGGTGCCCCCGGGTCAGCTTCATCGAAAGGACATCCCGCTGGTGCCGGACCGCGTCATCCGCGAGGCCGTGGTCAATGCCGTGATGCATCGCAGCTACCGGGTGCAAGGCGCCGTCCAGATCATCCGCTACGCCAATCGACTGGAGATTCGCAATCCCGGCCACTCGCTCGTTTCCGAGGAGCGGCTGGGCGAGCCGGGTTCCGAAACCCGTAATCCCGTCATCGCCGCCGTCCTGCACGACACCAACCTTGCCGAAACAAAGGGCAGCGGCATCCGGGTCATGCGGCAGCTGATGGATGAGGTCGGCCTCACCCATCCCACCTTTGAATCCGACCGTGAGCGCAATCAGTTCGTCGTGACCCTTCTCTTCCACCATTTCCTCTCCCCGGACGATTGGGAATGGCTGCGGAGCTTTCAGGAAGCTGACCTTACGGATGAACAGGCCCGGGCGCTTGTCTTTGTGCGCGAGGCAGGTGCCATCTCCAATGCTGCATTCCGGGCGATCACCCACTTGGATGTTCTCGCGGCCAGCCAGCAATTGCGGCGGCTGCGGCAAAACGCACTGCTTAAACAAAAGGGCAAGGGTGCCCAGACCTACTACGTGCCGACTGAGAAGCTCTTGGGGCCTTGGCTCGGTCGAAAAGGAGCCCCCACGCTGCGCCCCGGGTCCGAACCACAATCTGGCAACCTTCCCGGCCAATCTGGCAACCCCGGGGCCTTATCTGGGAACCTCGCCGGTCAATCTGGGAAGCTCGCGCCCGAATCTGGGAACCCACCTCCCCCCCAAGACTTTCCTCCCGGGCTGCCGGAAGGCCTGCGAAACGACCTCCAGACGCTCAAGCAACGGGTTCCCCAGCCAGAACTGGAAGACCTAGTCTGGCGATTGTGCCATTGGCAGTCCATCGGTGCCGAGGACTTGGCCCGCCTGCTTCGTCGCGAGCGCAAATACGTTCAGGACCGCCTCCTGACCCCCATGCTCAGATCCGGCCGGCTGGAGTTGACCCTCCCCGACCAGCCCAACCACCCCCAACAGCAATACCGCGCCGCCGTGCCGCCGGAGCCAACACCATGAAACTCCCGGCCTACCCGCGCACCAAACCCAGCGGCGTCGAATGGCTCGGCGACGTGCCGGAGCATTGGGAGGCAAAGCGGCTCAAATACTCCGCGAGCATCAACGATGACGCGCTTCCCGAAACAACTCTGCCGGACTTCGAGTTCAAGTATGTGGACATTGGAGGCGTGAACGCCGTCGACGGGATCACAGCGACCGAAGAGCTTGTCTTTGAGAACGCGCCTTCGCGAGCGCGGCGCAAAGTTCGACACGGGGACACCATCGTCTCCACGGTGCGGACATACCTTCGCGCTATCGCGCCAATCAAGAATCCGCCGGAGAACCTCATTGTCTCAACAGGCTTTGCGGTCGTTCGTCCACGCAAGGTTGAACCAGCTTTCCTCGCCTACGCGCTGCGCGAGTCCTCGTTTATTGAATCGGTTGTCGCTCGCTCAACGGGTGTCAGCTACCCCGCCTGCAACGCGTCGGAAGTCGGCGGTATTCCCATTCCGCTGCCCGAAATCGCCGAGCAACGGGCCATCGCGGCGTTTCTGGACCGGGAGACGGGGCGGGTGGACCGGCTGGTGGCGAAGAAGCGGGAGTTGATCGAGCGGCTGAAGGAGAAGCGCACCGCGCTCATCTCCCGCACCGTCACCCGCGGCCTGCCGCCCGCCGCCGCCCGCGCCGCCGGCCTCCCCGCCAACCCGCCCCTCAAACCCTCCGGCGTCGCCTGGCTCGACGATGTGCCTGAGCACTGGAAAGTGTCGAAGCTGAAGCATATCAAGGCTTCGATACCAAACGCATTTGTTGACGGGCCATTCGGAAGCAACCTCAAGACAGAGCATTTTGTGTCGGACGGGGACGTGTTCGTAATTGAAAGTGGGTTTGCGACTCGCGGCGAACTAAACGAGGAGAACCTGAAAACGATTGAGATGGAGCATTTCCTGACCATCAGGCGTAGCTCCACAACTCCGGGGGACATCATCATCGCAAAGATTGGAGCATACTTTGGCCTGAATCACATTCTGCCACCGCTCACCAAGCCCGCTGTGGTTTCCGGCAACTCGCTGAAACTCACGGTTAACCACGAATCGTGCAGCGCAGCTTACTTCCATTACCAACTACTTCACTTGAAGTGGTGCGGTGCCATTGATCTCCTCGCGAATATCACAGCCCAGCCAGCCCTTTCGCTCGGGCGAATGAACACGCTCTCCTGCGTTCAACCACCCCTCCCCGAACAAGCCGCCATCGCCGCGTATCTGGACGGGGAGACGGCGAAGCTGGACGCGCTGGTGGGGAAGGTGGAGGAGGCGGTCGAGCGGTTGCAGGAATACCGCACCGCCCTCATCACCGCCGCCGTCACCGGCAAGATTGATGTTCGCACCGCCGCATGACGCCGATCTACCACATCACCCACGTGGACAACCTACCCGGCATCGTCCGGGAAGGTGGGTTGGTGTGTGACCAGGAATCGGTCCGGCGAGGGTTGTGCTCCCAGAGCATCGCCTACGCGGCCATCAAGCAACGACGGCAGGAGCGCCGCGTCGAGAGCGTGCTGGCGGACTATGTGCCGCTCTACTTCACGCAGCGCTCCCCGATGTTGCTGGCCATCCACAAGGGGCAGGTGCAGGACTACCAAGGCGGTCAAAGCGACGTGGTGTATCTCGTCTCGTCCGTCGAGACGGTTGCGGCTTCCGGGGTGCGATGGTGTTTTACCGACGGATACGCCGTGGAGCGCGTCACGGAATTCTTCGACCGGATCGAGGATCTTGCGCGGGTCGATTGGCGGGCGGTGGCGACATGGAAGTGGGGCGGCAGATGGCTTTTGAACGATCCGGACATCAAGCGACGCAAGCAGGCGGAGGTCCTCGTCCACGGGCGGTTTCCACTGCATCTGGTGAACGAAATCGCAGTGATCGACCGATCAATGACGAGCCGGGTTGCGCCCTTGCTGGCAGGGAGCCAAACTCCGCGCGTGACGGTTCAGCCGGGCTGGTATCACAATGTCTGAGAGACGACGAACCATGCTGGAACTGACCACAGGCAATCTCTTGGAGGCCGATGTCGAGGCCCTCGTGAACACGGTCAACACCGAGGGCGTGATGGGCAAGGGCATCGCGTTGCAGTTCGCCAAGAAGTTTCCGGCGATGGAGGAAGCGTATCGCCTCGCCTGTAAAGCCGGCGAAGTGGAGCCGGGACGGATGCATGTGTTCGAGCGGGGCGAAATGCTCAACCCGAAGTTCATCATCAATTTTCCCACCAAGCGCCATTGGCGGTCGAAATCGCGGATCGAAGACATTGACGCGGGATTGGTCGCGCTGGCCGAGGAGGTTCGACGCCGTGGCATCGGCAGCCTTGCGGTGCCACCGCTGGGTTGCGGCAACGGCGGTCTGGATTGGAACGAGGTCCGACCCCGGATCGAGGCGGTGCTCGGCCGACTGGAGAACGTCCGGGTCCAGGTCTATCCGCCGGCCGGTGCTCCGGAGGCGTCGCAGATCACCCACAAGACAATCCGGCCGGAAATGACGGCGAGTCGGGCCATCGTCTTGAAAGTGTGGGAGCGTTATTTCGCCCTCGGCTATCAGCTCACGCTGCTGGAGATCCACAAGCTGCTGTATTTCCTCCAGGAAGCGGGCGAACCCCTGCGGCTGCGTTTCGCCAAGCAGGTTTACGGTCCGTATGCCGACAATCTGCGGCATCTGCTCCACCGCTTTGAGGGACATTTCACACTGGGCTTTGCCGACGGACGCAACAAGCCTGACACACAGATCGAACTGCTACCCGGTGCGGCCGGCGATGCGGACGAATTCTTGGCCGCGCACACCGAGCAGAGCAGGGAGAGTCTTCACAGGCTGGATCGGGTGGAGGAACTGATCCGGGGTTTCGAGTCACCCTACGGCATGGAACTTCTGGCCACCGTTCATTGGGCGGCAGTCCATGAAAGCGCTGCTCGCTCGGGCGTCGAAAAGGTGATCGAGACCGTCGCGAACTGGAATCCTCGTAAGCGTCGGCTCATGAAGTCGGAACACATCCGGCTTGCTTGGCAGCAACTCACGGCCAAAGGCTGGGTCGCGTAACCCGACGCCAAGCCATGCCCGGCCAGACCAACGAGCACGCCTTCGAGACCTACGCCGAGGAAATGCTGCTGAAGAGCGGCGGTTGGCAGCAGGGTGCCCTAGCGGAATGGGATCAGGAGCGGGCCTTGTTTCCGGCCCGAATCTTCGGTTTCCTCCAAGAGACGCAGCCCAAGCTTTGGGACGACATGCGGGCGCTTCACAACACCGGGCTGGAGCCGCTGTTGCTCGCGACCTTGGTCAAGGAACTGGACGCCAAAGGCTCACTCCACGTCGTCCGGCACGGGTTCAAGTTCTACGGGAAGACGTTTCGGCTGGCCTATTTCAAACCGGCCCACGGCGCGAACTTCGAAGCGCTGGATCTCTACGGGAAGAACCGTCTGACGGTGACGCGGCAGGTGCCTTGCCATCCCAACGAGCATCGCACGCTGGACATGGTGTTGGCCTTGAACGGGCTGCCGGTCGCGACCATCGAGCTGAAGAACCCCGGCACTGGCCAGACGTTCCGGCACGCGGTGAAGCAATACCGGCAGGACCGGGATCCCCGGGCGCCGCTCTTCGAGTTCAAGAAGCGAGCCTTGGTCCATTTCGCGGTCGATCCGGAGGAGATCCGGATGACCACGCGGCTGGCCAAGGAGAAGACGCACTTCCTGCCGTTCAACCGGGGCAGCGCACCGGGGAAGATCATCTGCGGCGCGGGCAATCCGCAGCATCCGTCCGGCTATCGCACCGGCTACTTCTGGGAGGAGGTCCTCCGGTTCGACAGCTTCCTCGACATTGTCGGGCACTTCCTCTTCCTCGAACGCAAAGAGGAGAAAGTGGACGACGGACGCGGTGGCCATCGGATCGTGGTTAAGGAGACGATGGTGTTCCCCCGTTACCACCAGCTCGACGCGGTGCGGCTTCTCGTCGGGCTCGCCCGTGAGGAAGGCCCCGGAAACAACTACCTCATCCAGCACTCGGCGGGCAGCGGCAAAACGAACAGCATTTCATGGCTGTCCCATCGACTGGCCAGTCTGCACGACGAGAAGGATGGGAAGGTCTTCGACTGCGTGGTGGTGATCACCGACCGGCAGGTGCTGGACCGCCAGCTCCAGGACGCGATCTACCAGATCGAGCACGCGCAGGGTGTGGTGAAGGCCATCGACCAGGATTCAAAGCAATTGGCAGCGGCGTTGATCGACGGGACGAAGATCGTCATTACGACGTTGCAGAAGTTTCCCTTCGTCCTGAAAGGGCTGCTCCACGCAACCGGAGCGGAGAAAGCCGAGACGGCGACCGAGGAGGAGAAGCGGCAGGCGAAGGAGTGGGAAGCGGAGATCGCCAAGCGTCGTTACGCCGTAATCGTGGACGAAGCTCATTCCAGCCAAAGCGGCGAAACGGCGCGGGAATTGAAAGCACTGCTCGGAACCTCCGCCAAGACGGAGGACGGGGAGGAGGAAATCGATTGGGAGGATCGTTTGGCCGAGGTGATGGCGTCACGTGGCCGGCGCGGCAATCTGAGCTTTTTCGCCTTCACCGCC
>CAMLMI010000207.1 GCA_946480965.1 uncultured Verrucomicrobiales bacterium | reverse complement strand
TTCATTGGCGCTTAGTTGAATAGGTTTCTTTTCAAAAATCTACCTCTTATTAAGCTCTGTTGATAAGTCCAACAACGTGGCCAAACGCCCGTGTTCAAAGGGGTTTTCTCGTCTCCCGGCACTGTGGAGAAAGGCTCCAGCAACTTTGGACAACCGGCGGTTCTCCGGGTTGTTCAGGGGTTCCCGTCGTTGTTCACAGGCCGTTCACGGGGAGTTCGGCGGGTTGTTGGCCACGTGGCTTCAGAACTTCCACTTCAAGCTGACCGAACCGAAGGCGTCTTCCTGCGTCTGGCCCTCGAACTCGTGCGTTCGCCGCACGTAGGTGTAGCCCAGCTCGACGCGCTTGAGCACCAGCACCGCGCCGAGCTTCAGGTCGGCCACGAAGTATTCCTTGTCCACGCTGTGGCTGTCCTGGAAGAGGTTTCCATCGAGGAAGGTGTTCCAGGCGACGGCCCGCCCATCGACCCCGGCGAAGACGTAGAAGCCCCAGCGGCTGCTCCGACCAGCCCCGGCTTCGACCGTGGGGGCGTCGATGGTCGTGGTGCCGAAATCGAGCGGCAGGTTCAGGCCGAGACGCAGGGTGGCCCCGGCATTGGCGAAGACATGCACGGTGCCGACATTCAGGCCCCAGTGAGGGATCAGATCGATGGCGAAGGGGTCCCAACCTCCCGGGGTGCGGTGGTTCCACATGCGGGTGTAGCGGAGCTGGATGGCCGGCTCGTTCTCCAATTGGTTGTCCCAGCCCTGCGGCAGATCGAAGCCGCGAAGGCGATGCACCCACGTCTGCGCTTCTTCGCCCAGCGCCCAGGGACCGACCACGCCCAGCGACATCTCCAGGTTCTCCAGAGCGCGGTGCTGGCCGAAGAACTGGCCGAGAAAGCGGTTCGTGCCGTAGCGCTGGAGGATCAGGCCCGCATACAGCCAACCGGCGTAGGGACGGTCGTTGGGCAGCAGGGTCGTCGTGGAGTAGTCCGACGGCGTGAAGATGGACTGCCCGAGACTGAACCCGACGGTCGCGCTCTGCACCTCGTAGCCGAACGCCGGGAGATTCGTGGCCCAGCGCATGGCGAAATCTGGCGCGGCCTCCTCGCCGAACATGTAGGTGAACTTCAGCCCCTGCGTGTAGTGCCGGTCGGTGTCGTAGAAGAGGTCGTTCTCCTCCGTGATGGTGAAGACCGGCCCCTGCCCGGCGGCGCAAAGAGCGAACGGAGCCAGAAGAAGCGCGGCGAGCCTAAGACCCACCGGAAATCTCAACCAGGAGCGGCGTTTCCGCTGAAACCACCGAACGAAAGTTCCCAGCAACATCGGTCCAGCAGGACGGAAGCCCCGGGGTTTGGCAAAGCGAAATCCCCGCGGATGAAACACCGGGGAGACTTCCCTTGAACACCGGTAATCTTCGAGCCGTCCACAGCAGCGGACTGGCGGACCGCCGGCGACACGAGTGTGAATTCGATCAATGATGACGGGCCGATGATCGAGTTCGAGGCGCACAGTTTTTTGACCGGGAAAAGCTTTTCGGATTGATCCGACCCTCGTCGCCGATAGCGTTCTTGCCCGTCTCCCGGACCCATCTATGAGCACCAAAGCCGCGAACAACTTCCCCAAGCTCCACAACGCCATGTGGCCCGGCCTCGTCGGCAAGGGCAGCCCCGGAGCCGAGCCCTGCATCGGGCTCGACACCATGCTCGACCTCACCGCCAAGGCCGAAGTGAACGGGACCAAGTTCGACGGCGTGGACATCTTCCTCTTCGACCCGCATGTCAGCATCGATTCCACCGACGACGACCTGAAGCGCCTCGCCGACAAGATCGCGCGCCGCAACCTGGTGGTCGGCTCCGTCGTCGCACCCATCTGGGGGCCCACCGGGGGCGGCTCCGCGATGGGCAGCGCTGAGGACCGGAAGAAATTCGTCGAGCAGGTCCGCAAAGGCTGCCGCATCGCCCAAAAGCTGAAGGAACTCGGCGTGCGTCCCTACGGCATCGTCCGCATCGACTCCTCCGCCAGCGTGACCGAGTGGGAAAAGAATCCGAAAGCCAACACCAAGCTGATCGCCCAGACCTTCCGCGAGGCCGGCAAGGTCGCCAAGGCCCACGGCGAACGACTCGCCTGCGAGGGCGAGATCTGCTGGGGCGCGATGCACTCCTGGAAATACGTCATCCAGCTCCTGGAAGAGGTGAACATGCCGAAGGTCGTCGGTTTCCAGGCCGACATGGCGCACACGCTCCTCTACACCCTCGGCTACAACGCGCCCGAACACCGCATCGTGCCGGAGAAGTATTTCTGGCAGCCCGAGGAGTTCCACAAGGCGATGAAGAAGATGACCAAGGCGCTCCGCCCTTGGACCTTCGACTTCCACGTCGCGCAGAACGACGCGACCGTTTTCGGCTCCGGCGAACACGAGAAGACCGGCCGCCACTGCCAGGTGACCGATCCCAACGGCAAGCTGAACGTCGCCCGCGACGCCGGCTATTGGATGCGCGACGACGCCGGCAAGGTGACGAAGAAGTTCAAACACATCTGCTGGGACGGCTGCATGTTCCCCAACGCCGTGATGCAGGACCAGGCCACCTGGAACAACATCCTTGCCGCCATGGTCCAGGTCCGCGACAACCACGGCTGGAAGGCGTGACCCAATTTACCGCGGGAGAACGCAAGGAACGGTGATTGAACGCGATTAGGCCTCCGTTCTTTGCATTCCCTGTGTTCTTTCGCGGACTTCTTTTTTTCAGGCGGCGAATGGCCGCAAGAAGGCACAAAGAGCGCAAAATTCATGAAGGACCCCATCTTTCAGCTCTGTGACCTCGTCCGGGAAACCGGGTTCGCCATCCACCGCTATCACCGGCACGGGCATCTCGAAACAATCTACGAGAACGCCCTGGCTCATCGGCTGAGGAAGCAAGGACTCCGGGTCGTTCAACAACATCCCCTGAACGTCCTCGATGAGGACGGAACCTTGTTGGGCGAGTTCTTCGCGGACCTCTTGGCGGAGGACGAACTTGTCGTGGAGCTGAAAGCCGTCCGGGCCTTGGGCGACGAGCATACTGCGCAGCTCCTCGGCTACCTCCGATTCTCCCGCAAGGAACACGGCCTCCTGATGAACTTCGGAGCGCCGAAGTTCGCGATCCAGAAATACGCGCTCAGCAATCCCGAATCCCACAACCTCTAGCCGCAGATATATTGCGCATCTTGCGCCTCTTTGCGGCCATCAATTTATGGCAAAGAAACAACTCCGCATCGGTCTCATCGGCTACGGCTTCATGGGCCGCGCCCACTCCAACGCCTTCGCCCAAGTCGGCCACTTCTTCCCCTCAAGCTACGAACTGGTGCTCCAGGCCGTCTGCGCCCGCGACGCCGGAAAGGCCCAGGAATTCGCCGACAAATGGGGCTACAAGTCGGTCGAGACGGATTGGAAGAAGCTCATCGCCCGCGACGACATCGACGTCATCGACATCGCCGTCCCCAACAACCTCCACGCCGAGATCGCCATCGCCGCCGCCAAGGCCGGCAAGATGATCCTCTGCGAAAAGCCCCTCGCGCTGAACGCCACGGAGGCCGAGAAGATGGTCAAGGCCATCGAGAAGGCGAAGGTGCCCAACATGGTCTGGTATAACTACCGCCGTTGCCCCGCCGTCGTCCTCGCCAAGCAGCTCATCGACGAAGGCAAGCTCGGAAAGGTCTTCCACTACCGCGCCAACTTTCTCCAGGACTGGACCATCAATCCCGACCTCCCGCAGGGCGGCGCCGCGCTCTGGCGCCTCGACGCCAAGGCCGCCGGCTCCGGCGTCACCGGAGATCTCCTCGCCCACTGTATCGACACCGCCATGTGGCTCAACGGCGGCATCAAGGACGTCACCGCCATGACCGAGACCTTCATCAAGGAGCGCAAACACAACCTCACCGGCAAGGTCGAGAAGGTCTCCATCGACGACGCCTGCGCCTTCCTCTGCCACTTCAACAACGGCTCCCTCGGCCTATTCGAGTCCACCCGCTACGCCCGTGGCCACAAGGCGCTCTACACCTTCGAGGTGAACGGCGAGCACATGTCGCTCAAGTGGGATCTGCACGACCTGCACCGGCTCCAGATCTTCGACCACAGCGACGAGGGCCGCGAACGCGGCTGGAAGAGCGTCCACGTCTCCGACGGCGACCATCCCTACACCGGCAAGTGGTGGGTGCCCGGCCTCCAGCTCGGCTACGAGCACAGCTTCATCCACCAGGTCGTGGAGTTCATCTCCGCGCTGGAGAAGGGCGAAGCCGCGCGGCCCGACTTCAAGGACGGCCTCGCCACCGACTATGTGGTGGACGCTGTGCTGGCCTCCGCCAAGACCAAGGAATGGACCAAGGTCAAACAGGTCAAAGCCTGATCCCCCGCCGAAGTGAAGAATCCGACCCGGCTCCAGACGTTCGAGCCGGGTCGGATTACTCGGGCTTGCGGCTCACTCGGTCGGGTTGGCGGGCGCGGGCCAGGGCGGTGTCGTAGCTGATGAGGCACTTGCCGTAGAGGTCGCGCAGGCAGTCGTCGAGCAGGACCATGCCGTCGCGGCGGCTGGTCTGGATGACGTTGTCGAGGTGGTGGAGCTGGTTTTCCCGGATCAGGTTCCTCACCGCCGGCGTGGCCACGAGCAGCTCGTAGGCGAGCACTCGCCGGGTGCGGTCGGCGGAGGGAAGCAGTTCCTGGGAAAGAATGCCCTGCAGGTTGTTCGCCAGCTGGAGGATGATCTGCCGCTGCGCCCCGCCTTCGAAGATCCCGATCATCCGCTCCAGCGCGAGGAACACGTTGGGCGAATGCATCGTGGCCAGCACGAGGTGGCCGGTCTCGGCGGCGGTCAACGCGGTGGCGATGGCTTCATGGTCGCGCATCTCGCCGACGACGATCACGTCGGGGTCCTGCCGCAGCACGTGGATCAACGCGCGGTTGAAGGAATGCACGTCGGTCAACACCTCCTGCTGGACGACGATGGCGCGGTTGTTCCCGTGCACGAACTCGATCGGGTCCTCGATGGTGATGATCTTGCAACGGCGCTCCCGGTTGATGAGGTCGATCAGGTAGTTGAGCGTCGTGGTCTTGCCCGCGCCCGTGGGGCCAGTGATGAGGAACAGGCCGTTGGGCCGACGGGCGATGTCGTCGATCTTCGCGGGCAAACCCAGCTCTTCGCGCGCCGGGATGCGTTCGCCGCAGAAGCGGATGCTCATCTCGGGATGGCCGTTGCGGCGGTAGAGCGTGATGCGGATGCGGCCGACGTCCGGGTGTCGGCGCGAGATGCACAGCTCCCAGTCGCGCTCGAACTTCGCCAGCTGCTCCTCGGTCAACAACCCGCGCGCCAACACGTCGAGCTGCTCCTCGCGCAGGCTGTCGGCGTCGGCCACGATGATCTCGCCGGTCACGCGGTAGGTGGGCGGCACGCCGGCCACGAGATGCAGATCGGACGCGCCGAGATCGCGGGCGGCTTCGAGGTAACGGTCGAGCAGGGTGCGGGTCATCGATGGAAAAGCTGTCGCAGCCAACCGGCGGCGCGTTGGGCCAGTCCTGCGTTTTTCAACTCGCGCCGCAAGCGTTTGGCGGCATCGCACTGCGGGTCGAGCTCAAGCGCGCGGGATACGGAATTTTCCGCCAAGCGCACCAGTCCGAGCCGGGTTTGGCAGGTGGCGACGGTGGCCCAGACCACGGCGTTCGCCGGGTTCCAATCCACCGCGATCTGCGCGCACTTCAGCGCCTGAGCGTATTGCCGGTAGAACATCTGGATGCGCGCCGCCAGCCAGGCCACGGCCCAATCGCGTTCGCAGCCGGTGATGGCGCGATGCAGGCAGACCTCGGCCATCGCTTCGCGACGGGAAAGGAAGACATCCGCGCGGGCCAGCCAGAGGTAGGGCGACTCGCCGCGCTCGGCGAAGGCGGCGTCGGAAAAGGTCATGGCCGCCTCGAAATCACCCAACCGCGCCAGCACCACAGCTTGAGCGGACAACAGCTCGGGGTCTTTGGGAAACCGTTCCAACGCCTGTTCGGCCCAGCGCTTGGCCTCGGTGAATTGCTCCAGCTCGATCAACGAGCGGATCTGTCCGGTCCACGCGGCGGCGCTGGTGGCGTCGAACTCCAGCGCGCGTCCATAAAGCCGAAGCGCCTGCTCGAAATCCGCCGCTTCGAAGGCCGTCTTCGCCTCGGCGAGGCAGCGGTTGTCCGAAACCTTCGGCCGCGCGGGCGGGCGGTGGTCGGACGACTCGCCGTCGAACTCCAAATGGACGAAGCGGCTCATGGCTGGGGCGATGATCCTCGGGTCGACAATGGCTCGGACGGTTTCACAACTGGGACGCTGCGGGCCTTGTAGCTCCGGTGCGAAGCGTAACCAACCCTTTTCCCGGGAACGGCCTCGGTCCAAGGACGGGGTCACAGGTTGGACCGGGGTGGTTGGGAAACGTCACGCACTGGGAAGCGGGAAACATCGAACGCTGAACGTTCAACGCCCAACGTCGAATTCGCCTCGGACTGGCGTGCGAATTGCTGGCTCGCTTGGTCCAATGGTTCCGGGTAGCTCTCCAAGCAAACAGGGAAACTTTCCAGACGATGATCGATAAAATGAAAGCACTCAAAGCGGTCGGCTTTGTCATTGGGGTGGGAGCCTTCTTCGCCTTCCTCTTCGCTCTTGGCATAGCAATGGGAGGCGCGGGACATGGGTCCGTCTTCTTCGCCGAAGCCATCTTGGCTCCTTGGCCTCTTGAGAATGAGACGATCCTGCTGGGGTTTGCTTCGTGGATAGCCATCGGAACGCTCTTGGTCTTCCGCGACCACCCTTTTTGCCGGATCGCCACTGCAGCTCTGCTCCTTGTCCACTATTTCGGCATTATGGCGCTGTGGTATCGGACGGACCAAAGCATGCTAAAGCGAACCTTCGAGACACTTTTTCTGATGATCCTTCCGTTGGTCGCGGCATATCTCGGAAGCCAATTGCTCATGTGGCGGGCAATCCTGCGCGCTGGCGCCGGCTCGTCTGCCCGTCGAGCGAAGGTCGTCTCCAAGGACGCCGAACGCTGAACGTTCAACGCCCAACATCGAAGGAACAGGAGCGCGGAGCATCGCTCCGCACGAACGCACTCCATCGAGAAACGAAAGGGAGCCGCGAGGAGCCACTGGGGTGGAAAAGAAGAGCGTCTGTCCGGTGTGCGGCGGAGCGATGCTCCGCGCTCCTACGGCGCACGCTGGGAGAGCAACCACGCCATCAGGTCGTTGAACGCCTCGGGCGGGAGCGCGTCGGCGAAGATGTCGGGCATGAGGGAGGCGGCGGAATCGATCCGCGACTTCACCTGGGCCTTCTGCACCTTCACCTCCTGGCCGGAAGCGTCCGCCAAAACGAGCGTCTCACCTTCTTCACGGCGGAAAAGGCCGCTGACCACATCATCGTCGACCAGCGTGAGCAACGTCTGGCGGAAGGCATGGTCCACGTTGCGGTTGGGATCGAGGATGTCCTCGCAGAGCCGCTCGGCACCGCGATTGCCGATGCCGTCGAGCTGCGGCCCGATCAACCCGCCTTCGCCGCCGACACGATGGCAGGCGGCGCAGTTCTGCTGGAAGAGCTGACGGCCTTTGGCGAGATCGGCTTTGGCGGGGTCGAGACCCGCACGGCGAGCTTCGACGAGCTTCTGCTTCTCCGCGTCCAGCGGCGGCAGATCTTTCGTCACCGTGAGCCGACGCGTTTCGCCGACTTCGCCGAGCGTGGCCCGGAGCCGTTCGGCCACGCGGGCGTCTGCCACGAGCTGTGTCGGAACCTTCCCAGCCTCGGCGGATTGGAGCAGCGCTTCGGCCCCGCCCTTCGATCCGGCCAAGGCCATCGCCAGCGTGGCCTGCAAACGACCGGGTGCCACAGCCAAGGCTCCCAACACGGCGGTGCGAGCGGTAGGCTGATCAACTTCGGCCAACACAGCGGCGATCGCGCCCGCTTCGGGACTGTTGGCTTGCAGCCTTTTCACCAGCACGTCGGCGAAGGCGGCGTCTTGGCCGAGCAACGTTTTCCACACCAGGGACTGTTCCGCTGGGGCCAACGGGCCGTTGGCCAAGGTGCGGAGGCGGGCCACGATCTCGGCGGAAGCCTGCGCGGCGGCGAGCTGGAAGGCGTCGCGGC
>CAMLMI010000206.1 GCA_946480965.1 uncultured Verrucomicrobiales bacterium | reverse complement strand
AATGGCGACGCACCACCTCGTCGCCGCTCAAGCCCGTGTGAGCCGCCACGGCTTCCAGGTCGGGACCGAACTCTCCGCCGTAGCAGACCGGCACGATGACTTCACGGCCGGACGATGCGTGGTTGGATTCCGCTCGGGCCGCGATCCGGCGGAGCCATTGTTCCACCACGGCTTGGGGCGACGGGTAGCTGCGGCTGGTGGGAACGGCGTGGGGATCGTAGAAGACGGCGACCGTGGTGAAGGCCGGCACCAGATCGGTCACATAGGCCGGCCGATCCAACTCCAGCGCGGCTGCGAGCGAAGCCACCCGCCGCGCCGTGGCGTCATCGGCGCTGGGTCCGAGGGACACCAGCAACGCCGCATCACCCAGCGGGCGGCAAACCAGATTGGCTGAATCGGCATCGCTCACACAGCGAGGCTATGAGGAGAAGAAAGGGCAACCGAAGCGAAAAGGCGTTCCATGCCGAACCAGAAACTGGACTCAGCCAAGGGAGATGCTTGCCCCGCGTCCGTAGCGCAGGTTGGCAACCTGCCGTGTCGCCGGATGGCATTCGGCAGACCGTCCGAAAACCCGCAGCGTCTGCGGATTGCCAGTCCGCGACACAGCCGACTGCCAGTCGGCGCTACGGGACAGCTCAGCGAACCAGGCCCACCAATTCGACCAAAAGCTTCAGAGTGGCCGGAACTATTCCCAGAACCCGGAGTTGTTTCATCATGCCAAAACTGCCGCTTCACCGTCCCTGTCCACGAGCGGCGTGGACCCTCATGGAGATGCTGGTCGTGATCTGTGTGGTGGGGCTTCTATCTGCATTGATCCTGACAGCGGTTACCCAAGCTCGGACCCACGCGCACCGCACACAATGCGCCTCGAACGTGCGCCAACTTGGCCTCCTGCTGAACCAGTTTGTCACCGACCACAAAGTCTATCCGCTGGCGATCAACTGGGGCTTCCACCTCGGAGAACACCCGGAAATGGGGAGGAGTTGGAACGAAGCTCTGGCCGGAAAATACACAGCCAAAACAAGTCTATGGGATTGCCCGAGCGCGAGTCGCCCCGACACGTTTCCCTCCGCGGACGGATACGAGGATTACGGCTACAACTCCCAAGGATTCGCCATCAACGGCACCAACGGCCTCCCCGTCTCAGGCACGGACTGGAACGGTCTCGGTGGAAACGCGCTGGCGATGTTCGATTTGGCGAACCCTCCCAAGCCCATCCTCGAGTCCGAAGTGGTTCAGCCGAGCGAGATGATCGCGTTGGGCGACGGGATGGTCGGCTGGAAAGACACCATCCGAGACGGAACCCATGTGCTAGGACGAACCACCCAAGCTGTAGAGTTTCATGGAAGTTCGGCGCGTTCCAGAAAGCGCCACCAAGGTTCGGCCAACATCGTGTTTGCTGACGGCCATCTTGAACGGATCAGCCTAGAGTCGCTGTTTGCCGAAGACAGCGATCTGGCCCTTCGGCGCTGGAACCGAAATAATCAGCCCGTTCGACTGAGCGCAGGCAAATGACCCACCCACCTTGGCTCGCTTAGAGAAAAGATGGCCATCCGCCAGGATCTCACTTCGGCAGCCACTTGTCCCAGTTCTTCGCGTAGGCGTCCACGTTGTCCTTGGTCACGGGGTCGAGCAGGCTGATGTCCTTCACCGCTTCGGGGTTCTTCTTGAAGTGGACCTTGTTGAGCAGGTGCTCCACGGAGCGGTAGCCCCAGTCGTAGACTTTTTGGCCGAGGAGAATCTGCACGTGGCCGCTGCGCAGGTAGCCGAGCTGCGCGGGCAAGGCGTCCACGGCCACGACCTTGACCGTGCCGGGCGACCACTTGAGCGCGTTGTCGGTGAAGAGCGGCCAACCGCCGATCATGGCCCAGCCGGTCACGTCGGGATTGGCCTGCATGACCTGCTCGACGCGGGCGGCGGCGTCCTGCGGCGTCTCCTTGTGGTAATAGGCGTCGCGGATGGTGATGCCGGGATACTTCTTGGCGGCGTCGCGCACGCCCTTCACGCGGAGCTGGAGGTTGGGCGCGTTCTGGTTGCCGGCGAGGATGGCGACCACGCCTTTGCCGCCCATGACCTTGGCCAATTCGTCCATTACCTGCTCACCGCACTTCACGTCGTCCACGCCGTAGATGACGAAGCGCTTGCTGGCGGCGGCGTCGGAATCGAAGGTCGCCACCGGAACGGCGTTGTCGACGGCCTTGTTGATGGCGTCGGTCAGTTTGTTGGCGTCGGAGCAGGCCACGGCGATGCCGTCGGCGCCGTTGAGGACGAGCTGTTCGATGGCCTCGGCCTGCTTCTGGGCGTCCTCCTCGTTGGGCGTGCGCCAGTCGATCTTGATCTTGAGGCCGTGCTTGGCGCCGAGCTCCTTGGCGGCGTCTTCCGCGCCGACCCGGGCCGCCTGGAAGACGGGGTTGCCCTGGGACTTGGCCACGAGGCCGAAGGTGTAGCTCTTCTGGCCCTGGGCGAAAGCGCCCAAGGACAGGGACAGAACGGCGGCCGAGAGGAGGAACGTGCGACGTTTCATGGTCAAAAATGGTTTCGGGTGAACGCGGGTATTTCGGGAAGGAAGCCCGGCGCGCGCAAGGGCAAAGGCCCAAAGGCGGAGGAAGAACATTCAACGCCCAACGTCCAACGCTGAACTTCCAAGGAACGCGGAGCATTGCTCCGCCAAGGCGTCCACCGTCGGGGAAAGCCAAACCTTGGCCGATGCGACTGACTCCGCTGGAGAACACCCGTCCGGCGTGCGGCGGAGCGATGCTCCGCGCTCCGAGGCTTGCGCCGCGCGCCGGGCCAAGCCCAACGTCCGCACGTGGATTCCGCTCCTGCCAACAGTTTGCCGCCGCTCACGCCTTCGACGCTCTACCTGGTCGCCACGCCGATCGGGAACCTGGAGGACATCACGCTGCGGGCGCTGCGCACCCTGAAGGAGTGCGACGTGGTGGCGGCGGAGGACACCCGCCGCACCGGCCAATTGCTGACGCACTTCGGCTTCCGCAAGCCGTTGTTGAGCTACCACAAGTTCAACGAGGCCAGCCGCAGCGAGGAGATCCTGAAGCGCCTGGCCAACGGCGAGAAGGTCTCGCTGGTCAGCGACGCGGGCAGCCCCGGCATCAGCGATCCGGGCGAACGGGTTGTGCGCGCGGCGGTGGAAGCCGGGTTCCGCGTCGAAGCCGTGCCCGGGGCCTGCGCGCTGGTGGTGGCGCTGACGGCGAGCGGACTGCCCGCCGGCGAGTTCCACTTCATCGGCTTCCTCCCGCACAAGTCCGGCCAGCGCCGGAAGAAGCTGGAGAGCCTGCGCGCCTTCGACGGCACGCTCGTCCTCTACGAATCGCCCTACCGCGTGGAGAAGCTGCTGGGTGAATTGGCCGAAGTCTTCCCTGCCCGCCGCACGGTTTTCGCCCGGGAACTGACCAAGAAGTTCGAGGAATTCCTGCGCGGCACGCCGGCGGAGATCGTAGCCAAGCTCAAGGGCCGGTCGATCAAGGGCGAGTTCGTGGTGTTGATCGGTCCGGAGTCGGACAGCGAGCCGGGCGACATGGAAGACGCGCCCGGAGACGAAGCCGAGTAAGTGCCTTGAAGAGTCGATGCGGCAGGAGCGCGGACGTGAGCCCGCGCGCCGGTTCACGGCGTGGCCGAGGAATCACCCACGCCGGAATCGTAGAAGGTTTCACACTGGGCGCATTGATAGCCCCAGCGCCCGCCCGCTTCGGTGCGGCCCGTTCCCAGGCTCAACCGGCAGCGGCAACCGGGGCATTCCGCCGACCGCCAGAACCGCTTCCAGAGCCCCGTGCCGACCGCCAGGGCCAGCAGGAACGAAGGCACCAGCACGGCCAGGACGATCAGCCCGCTGACGGATTCTTGCCGGTGGAAAGCCAGATGGATTCCGGCGTAGGTGCCCACCGCCACGGCACAGCCGCTCAACAGATACGAAGAACGCATCCGCGCGGCTTGCGGATGGTTCACGACTCTCGGTGTTCCCATATACGACTTGTCCCGGTTGAACCGCCTTCCAGAGCAATCCAACGATCACCACGCGCCCAGTCTGCGGAAGCCGCCGAGAGCGAATCAAGTCCGTGGCTTCCGGTCGGCGCCGCTGGAGGATGGCGAAGCGCATCGTTTCGCGCGAAATGCCCGATCTGCATGAAGAAAGGTGATCTAGCGCGAACGGGAGATTAGGACGGCTCCCGCCAGCGCGAAGAACACGTTCGGCGCCCAGGCCGCCACGGCCGGCGGGAGGTAGCCGCCGGTCCCGAGCGCGAGACCGAGCCGCAGGAGCACGAGATAGGCGAACACGATGGAGATGCTGCTGGCCACGCCCACGAACTTCCCGCGCCGGCCGCCGACCGCGCCGAAGGGGATGGCCACGAGGACGACCACCAGACACCGCCACGGCTCGGAGAGCCGCGCGTGGAACTGGGTGCGGTAGATCTGCACGCGCTCGGGCGGCAGGTCGGGATTGCGCGCCAGATAGTCGCGGATCTCGCCCAGGGAGAGCAGCGCGCCCTTGGCCGCCGCCGTGGAGGAAAGGCCGCTGAGGCGGATTTCCGTGCGGATGCTTTCGGGCGTCTCGCGCCATCCCCGGAAGACCAGCCGGTTCGTGCGCCGGTTCGAGACGGGGATCGGATCGTCCGCCGCATAGACGATCTCCTGCACGGACTCGAAGACCCAGGCGTCGTCCACCGGCACGGCGCGTTGCGCGAAGATCTCGCGCCGTTCGCCCGAATCCGGCGGCCGCCAGATCACGAAGGGACGGTTCATCTCGCCGGAATCGAGGCTGAAGGACTCCGCGTTCCAGACGCGTCCGTCGATGGCGTTGCGGAAGACGAGGTTCCGGTGCAGTCCCGTCTCGTTGAGCCGTTTCTCGTCGAATTCGCGCAACGCCTCGTTCGCCCGGGGCTGGAGCCATTCGTTCGCCGCCATCAGCAACAGGCTGGCGGCGGCGCTGGCGGCGAGATACGGGACGGAGATCCGCCACAGGCCCACGCCCGCCGCGCGGATGGCCGTCAGTTCGTTGTGGCGGGAATGGTTCGTGAGCGCATACAGCGACGCGAGCAGCAGCGCGACGGGGAGGATCTGGCCCAGCACCTCGCCGGGGAACAGCCACGCGTAGTAGCGGGCGATGTCGGCCATCGTCCTGCCCTGCTCCTTCAGGTCCTCCAGCTTCAACAGCAGGTCCGCCGCGATCCAGAAGACGGTGAACCCGACCAGGCAATACGCGAACGGCAGGAGCAGTTCGCGCAGGAGGTATCGGTCCAACAATCGCATGGTCGGCCGAGCCTATGGGGCCGGAGATCGGCAGCGCAAGCCGGAGGCCGGTTCTCAGCGACTACCTCCTGACGCAGGGGGCGCGTTTGCTGGCCAAGCCCATTCGGGCCAGGGCTGCGCCTGCGCTATGGCAGCGCCTTCAACGCTTGTCCGAGGAACTCGAACTCGTCCGGAGAATTGTAGATCTGCGCCGCGATGCGGAACCAACGCGTCTGCGGTTGGCCCATGCGGATGAGCGGAGCCTCGATCCCGTGTTGGTCGAAGAGCCACGCCTGTTCCTCGTCCACCTTGCCGAGCTTGGGCCGTCCCTGGAAACGCGGCGGCAAGGGCAGCGTGGCGAGCGAACCCAACAGGCTTTCGGGACAGGGCGCTTCGACCTCCAGCAGCTCGCACAGCCGTTTGCGGGCGGTGATGGCCAGCGAATGGTTCCGTTGCCGCAGCTCGGGCCAGCCGCCCGGCAGGAGATTTCCCATCCAGCGGATCGCCTCCGCCGCTGCCATCCAGGCGGTCGGATCGAAGGTGCCCGGCCAGTCGAACCGATCCTGGAACTCGCTGTGGTCGGGCCGATGCGTGTTGTTGCCGTGGCTGATGATGGCGGGCTGCAACGCCGCCTGCCGATCACGCCGCACGCTCAGAAACGCCGAGCCCTTCGGCGCGCAGACCCACTTGTGGAGATTGCCGGTGTAGTAGGTCGCGCCGAGAGCGGCCACGTTGAGGTCCAGCATTCCGGGCGCGTGGGCTCCGTCGATCAGCGACTCGATCCCGCGCCGGTTCAGCTCGGGCACGATGCGTTCGACAGGCAGGACGAGCCCGGTGTTGCTGGTCACATGGTCGAGCATCACCAGCCGGGTCCGGTCGGTGACACGGCTCAGCACCGTCGCCACAACCTCATCCGCCGAAGCCAAGGGAAACGGCACCTCCGCGACCACGACGGTTGCGCCCGATCGTTCGACTGCTTCGACCAGCACGTTGCGCGAGGCGTTGTAGTCAAGGCTGGTGGTCAGCAGCTCGTCCCCCGCTTGGAACCGCAGCGAGCGTAACACCGCATTGATCCCGGCCGTGGTGTTGGCCACGAAGACAATATCCTCCGGCGCGCTGCCGACAAACTCGGCGACGACGCGACGGGCGGGGTCCAGCCGTTCCTCATAGCGGCGATGCAGGAACTGGAGCGGCTCCGCCTCCATCTCCAGGCGCAGCCTGTGCTGGTATTCGAGCACCGGGATCGGACAAGCGCCGAACGCGCCGTGGTTCAGGAAAACCACCTTGGGATCGAGCCCCCAGAAACGCCGGAACTCGGAAGGCGCCGGCCGCGCCCTGCTGCTGAACGTCATCGCGGAACCTTGTGCCACAGCCCGAGCGTTCCCGGCCATCCGGAATCGACCTGTCGGTTACGAACCCATCGGGACAACTCGTCCGTCTTCTGGATATGGAGACTCGACTTCGAGACCTCGGCGCAATCACCACCGCGTTGCTTCAGCCCAGTCCTACAACAAATGCCCAGCCACGCCGGACCAATGGCGTGGGCCGCGAAAGGGGAAATGACAGATCCATCCGGTTTTGCAGGCATCAGTGGGGAACCAAAACCCCGGACCTTTGCGTCAGACCTTTCCGCCGAGTTCACCGTTGAAGCCCTGTTGGCGCAGAGCTTCGTAGAGCGTGAGGGCCACGCAGTTCGACAGGTTCAGGCTGCGGGCCTTGGGGTTGAACATCGGGATGTTCAGCCAGCGATCCGGGAAGCGTTCGAGCAACGCCTTCGGCAGACCGGCCGTCTCCCGGCCGAAGACCAGATAGTCGTCGGAGCCGAACCGCGCGTCGGAATACCGCGTGGCCCCGGCCTGTTCGATGAACCAGAGCTGCGCTCCGGTCGGCAACTGCGCTTCAAAGGCGGACCAGTTCGGCCAACGGTGCCAAGTGACATGGTTCCAGTAGTCCATCCCCGCGCGCTTCAACCGCGAGTCGTCGATCTGGAAACCCAGCGGCTCGATCAGGTGGAGCGTGGTGTGCGTGGCCGCGCAGAGCCGGGCGATGTTGCCGGTGTTGGGCGGGATCTCGGGTTCGACGAGGACGACGTGCATGGAACGCGGAATGCGTTAATGGCGCGGACGGACTTCAACGAAGAGACAACCACAGATGGACACAGATAAAACACGGATGGCTTCGCCACTTCCAGCCAGCGAACCCATTGAACGCGTTTGAAGGGTTCGGCCTCCTGGTCTCCGTGCCAGCAGCTCTTCCCCATCTGTGTTTATCTGTGTCCATCTGTGGTTAAAAAAGCGTTTCCCCTTCGACTCACTCGGAGTCGTCGTCGGAATCCTCGGGCCGCGAGTTCTTCGCCTTCTTGCCGTAGAAAACCTTCCACAGCACCAGCCCGTGCGCCGGTGCGGTCATACCGGCCAGGCGACGGTCTTTCCCGGCCAGGATTTCGTGGATGTCTTCGGGCGCGATCTTGCCTTCGCCCACCTGGACCAGCGTCCCGACGATTCCCCGGCACATTTTGTAGAGAAACCCGTCGCCGCGGATGACCACGGTGTAGAGCGGGCCGGCGCCTTGGATGGCCACTTGCCGAAGCGTGCGGACGGTGTGTTTCGAGTCGTAGTCGGGATTGGCGCGGAAGGAGCGGAAGTCGTGCGTGCCGACGAAGAGCTTGGCCGCCGCCCGCATGGCCGGAAGATCCAGCCGCTTCTTCACGTGCCACGACTGCGTCCGCAGCAGCGGATGGTGCGCCACGTGGTTCCAGATCAGGTAGCGGTATTCCTTGCCGCTGGCGTCGAACCGGGCATGGAAGCTCTTCCTCGGCTTCGCGGCGGCGAGGATGCGGATGTCGTCCGGGAGATGGGCGTTGACCGCGAGGACCAG
>CAMLMI010000205.1 GCA_946480965.1 uncultured Verrucomicrobiales bacterium | reverse complement strand
ATGCCTTGCGGGCACTGGAAGGCACAGTGGGTCCGCAGGGAGCGACCGGCCCGGCAGGCCCCCAAGGGCCGAAGGGCGACACGGGAGCCACCGGTCCCCAGGGCTTGCCCGGAGCGACCGGTCCGCAAGGATTGCCCGGCTCGGCCGATGCCTGGAGCCGCACAGGTAACACCGGCACGTCCTCGACCACGAACTTCATCGGGACGACGGACAATCAGCCGCTCGAATTGCGGGCAAACGGAGCCCGTGTTCTCCGTTTGGAACCGACACCGACCGCGCCGAACATCATCGCAGGAGCCTCCAACAGCGTCTCCCCCGGCTCGTTCGGCATGAGCATTGGCGGCGGAAAGGGGAACGCGGCAGAGAACTCCGCGAGGTTCGGGACGATCTCGGGGGGAGAAGGCAATTTAATCGAACGCGGCCAGCACTCCGTGATCGCCGGAGGCGGCTACAACATATCCAAAGGGGATGGCTACGCGGTAATATCAGGAGGTGCGTTGAACTCCATCGGGCTTGGTGCCAACTACAGTTTCATCGGAGGCGGCTACGACAACAAAATCGCCGACTTCAGAGACAACGCATTCGTTGGAGGAGGACGTCGAAATTCAGCGGGCGGTGCAGGATCGGTGGTGGTAGGCGGCTTTCAGAATATCGCGACCGGCTTTGGCTCCACTATCGCAGGCGGCGGCGACCTGGACATAGGTGGAAAAGGCAACGCGGCAGCCGGGGACTGGAGCGCCATCGGCGGCGGTCGTGGCAACGTGGCTGCCACCAACGCCGAGTTCGCCACCATTCCCGGAGGATTGAACAACGTGGCCAGCGGCCGTGTTTCCGTGGCCATGGGCAACGCCAACACCGCCAGCGGCGACCTATCCACCGCGATGGGCAGCGTCACGACCGCCAGCGGCTACGGCGCGACGTCGATGGGGCTCGGCACCGTTGCGGGCGGCTATGCCTCGACCGCCCTTGGCGATTCCACCCTGGCCAGCGGCTATGCGTCCCTCGCGGCGGGTTCGTTCTCCCGGGCGACCAACAGCTTCACCGTCGCGCTCGGCCGCAACGCCGAGGCCCGCCATGCCGGGGCGTTTGTTTGGGCGGATGGCCGGGATGTGCCCTTCGCCTCGACCGGCACGAACCAGTTCCTCGTCCGCGCCTCGGGCGGCGTGGCCATCGGCACAAACGATCCGGCGGGCGCGGCGCTCCGGGTGGCGGGCACGGTGAAGGCGGACCGGTTCGAGGGACCTGGAACGTCGTTGATCCTGGGATCAGGGAACACCCAGCAGCTGGACTTTGAAGTGGCAGGACATCGGGTGCTGCGCCTGAGCGCTGTCGGCAACCCTTCCGACCCCATCTTCAACCTTTTGGGAGGCCATCCCCAAAACCATGCAAAAAACGGCGTGCGAGGCGCCACCATCGCAGGCGGTGGCGCGAACAACGCCACAAACGTCATTGAGGAAGACTTTGGGACCGTGTCGGGCGGATTCGAGAATCGCGTAACCGGCCTGGCAGGCACAGTCGTCGGTGGCCAGGACAACACGGCGGGAAGTTCAGCCGTTGCTGGAGGGTTGGGCAGCAGCGCCAATGGGTATGTGTCAATTGCTTTGGGCCGAGGTGTGCAGGCCAACGGGGCCAGCGCCACGGCGATGGGATTTTCGACATTGGCCGAAGGACAGACGTCGATGGCTTTGGGCGCGGGGGCCCGTGCGCTTCATGACGGCGCCTTCGTTTGGAACGATTCGGCCGGAACGTTCGTCAACTTCTCCTCCACGGGCGCGGATCAGTTTTTGGTCCGGGCTCAAGGCGGTGTCGGCATCAACACCAACAACCCCAACGGCGCGGCCCTCGCGGTCGTCGGCAACGTGGCCCTGAACGACGGCGAACTCCGGCTCCGCAACGGCAGCGACGCCAATCATGGCCTGGGCTGGAAAGGCACGGGCAACACCTTCGCTGGCCAGGCCCCGGACGGTCCGGTTCTGTTCGGCTATGCCGGTGGCGGTTTGGGAACGACGGCCGGGGAAGAAAGAATGACGCTCGTCTGGGACAGCAGCCAACGGGTCGGGATTGGGACTTTCAGCCAGGGCGCAAAGCTTCAGGTCTTCGGCGGCATCCGCGCGCGCGGCGGCGCACCGGGGGCCAACGGCGCGAACGACAACGGCTATGCGTTCGGCCACAACGGCGGGGACAATGACTCCGGCATGTTCAGCTCAGCCGACGGGCAGTTGGAGTTCCACAGCAACTCCAGCGAAGTCATGCGCATCGTCGGCGGCAGTGTCGGCATCGGCACGACCACGCCCAGCAGCAAGCTCCATGTCGTCGGCACCGTCACGGCCACGGCCTTCAACCCGACCAGCGACCGGAACGCGAAGGAGAACTTCGCCGCGATCGCGCCCGGCGAGGTGCTAGAGAAGGTCGCCGCATTGCCGATCAGCCGCTGGAACTTCAAGGGCGACTCCGCCACCGAACACCTCGGCCCGATGGCGCAGGACTTCCACGCCGCCTTCGGCCTGGGCCGGGACGACAAGACCATCGCCACCGTGGACGCCGACGGCGTGGCCCTGGCCGCGATCCAGGGACTGAACGAGAAACTCAAGACGGAGCTGGCGCGGCGCGACGCCGAGAACGCGGAGCTGAAGGCCCGTCTGGAGCGGCTGGAGCGGCTGCTGGAGGACCGCGCTTCGTCCCGGTGATGGTGGACCGACCGGTGCGGCGGCATTCCTTCGTTCATCGGCAGAGCTACCGGCCTTGGGAATACGCTTTCGTTCGGGCGGTGGAATGCGCCAGCGTCCGCAACGAGCCATGCAGCGCGAAAGCCCAGGTGCAGATGGTGGAGCCCGCGTCGGCGACGGGGCGTTTCCCAACACCCGTTGGACCGTGGTGCTGGAGGCGCAGGACGACACGCCCGGCGCCTTGGCGGCGTTCTGCCAAGCCTATTGGAACCCGCTCTTCTGTTTCGCCCGCCGGATGAACCAGGACGTCGCCGACGCCGAAGACCTGACCCAGGCTTTCTTCACCCGGCTCCTCGCCCGCGATCTGCTGCTCCAGGCCCGGCGGGAGCGGGGAAGGTTGCGCAGTTTCCTGCTCAGATCGTTCCGCAACTTCATCGCGGAGGAGGAGCGGCGCCAAGGAGCCCAGAAGCGCGGCGGCGGACAAGCCGCGCTGCGAATCGACTCCCCCGGGGCCGATGCGCGTCTCGAACTGGAGCCGCTGGAAAACACGACGCCCGAGCTGGAATATGAACGCGCTTGGGCGAGGCAGCTCCTCCGTCAAACCCTGGCCCGGCTCGAATCCGACTACTCTACGGCCGGGAACGCCGCGCTCTTCGAAGCGTTGCGCGACATGATCGTCGAGGGCTCCGCCGATATGCCGCTGCAAGCGATCGCGGATGAACTGGGCCGCTCCGAGGCGGCGGTCCGGTTCGCCGCGTTCAAGCTGCGCCAACGCTACAGGGCCGTGCTCCGCGAGCTGGTCGCGGACACCGTGGCCGAGCCGGACGAGATCGACGACGAGCTGGCCCATCTCCGCTCGCTTTTCCATCACTGAGCCAACCCCGCGTTCTTGAACCCTCCGGCCCATCCACGGTGCCCCCGCTGCGGCGGCGTCCTTCTCGGGGCAGACTCGTCCTGCCCACGGTGCCTCCTGGATGCCGGCCTCGCCGCCACGCCGGGCCCGGCCGAGGAACGGATTTTTCTCCAGGCGCTGGAACTGGCGGCGGCGGACCGGGAGACCTTCATCGCCGATGCCACCCGCGACGATCCGGATCTGCTCCGCGCGGTCCGCCTGTTGATCGCCGGCCATGCCGAAGCCGAGTGCGACGAGGCCGGGAGCAAAGTTCCTTCGTTGACCGACGGCTGGACCGTCTCCGCCGAGGAAGCGCCCGGCCACGTGATCGACCGGTTCCGCCTGGTGCGGCGCCTGGGCGAAGGCGGCATGGGCACCGTCTGGCAGGCTGAACAGACGGCTCCGGTCCGGCGCACCGTCGCGCTGAAGATCGTCAAGCTGGGCATGGACACGCGGGAGGTCGTGTCGCGGTTCCGGCGCGAGCAGGAGCTGCTGGCCCGCATGAACCATCCGAACATCGCCCAGGTGTTCGAGGCGGGCGCGACCGCTTCCGGGCGGCCGTATTTCGTGATGGAACTCGTCGAGGGCGAACCCATCACGGCCTACTGCGACCGGCGGAAGCTCGGACTGCCGGAGCGTCTCGCGCTGTTCCAGACCGCCTGTGCCGGCGTCGAACACGCGCATCAAAAGGGCGTCATTCATCGGGACCTAAAGCCTTCGAACATCCTCGTCTCGGAGGCGGGCGTGAAGGTGATCGATTTCGGCGTGGCCAAAGCGACGCAGGGCTCCGGCGACACGCTGTTCACGCGGGGCGTCCAGGTCCTCGGCACGCCGGCCTACATGAGTCCGGAACAGGCGCTGTCGGGCGAAATGGGCATCGACACCCGTTCCGACGTCTATGCTCTGGGTGTGCTGCTCTACGAGCTGATCACCGGCACGCTGCCGTTCGATCAAAACCGCCTCGCCCACTCCGGCCTCGCCGAGCTGCAACGCATCCTCACCGAGGAATACCCGCCCACGCCCAGCGCGCGGCTGACGCGGCGGGTCCGGGAGCGCGCGAACCCGCCAGCCACGTCGACTTCGCCGCTGTCCGGCGACCTCGACCGCGTGGTCATGAAGGCGATCCGCAAGCTGCCGGCCGAGCGTTACGCCAGCGCCGCAGCGCTGGCCGAGGATCTCGGCCGCTACCTGGCCGGAGAACCGGTCACCGCCACGCCGCCCACGCTGCTTTATCTGGCGGGAAAGTTCGTCCGCCGCCACCGGGTGGCCGTCTCGGCGGCGGTGCTCGTCGCCGTGTCGCTCGCGGTCGGCACGGTCGCCAGTGTCCGGTCGGCCGTCCGGGCGAACCGGGCGCGGGAGGAGACGACCCTGACCTTGGCCGACATGCACGCGCGGTCCGGCCTCGTCAGCGCGGAGAACCGCGATCCCGCCCAGGCGGCACTGTGGTTCGCAAACGCCGCCGCCATCGCCGGCCACGACCCGGTGCGACGGGAGGGCCACCATCGGCGGGCGACGGCCTGGCGGCACCTCGCCCACGTTCCCGTCCGGGCCCTCGACGCGGGCCATGGGTTGATGAGCCGCCTCGTCTGGAACCCTTCCCATCCCGCCCTGATCGTTTCGTCGAATCCCGCCGCGCCGTCCGCGATCTGGAACGTGGACGCGGACACGCTGTGGAGCCCGCCGAACCGCTCGCCGCTGGCCGGCGTGGTCTGGGATTCTTCCGGGAATCATCTGGCCGCCCGCGACGGCACCAACCTCGTCGTGCTGGACTATCCCTCCGGCGCCGAACGCGCCCGGCTTCCGGTGACGCCTTCGGCGCTGGCGTTCAGTCCGGACAATCAATGGGTGGCGGTCGGCGCCCAGCCGCCCTTCCTCTGGCATTGGACTTCGGGACGACAAACCCCGCTGCCGGCGATGGGCGGCCCGATCCTCCGGTTCGGCTTCAGCACGGACGGCGCGCAACTGCTGGCGCAATCGCCGGACCAGGTCGGCATCTGCGCGCTGTCGAATCCCTCTGTCTTTCGCCATGCACCCACCCCCAACGCCATCTCGGCGGCCAACGGTTTCCTAGGCAACGGCACCCTCTACTGGTCCGGCGACACGGCGGGCACGACCTTTGTGCGGGACAGCGCCACCGGAACGGCCGTCGAAAGGTATGAGGGTCACCCGAACGCGTTCCCGATGGCAGCCAGTCCCGACGGCCGCTTTCTCGCGCGGCAAAGCGCCCCGATCATCGATCGTGCGACGGGCCATCCCACGGCGTTTCCGTTCCACAAGAACACCTTCACCGACGGCGGCTTCAGCCCCGACGGAGCCTGGTTCGCCAGCGCCAGCTATGATCGCACCGCCAAACGGTGGCGCCTGCCCGACGGCGCGGCGGCGGACACGATCGGCGTGCACCAACACACGGTCGACCGGCTCGCGTGGTCGCCCCGGGGCGACTTGATCGCGACGTCCCAATTTGGGCTGGTCCGCTTGTGGCGACTGGCCGCTCCCCCGGCGGGCCGCACACTGGGTTTCGACCAACGATCCTTGGTGGCTCTGTCCGACGACGGACACCTGCTGGCGCCATCGGGCAACGCCCATCGCGATGGCGCGTTGAACCGCACGCGAGTCTTCGGCGTTACCGACGGCGCGCCCGTCGGTCCGGAGCTGGTTCCCGGAGGCCTCGTGATGGACACGGTCTTCGGGCCCGACTCGCGCTGGTTGGCCCTCTCCGTCAGCACCACGCCGGATCGTCCGCGCTTCCCGCTGGGCTCGCGGACCGGCTCCGGCAACGTCCAGCTCTGGGACTTCCGCGCGGGACGCCGGTCGATGGAGCCCATCGCCCTTCCCTCGGAGCCGCGCGGTTTGGCCGTCCATCCGTCGGGGCGCTGGATCGGCGTGGTGTGCCAGGCGGGCGAAGGGGTCGAGATCGAGGTCGCCACGGGAAAGGCCACCGTGCTGTTCCGAGACGCGTTCCTCAACGACGCCAGCGCCACGATCGTCAACGGCCTGTGCCGCTTCAGCCCCGACGGCCGGCTTTTCATCGCCCATGGCACCTACCAGTTCCTCCATCTGTGGGACCGGGAAGCCGGCCGGGAACTGGTCCCGACCTCGCGGCCGGACCAGAACACCTTCGACCTCGACTTCAGCGGATCGACCCTTGTCGGCGCGGTCGTCACGATGGCGAGCCGCGTCGAGTTCCTCGACACGCACACCGGCGCGACCGTGGCGCCTTCCATTCCCTTCAGCGCCTGGCCGATGCTTTCCCGCTTCAGCCCCGACGGCCGATTGCTGCTCACGACGGGAGGGAACAACGTCGGACAGGTCTGGGACTGGCGCAGCGGCGTGCAGGTTTGCCCCGCCCTCCGCCACGACGACCAGGTGATGGCCGGCGCCTTCATCCCGGGCACTCCATGGGTCGCCACGGGCGGACACGACGGCCGGATCAAGTTCTGGGACCACCGCACCGGCATGCCCGTCGGTCCGTCGATCCAACGGCCCGGAGCGATCCTCCAGCTCAAAGCCACCCCCGACGGCAAGCGGCTCGTGGCCGCCGGGCTGGGCCCGGACAGCATCGAGTGCTTCGACCTCGAAACGCTGCTTCCGGCTCCCACCCTGCCGGTCGAGGACGAACTCCTGCTGGCCGAGATCAATGCCGGCGCCCGGCTCCATCCCGGCGGCGATCTGGTGCCGCTGACCCGCGAGGAATGGATCGAGCGTTGGAAGACATTCCGCCAGCGGCAGCCGCAGTTCCCCGGCCATCGGACGGGGTGGTGAGCGGCGTCGGGGGCGAAAAACGGGAGCACCGCCCGGAGAAAGGCCGACGGAAGATGGAAGGACCGGAGCGCGGAGCATCGCTCCGCCGATCGCCGGACGGACGCCCTCCGCATCGAAGAATCTGGGCTCCGGGACTTCTTTTCCGCTCTCGACGGACGACGTCCCGGCGGAGCGATGCTCCGCGCTCCGGGGAATTCGCCATTCGTCCTCCAGGCATCCCCTGAAACTGCGAGGAACCACATTTATTTTCATCCCGGCGCTAACGCCCGCCCGGAAAGTTCATAGAAGGAGGTTGAGAAGCCATCGCTCCGACCATGAACACCCCTCAAAAGTCCGCTCCACCCGCCTCAACCGGCCACGGCTGCCGTCCCGTGCCCGTCTCGACCCGGATCCGCCGGACGGAAGGCGGCTTTCGCCGTTGGCCCCACGGACTGACGGCCGCTATGGCAACCGGTTTCCTGTTCCTGGCCTCGGCCGTCGGAGCCCAGACCACGGCCTTCACCTACCAGGGTCGGTTGGACGCCGCCGGGGTCCCGGCACAGGGCCGCTACGATCTGCGGTTCGTGTTGTTCGACGCTGCCAGCGGCGGAGCGAGCCAGGGCGCGGCGATCACGAATGCGGCGGCAGAGGTGAGCAACGGCCTGTTCACGGTGACGCTGGACTTCGGCTCCAACGTCTTCACCAACGGCGCGGGCCGTTGGCTGGAGATCGGGGCCCGGACCAATGGCGGCGGCGCCTTCACCACCCTGAATCCCCGCCAACCGCTGACGGCGGTGCCCTACGCGGTGCAGGCGCTCAACGGCACTCCGGGACCGCAGGGGCCGATTGGATTGACCGGCCCGACTGGTCCGCAGGG
>CAMLMI010000204.1 GCA_946480965.1 uncultured Verrucomicrobiales bacterium | reverse complement strand
GTGCCACCACCGCAGCTTGGTTCGGCCGCGCGGCGCTGGGATTTCCTGGAGGATTGGGAATGGGATTCGGCCCACGGCGGCACCGCTGTCGCCGGGAAGATCAAGGGGCTCACCCTCCAGCAATCGCGCCTCGACGGCCTTGCTGATCCCGCCGAGGGCTGGGCCTATCTGGAGTGGATCATGGAGTTCAAGAACGCCAGTTCCGTGGACCGCGAAGCCCGCGCCCAGATCCAGCTCCCGCCCGGCGGCGTCGTCTCGCGCCTCACGCTCTGGGTCAACGGCGAGGAACGCGAAGCCGCCTTCGCCGGAGCCGCCGAGGTCCGCAAGGCCTACACCGACGTCGCCGTCGTCCAGCGCCGCGATCCCGTGCTCGTTACCAGCGCGGGCAACGACCGCGTGTTGATGCAGTGCTTCCCCGTGCCGCCCCAGGGAGGCACGATGAAGATCCGGATGGGCCTCACCATTCCGTGGACGCTCGTGTCCTCGAACCAAAGTGCGCTCCGCCTACCGCACATCGCCGAGCACAACTTCGGCATTCCCGAGTCCACGCAGCACTCCGTCTGGATCGAAGCGCCGGGCGGCGTGGAGTTTTCCTCCGGCCTGCTCGAAATGACCGACTCCGCCAAACCCGGCCGCAAGTCGCTGCGCGGCTCGATCTCCGAAGCCCGGCTCGGCGGCTCCGAAGCCTTGGTCCGCGTCCCCGTTCAACCCGCGTCCGTCTGGGCCCGCGACCATCGCACCGAAGACGGCGCGGTCGTCCATCAGAGCATCGTGGCCCGCGCTGTGGAGACGCCCAAGCGCGTCGTGCTCGTGCTCGACGGCGCGGGCCAGATGGCCGCCCATCGCGCCGAGATTGCCGAGGCCGTCGCCGCCTTGCCCGATGGCGTCGAGCTGGCCGTGCTTCTGGCCAAGGACGGCGTGGAAGAGCTGTTGATCCCGACCAAGCTGACCGCCGAAGTCCGCACCGACCTTGCGCGCCGTCTCCGGCGCGTGAACACGGCGGGCGGTCAGGACAATCAAGCCGCTTTGCTCCGCGCGGTGGAGCTGGCCAATGGCGGCGGCACCATCGTCTGGGTCCACGGCCCGCAACCCGTCGCGCTCGACCAATCGGAGAAGCTCGACCAGCAGCGTCTTTGGAACGGCGGCGCGATGCCCGTGATCCACGACCTCCAGACCGGCCCCGGCCCCAACCGCGCCGCCGAGCAGCCCCACTTCCGCAGCCTGCTGGAGACCGTTCCGCGCATCGGCGGCGTGCGCGCCGATCTGGAGCGCCTCTTCCAGCAATGGCAGCCCGGAGCCCGGACCTTCGCCTACCAGCGCGAACGCTTCGCCGCGCCGCCCGCTACCGCACCGCAGGAGATCAAGGGCTCCAGCCACGTCGTCCGGCTCTGGGCCGAGAACGCGGTGCGCGAGCAGGCGAAGCAGCGCCAACGCGCCGACGCCGTGGCCACCGCCGCGCGCTACCAGCTCGTCACGCCCGTGAGCGGCGCGGTCGTGCTGGAGACCGTCGAACAGTTCAAACGAGCCGGTCTCGAACCCGTCGCCGAATCCACCGTGCCGACCATCCCCGAACCCTCCACCGGCCTGCTGCTCCTCCTTGGCGGCGGCGCGCTGCTGCTGCGGAAGCGGCGGCGCTGAATTGGAAGAAAGCTCCATCCCGATTCCCATGATCTCGGAACCCTGGCTCCTCGGTTTGGCGGGAACGCTTCTCGCGCTCGGCGGCTACTCGGTGGGCGTCTATCACGCCGAACGCGCCACCTCCGCCCCGTTCGCGGTCTGGCGCGACCTGCGCGCGCGGCTGACGCTTCGTGGCTTCTTCTGGGCGGCGCTGCCGTCCGTGCTGGGAATCGCCTGCTTCTACGCGCTGGTGCTCCAGGTGCGCTTCTCGCACGGGCGCTGGCCGGAGTTCGGCGCGCAGTTGACCGGTGTGTCGAGTCTCTTGGGCCACGTTGTCTGGGCCTTCATCGCCTTGAGCATCGGAGCCGCCTACGCGGTGCCGGTGCTGTTCCTCGTTGGCCTGGCGCATCCGCGCACACGGCCGCTGTCGGTTTATTGCCTCGTCTTCGCCGCTGCCGCGTTCGTCGCTTGGGCCCTGGCTTCGCTCGCGCCCGGTCCGTTTCTGAACTGGTTCCTGGATTGAAGCCCGAAACGGCCTACGCATCCGTCCTCGCCCGGAACCGCTCCCGCCAGCCCGCCCGCGAGAGCTTGCCGCGGGTGTCGGCCTCCAGCGTGTCGGTGAGCCACCATTCGCGCGGCACCTGCCAACCGGCCAGGCGTTCCTGGAGGAACTGCCGGAGCGACTCCGCTTCCACCGCGCCGGCGGGATGGACGATGGCGGCGACCTTCTCGGAGCGATCGCGGTCGGGCAGGCCAAGGACGAGACAACGTTTCACCGCCGGATGTTGCTCCAGCACGCGCTCCACCGCTTCCGGGTGGAGCTTGCGGCCGGCCACGTTGATCACGTCGCCCGCCCGGCCCCGCAGGAAGACGTTGCCGTCCACGATCTCGGCCAGGTCGGAGGTGCGGAAGACGCCGTTGCCCAACGTGTCCGCTTCGGGTGGCAAGTAGCCGGAGCCGACCGCCGGTCCGCTCACTTCCAAGCAGCCCGCGTCGTTCACCGAAAGTCCGGTGCGGTGCAGGGCGCGTCCGACGAAGGCGTTTTCGGTGCGGGGTTCTTCCGTGGCGTCGTAGGCGATGCCGCCGCATTCCGAGGAACCGTAGAAGTTGTGCACCTTCAAGCCGTGCCGCGCGTGGATCGCTTGCTCCAGCGGGACCGGCAACGGCGCACCGGCGGAGAGCGCGAGCCGGATCGACGGCGTGATGGCGCCCGCCTCGTCCCATGCCTTCCAGAGCGCGGGCACTCCGGGAAGGGTCAGCGCGGCGAATCCGTCCTGCGCGCGACGCACGGCCTCGGGCAACGGCGACGGCGCGAGCACGAGCGGAACGCCGTGGAGCAGGAGCGGCAGCACCAGGTTCGAGAAGCCGTAGGAATGCGCCAGCGAGATGGCGGCGAGGTTCGGCCATTCGGGCGTCAGTCCCATCGTGGCGACGATGTTGTCCGCGTCGGCGACCAGTTGCTCGGCGGTGAAGGCGACGAGACGGGCTGGACCGCTGGAGGCCGAGGTGGTCTTCAAGTGGACGATGCCGGAGGGAATCTCCGGGAGCGTGGCTGCGCTCTGGCCGGATTCCAGCGGCTGGAGCACGCGGCCGGCCTGCCAAGCATGCAGCACGTCCAGGAGGAAGCCGGGGCCATTGCCCGCAGGGCGGAGCGGCAGAGGAGCGGGAGTGCTGGGGAGAAGGCGGGCCGCGGAGTCCAGCTCGGCAAACGTCCAGCGGCGGCCCGTCGCCGGGTCGAAGAGCGCGGGCTTGGGGGCGTTCCGCGAGAGCACCTCGCGCCAGCGTTCCAGCAGCAACATTGTCATGCTCGTAGTCGAGCCCTAGCGTCGGCCGCAAGAATGAAGCTCCAATCCGGCCCTCTGTTTAACCACAGATGGGCACAGATAAAAGCGGATGATTTCGGGACTACGAGCAGCCGTTCGGATCTGTGTCCATCTGCGTCCATCCGTGGTTTTTCATCCGGCGGTCTTGCGCGTTGGGCGCTGCTGTTGCTGGTCGCCGTCCTCGTCGGCTGCGCGTCGCCGTTGCCGGTGAAGGAGGGACGGCGGTTTGATTTCCCGCAGGACACCTTCGCCTTCGCCAACGAGCTGGTCTGGGAATACGAGGTCCAGCCCGAGCTGGGCACCCAGACGTGGCGGAAGCGCGCGGTGCCGCCGGATTATTCCCACCATTGCTTCGTCGTGGTGCGCGCGGCCCGGCAGTTCTGGTGGCACGCCCGCTTCGATCCGTCGTTGCCCCGCACCAACGCCGCCACCTACCGCGAGCTCGTCCAGGAAGTCGTCTCCCGGGCCGACGATGCGATCAGTCCTTTCGGCAAGCGCGTCGTTTTCCCCGGCCATGCGAATCTGCGGACCTTCAGCGCGGAACATGCGCCGATCCTCCAGCAAGAATGCGGCGGCGCTTGGCGCAGCTACCTGCAGCGCGGCCACTGGCGGATGGTCTTCCCGTTCTCCCGTCCGGGCCAGGCCGCCAACGCAGCCGATCTGAAACAGCGGCTCGAAGCCGGCATTCCCTGCGTGGTCCACCTCGTCGATTTCCCCGGCTTGAAGATCAACCACGCCGTCCTGCTTTTCGACGTGAGAGCCGAACCGAACGGCGACCTCGTCTTTCAAGCCTACGACCCCAACACCATCGCCCATCCGGAAGAGCTTTTCTACTCGGCCCAAGAGCGCCGCTTCACCTTTCCGACCAACCGCTACTTCGTCGGCGGGGCGGTGGACGTGTATGAGGTCTATCGCGGCTGGATCTACTGATTGCCGCAAAGGCTCCACGCCGAAACGATGCCGTCGGGAGCAGGGCGGGCTTCCAGCCTGATGCGTGGGGCGTGGAGATTCCGAAGAGTTCCATTGGGCTTCAAAGGACTCACCGTTCCGTGGTTCCTCTCTGATTTCGGGGACAAGCTGGAACTCTGTCCGATTCCGGTAGTTTGCCCAATTGGTTGTTCCGGCGGAGATCAGCCATCTGCCCTCTGGCCTCCGCCCTCCAGCCTCCGGTATCAGTCTAGGCATGAGCGCGCTTACCCACATCGACTCCCGCGGCGAGGCCAGCATGGTGGACGTCTCCGCCAAACCCGTCGTCCTCCGCGAAGCCGTCGCCGCCGGCGCGATCCGACTGCAACCGGCCACGCTCGATCTGATCGAGTCCAACCAGGTCGCCAAGGGCAACGTCCTCGCCACCGCGCGGCTCGCCGGGATCATGGCCGCGAAGCGCACCGGCGACCTCATCCCGCTCTGCCATCCGCTGCCCATCACCCACTGCGAGGTGAACTTCGAGATTCCCGCCAGCCGCGACCGCATCGTCATCACCGCCTCCGCCAAGATCGCCGCCCAGACCGGCATCGAGATGGAGGCGCTCACCGCCGTGAGCCTGGCCGCGCTGACCATCTACGACATGTGCAAGGCCGTGGACAAACAGATGGTCCTCGGCGACATCCGTCTCGTGTCGAAGACCAAGAGGTCGCAATAGAATCGGCTTCATGGGCTGTGGCGGCCAACATCCCTCAATCATTCGCTGACATGGAAAACTCCAAGGTAAAAACACGGCTCAAGATCTTCCTGCCGCTGATGGCGGTGGCTTTGCTGCTGGTTCTGTTGGCGGGAAAGCTTCTGCTGGCTCCTGTCGTGCCGACTGGCTTGATTCTGGAACTGGAAAGGAGCGGGCTTTCTCGTGACCCCGATCAGAGGGCCAGCTTCTTGGTCGAGAAAAGCACCGAAGCCGATGCGGCCTCCCACACGAACCCGCTCAGCGCCGCCATCGCGCAACGCTCAACCAGTGTTTCTCTTGGTGGCGTTCGTTTTGATCTGGATGAGAGCGACGACGAGAAGCTGGTTTACTCCGCCTTGGTCGATGGAACCGTGATCGAGATCCATTGCCATAAGGTCGCCCAAGACGGCCCGGAAACGTGGGAGGCCTATCCGACCTACCTGCTGTCCAGCTACGCGCAGCTCAGGATGAAGCTGAGGCAGACATCGGGCCTGAAGAATCCAGGGCTTGAACGGAATTGATCCCGACCATGAACGCGAACCAACCGATCGAACTCCGCCGGGGCGACCTCGACCTCGGCATCGTGACCGCCGCCGAAGCCGCCGAACTCTTGCGGGAAGGATTCTTCCAACCCACCGATCTCTTCCGCTCCGGGCAGGAGGACAATTGGCAGCTCTTGCGTTCGCTGGAGATCGCTTCCGCGGCCAATGCCAGCGGGCTCGGAGCCAAGGTCTCGGCGGTCTTTTCCCAGGCCGCCGCTTCCGTGCGGAGCCATACCGCGTCGGCCACCAGCGCCCTCGGCGACTTGGCCGGACGCGGCAAACAACAGCTCGACCAGGCGTCGCAAGTCCTGCTCGAAGGCTTCGTGCCCCGCATCCAGGCGTTGGTCGGCGAGGCCCTGGTGAAGTCGTCCACCACCGTCGCCGCCGCGTTGGCCGACGAGGTCTTTCTCCGGAAACTCTTCGGCGCGATCTACGACGTGCTGCCCGCGCCCGTGCATCGCTTCGTGTCGGAAGAGACGTTCGTCGCCTTCGGCTTCAAACACCGCAACCGTCTGCTCGCGAATCAACCCACTCCACCGGCTTCTCCCGCCCCTTCCGCTCCCATGCAACTCCTCGTCGGCATCCTCACCATCTCCGACCGCGCGTCCAAAGGCCTCTACGACGACCTCGGCGGTCCCGCCTTGAAGAAAGCCGCCGAAGGCTACGGCTGGAAGGTCTGCGCCGAAGCGCTCGTGCCCGACGAAAAGCGCGACATCCAGCGCGCGATCCGCGAGCAGATCCACCAGGGCTGCAACCTCGTCCTCACCACCGGCGGCACCGGCGTCGCGTTGCGCGATGTCACGCCCGAGGCCGTCCGCGAAATCGCGATCCGCGAGCTGCCCGGCTTCGGCGAAGTCATGCGTATGGAGTCGATGAAGATCACCAAGAACGCGATCCTCTCCCGCAACCTCGCCGTGGTGGTGGAACGCGCGCTCGTCGTCTGTCTGCCCGGCAAGCCCAGCGGCGCCGTCGAGTGCCTCGGCTTCGTGGTTGGCGCGATCCCCCACTGCGTGGAAGTGATCCAGGAAGTGCCGACGAGCTGCTGAACCGGCATGCATGAAAGCGTTCGCGCTTCTTTTGCTGAAGGTGGCTCTCGCCGCCGCTGCTTGTGCGGGCGCAGGCTTGGTCTCGTTGGTGCTCATCTCAGGCCTCAATCGGAGATCGGATCCGATTGAGGAGGCGTTCTATCTCTTCTTTGCTTTCGAGCCGTGTGGTTGTTCTGGTCGCTGAGAATCCTCGCGACGCATTACAGCAAACCGAAATCCTGATTTTGCGCAAAGAAGGCTTGAATCGCCGCCAAGCTGGCAGAAGAGGATGGCATGCATTTGGGAGCTGAAGGAAGCACGCTGGTTCCCGCCGGGTCGCTGGAGGAAACCCACCCACAGGGAAGCCAACAATGGCGACTCCGATGCGTCTGGAGCGCAAAAAAATCGGCTCCTCGAAATTCACTCACCCTCAGGCGGCAGCCTAGGCCCTAACCTTCCCACCCAATGGGAATGCAGCCCTGAAAAGCAAAACGCCCGCCGGTGAGGGCGGGCGTTTTTCCAAGCGGAGGCGGATCGCGTGATCAGGCGCGCTCCATGTATTTGCCGGTGCGGGTGTCCACCTTGATCTTCTCGCCGGTCTTGATGAAGAGCGGGGCCTGCATGGTGATGCCGGTTTCGAGGGTGATGGTCTTCTGCACGTTGTTGGCGGAGTCGCCGCGGATGCCCTCGGGGGCGTCGGTCACGGTGAGGACCACGCTGGAGGGCAGTTCGATGAGGACCGGCTTGTCGTCGATCAGCGTCATGGTGACGACCGAGTTGTCGGTCATGAAGTTCTTGGCGTCGCCGACGAGCTCGGGGGTCAGGTTGACCGTCTCGTAGGTCTCGGGGTCGGTGAAGATGTAGTCCTCGCCGTCCTTGTAGGAGAACTCCATCTTCTTGGTCATCATCGGGATGATCTCGACGCGCTCGTTGGAGCTGAAGCGGAGGTCGGAGGTCTTGCCGGTCTTGATGCTGCGGAGGGAGACCTGGATGAAGGCGCGGAGGTTGCCGGGGGTGCGGTGGACGGTCTCGAGCACCACGGAGACTTCGTTGTTCAGCACGATGGCCATGCCACGGCGCAGGTCGTTTGCGGTCGCCATAAAATCTAAAAACGGGTTTCGGAACGCGGGTTTTCGGCCCGGCGGAGCGCGGACGTTATCCCACGAAAGCCCCATTGCAAGTCCCCAGTTCCCCGGCAAAACCGCCTGTAATGCCCCGGCCGTTTGGTTCGTCTCGGGGGTTGAATTCGATGCCGACGCGTTGGCCGCCTGTCCCGGTGGACGGGTCATTTCGTCGGCTTCGGGGAAAAACAACGATGAAAACCTGGATCTCGATTTTGGCCTTGGCCGCGACTCTGAGCGCGGGGGCCGCCACTTCCTCCACCCGCCTGCCTGGACCGCTCTTCGACGGCATGGGCACCTTGACCCATCCGGTCACGGTGAAGTCGCCCAAGGCCCAGCGCTACTTCGACCAGGGCCTGCTGCTGGCCTACGCCTTCAACCACTCGGAAGCGATCCGCTCCTTCCG
>CAMLMI010000203.1 GCA_946480965.1 uncultured Verrucomicrobiales bacterium | reverse complement strand
TCGAGGAATCCACGACGTGTATCAATACGACGTGCGTTCTGGTGCCGGTGAAGCGCTCAAAGGGCTCTATGTTGAGATCCAATACAGAACATTGGTTCAACATGCGTGGGCGACCGCTGTAGAAGTCGTGGGCTTCATTACAGAGAGCCAGCCCAAATTTCAGCGCGGTGACTACCGCTACGAAAATGCAATGTCACTGGCCAGTGAAATACTTGCACGGACTCAGGAGAACAGTCGTGGGCCGCATCCAAATCTTGACGACAAGTCACTTGTGGAAAGCTTCGTTTCTGCTGAGAAAGAGCTACGCCTTTTGAAGACACTCCGTGGTCTTCGCTCCGCGAACAAAGATGTCAGCGCAAAACGAAATGCGATTCTGATATTCTCTCCGGGGGGAGCGCTTGAGGTGCGTTCGTTTCGCGATTCAACAGATGCGCTGAAGGCGCTTTTCGCTCTAGAGCGAGAGAGGTCCGAAAGTGACATTGTTTTGGTCCGCGCCGACACAAGCGATGAGGTGCGTCTTTCGTTTAAGAACTACTTTTCCGATGCGGCCGATTTCGTCTCGATGATCGAAAAAGGCTGCCAAATTCTCTCGCAGTCGGCTGTTCAGGCCGATCCCGCGAAATCGAAATCCCCGCACAGCAAATCTCTGTGATTGCAACCAGAGCCCAAGTGATTTGCCAATCGCCAGTGGGAGCTTCACTCACTATCTCTGACCAAGGAGCAACTCAATGCCCCACTTTCTAATGAATCCACTCCACACCCTGTTGATCGCCGCGCTGATCGGCTTCGCCGCGGTCTCCGCGCCGGCCGCCGCGCCCAAGGACGTTCAGAACCAGCAGAAGCTGCTGGAGAACGCCGATCCCTACCTCGTCCGGGTCCAGTTCCACCTCCGCTTCGACGGCAGCGAGGGGCCGAACCGGAATCCGAACAGCTATGGCCGCGCTTCGGGCGAGACGGACTTGAACGAGCTGATCCGCGAGGAGCGGCCTTGGGAGGTTGGCGGCTTCGTCGTCGGCAAGGACCTGGTGCTGCTGACGGACCCGATGGTGCATCCGCGCTTCGTGGAGAAGATCACCGTGTCCAAGGGCGGCCAGGTCGTCGGTGCCAGCCCGGCGTTTCATGCTTTGGACCGGGACGCGTTGATCCTGAAGCTCGACGGACCGTTGGCGGGGATCAAGGAGCCGAAGTTCAAGGGCGACGCGGCGGGGCCGTTCTCGGCCGTGACGCACACGTTCTACAACGGCGAGTGGGCCTCCACCGTGACCGGGTTCTCCTCGTCGCTGCTGCAATGGGATGGGCGCAAGGCGGCGGTCCCGGTCCAGACAGATTCGCTGGTGACGGACAAGCAGGGCAATCCCGTGGGCGTGGCGATCAAGCCCTTCACCCCGGCGGAGGACGGCTGGCGCGGTTCGCCGATGAAGTGGCCGTTGTGGCCGGAGGCGCAGATGGACGCGCGGCTGAAGGAGCTGGAGAAGATCGCCGAGACCGGGCTGGTGCGGGTGACGCTGAACTTCCGCAGCCCGACGGCTTCGGCCGCGCTGGCTTCGACGATGCGCCGGGGTTTCGACGAGGATTCGAGGGAGACCGCCCCGGAGCGGAACGTCGTGGGCATCGTGGTGGCGGGCAGCCGCGTGCTGGTGCCGCTGGCGCTGCCGGCCAAGGTCACGGCGCGGCTGGAGCGCATCCGCGTGCAGGTGGGCGACAAGGCGGTGGACGCGAAGTTCGTCGCGTCGCTGAAGGACTTCGGGGCGTTCGTCGCCGATCTGGAGCAGCCGGCGGGTGCGGGCGTGCGGCTCTCGACGGCGGATCTGCGCGACCACCGCATGACGCTGCTCCTGCGGGCCAGCGTGGAGGTCCGGGGCGAACAGCGGCTGGCGCACTTCCACCGCGAGCGGCTGCTGTGGTTCGAGATGGGCGCGAAGGAGAGGATCTATTCCCGCCTCTACGAGGACCAGGACGGGGTCTTCCTCTTCGATCCCGAGACGCAGCTCGTGGCCGTGCCGATGGCGCTCCGGGCCAACGCGTCGCTGGACCCCTCCAGCCGCTTCGACGTGCGCGAGGTGATGGTCCCGGCCAAGTATCTCTCCGAAGCCCTCGCCGATCTGAAGGCCAGTTCCGATCCGGCCAACGTCCCGCTCTCCGAGGCCGACGCGAACCGGGTCGCTTGGCTCGGCGTGGAGCTGCAGAGCCTGGACCAGGACCTGGCCCGGGCCAACGGCGTGGCGGACCAGACGCGCGACGGCGAATCCGGCGCGCTCGTCACTTTCGTCTATCCCGGCTCGCCCGCGGCCGAGGCCGGGTTGAAGTCCGGCGACATTCTCCTGCGCGTCGTGGCCCCGAACCAGGCGGCTCCCATCGAGATCAACATCGAGGACGACCGCGTGCGGGAAATGTTCCCGTGGGACCGGCTCGACCAGCTTCGCGAGCAGTTCTTCGACCGGCTGCCCACGCCCTGGCCGCCGGTGGACAACTCCCTCAACCGCCTGCTCACGGAGCTCGGGTTCGGCGCCCGGTTCCGGCTCGAATACGTGTCGGACGGGCAGGCGAAGACGCACGCCTTCGAGGTCGGGCCCAGCCCGGCCCACTACGAGTCCGCCGCGCGGTTCAAGTCCGACCCCCTCGGCCTGACGGTCAAGGACCTGACCTACGAAGTGCGCCATTATCTCCAGCGCGGCGAAAACGAACCGGGCGTGGTCATCTCAAAGCTGGAACCCGGCGGCAAGGCCTCCATCGCCGGGCTCAAACCCTACGAGCTCGTCACCCACGTGAACGACCAGCCGGTGAAGACGGTGGCGGACTTCGAGAAGCTGGCCTCGGCCGGCGGCGAACTCCGTCTCTCCATTCGCCGCATGTCCCAGGGCCGTATCGTCACCTTGCGTCCGGGCAACTGAGCCGTCGGAGACGGCCCCGGGCCGGTCAGGTATCCAAGATCGCCCCCACCCCGCCAAGCGGGGTGGGGGTTCTTCGTTTCTCCCTGTGGCGCCATCTGCCCCGAGGTCTTGCCGCTGGCAACTTGGCGGGTTCCGGCGAATGCTTCCGGCGACGTATGAAACGTGTCTGGTCCGACTTTCCGGAGATGAAGCGGCGCGGGGAGAGGTTCGCCTCGCTCACCGCCTACGACTACCCGATGGCGAAGCTGCTCGACGAGGCGGGGGTGCCGCTGCTGCTGGTGGGCGATTCGCTGGGCATGGTCGTGCTGGGCCATCCGGACACGACGCGCGTGACGCTGGACGACATGCTGCACCACGTGCGCGCCGTGGCCCGGGCGAAGCCGACCGCGTTGGTGGCGGCGGATCTGCCGTTCGGCACCTATGCGACGGTGGAATCGGCGGTGGCGAACGCGCGGCGTTTGGTCGAGGCCGGAGCCGAAGCGGTCAAGGCCGAGGGCGGACGCGAGATCGTGCCACAGATCCGGGCCATCGTCGCGGCCGGCATTCCCTTCATCGGGCATCTGGGCATGTTGCCGCAGCACGTGCTGGAAGAGGGCGGCTACAAGATCAAGGGGCGGACCGAGGACCAGCGGCAGGCGTTGCTGGCGGACGCGCGGGCGTTGGTGGAGGCGGGCGCCTTCGCCATCGTGCTGGAGCTGGTGACGCCGCCGGTGGCGCAGGAGCTGACGCGGGCGATCCCCATTCCGACCATCGGCATCGGTTCGGGACCGGACTGCGACGCGCAGATCCTGGTGACGCCGGATCTGGTCGGGGCCTTCCCGTGGTTCACGCCCAAGTTCGTCCGACCGAAAACGGCCACCGGCGCGGCGATCAAGCAGGCGGTGACGGAGTGGATGCGGGAAGTGGGGTGAGACCCATCTGCGGGACTAGAATGGCGGGGGATCGAAGCCCCTTCACCCGGCCGACAAGTCCGGCGAGTCTTTTGACTCTCTGCGTGCGGTCGTGGCCAGGCGGAAGTGACCGTTCGCGCTCCGGCCAGTTGGCCGTTCAGGCGGTGTAGTGCGTGGCGGCGACGGCGCGGAGGCGCTGGGCGGCTTGCTCGGGGGTGAGATCGCGCTGGGGTTCGGCCAGCATCTCGTAGCCCACCATGAACTTCTTCACCGTCGCGGAGCGCAGGAGCGGGGGATAGAAGTGTGCATGGAGCTGCCAGTGGTCCTGGTTCGCGTCGTCGCAGGGAGCGCCGTGCCAGCCCATGGAGTAGGGGAAGGAGGTGGCGAAGAGGTTGTCGTAGCGGCAGAGGCTGTTCTTGAGGATCTCGGAGAGGGCGGCGCGCTGTTCGGGGCCGAGGTCGGGGAGCCGCTTCACGGGGAAGCGGGGGATGAGCAGCAGCTCGAAGGGCCAGGTGGCCCAGTAGGGCACGACCATGAGCCAGTGGCGGTTTTCCTCCACCACGCGGGTGCCTTCGCGCAGTTCGGCGTCGGCGTATTCCAGCAGGAGGGAGCGGCCGTGGACGTGGAGGTAGCGGCGCTGGGCGATGTCCTCAAGATCGGCGGCGCGGGGCAGGAAGTCGCCGGCCCAGACCTGGCCGTGGGGATGGGGATTGGAGCAGCCCATGACGGAGCCCTTGTTCTCGAAGACCTGGACCCAACGGTGCCTCGCGCCGAGCTCTCGGGTCTGTTCGGCCCAGACATCGACGACGCGGCCGATCTCCTCGACGGACATTTCCGGCAGGGTCAGGTCGTGGCGCGGGGAGAAGCAGATGACGCGGCATTCGCCCCGGACGGGTTCGGTGCGGAAGAGGTCGGAGCGCGTCTTCTGCACGGGCGGGGTGTCGGGGAGGAGCGCGGCGTAGTCGTTGGTGAAGACGTAGGTGTCGGTGTAGGCGGGGTTGACGACGTCGCCCGCGCGGCGGTTGCCGGGGCAGAGGTAGCAGTGCGGGTCGTGCGCGGGACGGCGGGTGTCGGCGGTGGCCTCCTGCTGGCCCTGCCACGGGCGCTGGGTGCGATGGGGCGAGACGAGAATCCATTCGCCGGTCAACGGGTTGAACCGTCGGTGCGGATGGATCTCCGGGGAGAAGATCGTGGCGGTGCTCATGCTGCGTGAAAGGGAGCCGGCTGCGGCGGCGCAAGTCTCCAACCTTCCCCGCGCGCCGCGCAATGGAACAACTCCGGTGCCTTCACGCCAGCAAACGGGCTCCGGCACCGGGACGCGTGAGGAAGAGCGAGGGCTGGAGGCCGGTGTGCTTTTCGTAGTCGGCCGCGAGGGAAGCGGAAAGGGCATCGGCCGCATCGCGCCGCACCAGTGCCACGGCGCAGCCGCCGAAGCCGCCGCCCGTCATTCGGCAGCCGTAGAGGCCGGAGTTGATTCCCAAGCTGGCGGCGAGTTCGACCAGGAGATCCAGCTCAGCGCAGCTGACTTCGTAGTCGTCCCGCAGGGAGGCGTGGCTCTCGTGCATGAGCCGGCCGACTTCATCCCAACGGCACGCCGCGACCGCCGAAGCCGCCCGGAGGGTGCGGTCGATCTCGGTGACGACGTGGCGGGCCCGGCGGAAGTGGACGGCATCCATGCGGGCCTCGTTTGTCCGGAGCAGGTCGAGGGAAGCCTCGCGCAGGCTCGGAACATTCAACGCGCGGGCGGCGGCTTCGCTCTGGGCGCGGCGCACTGGGTATTCGCTTCCGGCCAAGGCATGGCGCACCCGGGAATCGACGATGAGCACGGCGACGTCCGGGTCGGCGAAGGGCACGAGCCGCGCCTCGAGGGAGCGGCAGTCGAGCAGCAGGAGGTGGTCTTCCTGGCCGCAGACGGAAGCCATCTGGTCCATGATGCCGCAGGGCATCCCCACGTAGGCGTGCTCGGCCTTCTGGCAGAGCAGGGCCTTTTCGACCGGGGAAAGCGCGTGGCCGGTGGCGGCTTCGAGCACCGTCGCCAAGGCGACTTCGAGCGCCGCGCTGCTGGACAATCCGCCGCCGACGGGCACGGAGGAATCGATGAAGGCGTCGAAGCCCGGAATCGGCGCGCCCCGCTCGCGGAATCCGGCGACCACGCCCCGGGCATAGTCCGCCCACCCGGTGTGGGCTCCCGGGGCGAGCGTATCGGGGTCGATCTCCACGGGCTGATCGGCGAAGGAGCTTTGCAGGCGGATGATGTTCCGGCCATTGGGCGCGGCCGCGACGACCGTGTGTCGATCAATGGCCATGGGGAACACGAAGCCGTCGTTGTAGTCCGTGTGCTCGCCGATCAGGTTGACGCGGCCGGGCGCGGCCGCGAGCCAGCGGGGAGGCTGGGCGAAGCGTTCGATGAACCGCTGCCGGGCGTGGTCCGCCACGGTCGCCTGTGACGCGGTTCGGATGGGGTTCGGGATCATGCAGTAGAACGGACGGAGCCGGTTCGCGCGACGGTGTGGTCCCTCCCGAGCGCCGTCGAGCGGAAGATTTGTGAGGCTGTCGGACAACAAAAAAACCGGCCCGGAATCTACCCGGGCCGGTGAACAGAGATCGTGCTCAACGTCTACTTGTCGAGGACCTTGAAAGTATCCTTGGGGCCACCGGCGAATTCGGTATGCGGCTTGTTGTCGTTGTTCCAGCGGGCGCGCCACGTGAGGTTCTGGCTGTCCACAACGTCCCGTCGCAATGGCGCCTCGGCATGGCCGTCGGCAAACATGAGGACGGTGCGGAAGTTGTGCCGGTTTCCGGGCCACTGGTTGATTTCGATGGGGTCGATGGTGCCGTCATATTCCCGGTCCGTCTTTGAATCGCCGAGCATGATCATGTTGGCGGGGCTGACGACTTGGGACTCTTTGACGGGCTTCACGGTGCCCCCGATGACGTCGCCGCCCATGCCGTATTGCACACCGTTGGGGGGATTGGGTGGGCCGTAGCCCCAGTCGTTGTAGCCGTAGCTGAGAAAGCTCCCATTGGCATTGGCGTAGTGAGGGCGATAGCCAGGATAAAGAGGGTGTCCCGGGTGCAGCGTCGTATTCACATTGGTGTCCCACTGAGCTTGTGGCACGGAAGCGGGACACCAGAACGATTTTCGGTTGTCCCCCATGTTCGACAACAGACGAACCGGCCAGATGTAAATGCCAGCGTTAAGGTCGATGGCTCCCGGATAGGCGTTGTAGGTGCCCACATACATCACGGTGGCGATGCCGAGCTGGCGCAGGTTGTTCACACACGCCGTCTGCTGGGCCTTGCCTTTGGCCTTGGACAGGGCGGGCAGCAGCATCCCGGCGAGGATCGCAATGATGGCGATGACGACGAGCAGCTCGATCAGCGTGAAGGCGCAGCGGCGACGCGGCGCGGGAACTCCAATGGGTGTCATAAAAGCTTGGGACCGATCCAAGGAAGGGACGCGGGTGCAGCCGCACGGCAACGCCGACTGGGGCGCCGTCATGGTCCCGACGGCCATCGCCGGGCAAACTGCTCTGTCCGTTCTCATGCAGCGTTGAGGGAACAGTTTGAAGCTAGGCCCGAACGTCGTGGCCGTCTTGTGGCATGATTGGGCCACAGTTTCACAAATTGTTTATGATAAGAGTGTTACGGAAATCCTGGGTGCTCCTCGATTTGTGACGGCAATGTGCGGCGGAAGTGCCACTCGCCGGGGCATGAATGATCGGAACGACCGCGGGCGAAGCGACGGAGGTTCACCAAGCCGTTCGATATGGCTGGCGGCGGACGCGGGTCAGGGATTCCGTTTCAGCGGAGGCAGGGAGGGGTCGACCAGGCCCACGTCGATGAACTGGCCACCCACGGTTTGCCGACAACGGACGGCGATGGTGTTGAGGCCGGGCTTCAAAGCCTGCATCGCGGCGGCGGGCACGGGGAATTCCCGGTATTCGCTGATGTAGAACTGGAGAGTCAGCGCGGGGACTCCGTTGATGAAGACCTCGGCGTCCTCGTCGTGGCGCACGCGGAGGATCAGTTGTTTGGGGAGCGTTTCGGAGAGCTGGAAGTGGCGCCGGAGCCAGATCGACGGGGTGTTCCAGCGGGTGCGGATGATCGCGCCGTTGGCCGAGCCGCTGCCGAAACCCGCGCGCCCTTCGCCCCAGGCGGAATCGTCGAAACGCGGCGCGGTCCAGTCGTCGGGCGGCGTTTCCGTGGTGAAACGCCAGGGGCCGCCGCCGAGCAGGGCGTCGGGCACGTGGAAGCGGCGCGGCGGCGGACGGTCGTGGCCGAGATTGGCCGCGAGGAGGATGGATGGATCGAGCTTCGGGATGGCGCGGTCGTAGGTGAGGAGGCCGTTGCACTCGGTCTCCACGTCGGTGGTCTGGGTGTAGATGGCGGCGCTGAGGCCGAGCTCGTCGTGCAGGGTCCAGACTTGGGAAAGGAGCAG
>CAMLMI010000202.1 GCA_946480965.1 uncultured Verrucomicrobiales bacterium | reverse complement strand
GCGGCGCGGCGCTGTGGCAGGAGCTGAAGCTGGTCAACCAGCTCGGCGTGACGCGCGGCACGCTGGAAAAGAGCGGATTTCCCCTCATGGCCTGAGAGCTGCATTCCGATGTCGGTTGTAGCCTTTGCGAAAGGGCGTGTCCTATTGGGCGCGCGTCGCGGGGCACGGACCCAATCGGAACATCATGCCAGCTTTTGCCTACACCGCGCGCGACTCGTCCTCGGGACGGGAGATCCGGAACGTGATCGAGGCGGCGACCGAACAGGCCGCCATCGCCAACCTGCTGAACAAGAACCTGCTCGTCGTCTCCATCGAGGAGAAGATCGGCAAGGCCGGCAAGACCGGCGGCGGCAGCGTGGCGCTCCAGGACATCGTCGTCTTCACCCGGCAGCTCGCCACGATGGTCGATGCCGGTTTGGCGATGGTGCAGTCGCTCCAGGCCTTGTCCGAACAGACCACGAACAAGGTGATGAAGGACGTCATCAAGGACGTCACCACGCGGGTCGAGGGCGGCGACAGCTTTTCCGAGGCGCTGACCAAGCATCCGAAGGTCTTCAACCGCCTCTATGTTTCGATGGTCGGCGCGGGCGAACGCGGCGGTCTGCTCGCGGAGATTCTCGCCCGTCTCGCCACCTATCTGGAAAACACGGCGCGCCTGCGCAAGAAGGTGAAGTCCGCCATGATGTATCCCGTGGCGGTGACGACCATCGCCATCGGCATCACGGTCTTCCTCCTGATCAAGGTCGTGCCCGTCTTCGGCGAGATCTACTCCGGCTTCGGCGCGGCGCTGCCCGGGCCCACGCAGTTCCTGATCGACCTGAGCAACCTGCTCCGCAAGTGGTTCATCCTGGTGGCGGCGGCCGTGGCCGGCGCGATCTGGGGCTGGCTCTACTTCATCAAGACGCCGCAGGGCCGTTGGTTCTGGGATTCGCGCCGGATCAAGCTGCCGATGTTCGGCAGCATCGCCCACAAGATCTGCTTGGCCCGGTTCACCCGCACCTTCGCGTCGCTGATCCGCTCCGGCATCCCGATCCTGGAGGTTCTCCAGATCGTCTCCGCGACGGTTGGCAACGTGGTCATGGAAAAGGCGATCAAGACCAGCGCCGGCGACATCGAGAAGGGCGAGAGCATCACCACCGCCTTGGGCAAACACCCGGTCTTCCCCTCGATGGTGATCCGCATGATCACCGCCGGAGAACAGACCGGCCAGATCGACAAGATGATGGAGAAGGTGGCCGACTTCCTCGACGAGGAGATCGAGACGACGCTCTCCGGTCTGACCTCGCTGATCGAGCCGTTGCTGATCGTGTTCCTCGGCGTGACCGTCGGCGGCATCGCGATCTGCATGTTCCTGCCGATCTTCAAGATGAGCGAGATCATCAACAAGAAGTGAGATTTCAACCCTGAGGCAAGGGTTGGTTGGGGGCGCCGGGATGGCCGTAAGGGCATCCCGGCGTTTTGCTTTCACAATCGTTCTCAATTCCGCTAAACGCCCGTAGCAATCCTGTCGAAACAGTGGTGGAACGGAACCGGACCAACCGGACGCGTTCCTGTTGTGCCTCAAATCCGGGAAAAGGATTCCGCCTATGGCCAAAGTGATGTTGATCGACGATGAAGTGACCATGGTCCAGATGGTCACGGAGCTGCTCCGCGCCGATGGCCACGAGGTCTTCCCCTTCAGCAATTTCCCCGCGGCGCTCGACGCGCTGGAGACCATCCAGCCCGAGATCGTCATCACCGACCTCTACCTCGACAAGACCCGCGCCCAAGGGCTGGAGATCCTCCAGAAGGCCCGCTCCATGAACCCGCCCCCCGTGGTCATGGTCATCACCGGCTTCGGCTCCATCGAGACCGCCGTCGATGCGATGAAGAAGGGCGCCTTCGACTACCTGGAAAAGCCATTCAAGCTCGACGAGCTCAAGCTGAGCATCCAGCGAGCGCTGTCCTACAACGAGGCCGTCTCCGAGAACGTCTATCTCCGCAAGCAGCTCAAGAAGAAGTATCAGTTCAACCAGATCATCGGCGCCTCCGCCCCCATGCAGGAGGTCTTCCGCATGGTCGAGCGCGTGGCCAACACCGAGAGCACCGTGCTCATCCTCGGCGAGAGCGGCACGGGCAAGGAGCTGATCGCCCGCGCCCTGCACTTCAACAGCCGCCGCCAGTTCGCCCCCTTCGTCCCCATCAACTGCTCCGCCTTGCCCGAGAACCTGCTGGAATCCGAACTGTTCGGACACCGCAAGGGCTCCTTCACCGGCGCGATCAACGACAAGAAGGGCCTCTTCCAGGAGGCCGACGGCGGCACCATATTCCTCGACGAGATCGGCACCATGCCCGCCATGCTCCAGAGCCGCCTGCTGCGCGTGCTCCAGGAGAAGGAAGTGCGCCGCGTGGGCGACAACACGCCGTTCTACGTGAACGTCCGTGTCATCGCCGCGACCAACGAGACTTTGGAGAAACGCATCCAGGAAGGCACCTTCCGCGAGGACCTTTTCTACCGCCTGAACGTCGTCGCCATCCACCTGCCCGCGCTGCGCGAGCGCGTGGACGACATCCCGCTGCTCGTCGTGCATTTCCTCCGCAGCCGGATCAATCCGAAGAACGGAAAACCCTTCCAGATCTCCCGCCGCACGATGGACATCCTCTGCCAGCACTCCTGGCCCGGCAACGTGCGCGAATTGGAGAACGCCATCGAACGCGCCTGCGCCCTGTGCGAGGGCGACACGATCTCAGCGAAGGACCTGCCGCGCCTCTTCCAGAAGTATTCCTCGAACGAGCCGGAAGAGATCATCCCGATCGACGCCACCCCGCCCGAAGGCGAAACCGCCGGGCCCTCGACCGTCGCCACCGGGCAGGTCAGCGCCCCGGCCCCGATCACCAACGGAGCCGCCAGCGCCGCAGGGCTGGCCCAGCCCATCGTCAACCTCAAGAACTTCATCCGGGAGCAGGAAGCCTCCTACATCAGCCGCGCACTGGCCCAGACCGGCGGCGACAAGGAAAAGGCCGCCGAACTCCTCGGCGTCAGCCTCGCGACCCTCTACCGCAAGCTGGCGGAAGGGGAGGAGTAGGAGCGCAGGCACCCATGTCCGCAAGACCCGCCGCACCTTTCAAAGCAGCGGGAAGTTGGGGCGGAAGCTCTCGCCGCGCCGCCGGAGTGTCTTCCGACGCAGGGCCGCAACCTTGGCCTCTCGGCGTGTTCCTTGAGTCGCCGCCCGAGCACTCAGGCGGCGCTGCCCCATTTCCATCTCACAGCGAAGTCGGCGCGATGAAGTAGAGCTGGCCTTTCTTCAGCTTCAGGGCGTCGAGGCCGAGATCGATCTTCACCGTGGCGGACTTGGCTTCGGATTCGCCGAAGATGCGGAAGAGGCTGCCGAGATCGAACGGCAGCCGGTAGGCCACGAGGTTGGCATCTTCCAAGTTGGCCAGCTTCAGCGCGCGCTCGAAGGCGGTGTCGAAGTTGCCCAGCTCATCGACCAGGCCCAGCTCGTGCGCCTTGGTGCCGGAGAGGATGCGGCCATCGGCAAACTCGGCCCAGTTGGACACGAGTTCCTGGCCCGTGTTTTCCGCATCGCTGGCGGCGTAGGCGGCTTCGCGGCCGGTGGCGACGATGTTGGTGAATTGACCGTAGGTCTCCATCACGAGGTCCATCACCATCTCGCGTTCGCCGGGCAGGATCTCCTCCTCGGTCTTGGTGCCGCTGAGCATGTCCTTGAACTTGCCGCTTTTGAAGACCTCGGCGCGCAGGCCGATCTTGTCCATCAGCCCGCGGTAGTTGTAGCCGGACATGATGACGCCGATGCTGCCGGTGATGGTCAGCTTGTTGGCCACGATCCAGCGGCACGGTGCGCTGATGTAGTAGCCGCCGGAAGCCGCGAGGGAGTTCATCTGCGCGATGACGGGCTTGCCGGTGGTGTCCTGGAAATTCGTGATGAGCGTCGCGATGTCGTCCGAGGCCAGCACTTCGCCGCCGGGAGAATTCACCTTGAGAATCACGGCCTGGATGCGGTCGGAATCGGCCGCGATCTCCAGTTGGTCCTCGATCAGGTCCACGAGGTTGTTGCCCGAGCTGTCGAACGCCTGCGAGGTGATCACGCCGTCCACGTCGATCAGCATGATGTCGTGCCGGGCGCGGTTGTTCTCCACATAGACCGGCATGAGCCCGCCCCGGCTGCCGCCGGACATGGTGTGCCCGGACGCGCCGCCCAGCACCGCGCTGCCGAGATTGCCCAGGAAACTCAGTCCAAGTAGCAGCGCCAAGACGATGGCGAGGATCATCCAGCCCCGGCCGGATTTGCACGGAGCGGGCGGCACGGGTGCGCCGGGCCGGAGCAACGGCGGAGGCGGATACGCGGCGGGAGGAGGCACCGGCGGCGTAGGCGGCGGAGTGGAGCCCGAGGGTCCGGTCGGAAACACATTGTCCATGGGGCCGGAAGCTAGAGGAGCCCTCTGGAACCGGCAAGGCCGGGGACGCGAGGCGTCAACCGTGGCAACGCGGGTAGCGGCGTGGCGGCGAGCCCGGTCCAGGCCGCGTCGCCCAGCTTTGCCGGCGCACGCGCGCGATGCTCTTGTCCATACGGCCACAGAGCTCTTCGTCGCGGGCGCGGAGATATTGGGCGTCATTGCGCGTCAACCGGGCCCAGCCTTGCTTGAGCTTTCCCTTCAGAATCTTCCAATCGCCCGTGAGAGTAAGTCGGTTCATGGTTGGTTGGAGGTTGAGGTTCCACCCATGAACCGCAGCGCGGGTGCCAACCCAGAAAAGCCCGGTTGCGACCGCTTTCTCTGCCGCAACCGGCCCATCGGCCATCGCCGGCCCATGCAGATCGCATGGGCAGAATGCAAAGCCGCAGGAACCTACTGGGCGTCACATCAAGGAAAAGCCGTCGATTCTCCAAAAAAGACGGCGTTTCACCGCACTTTCCATCGGAAACAGCGTGGCATCTGATCCGCTAAACCATGGATACCCGGACGATGGTCCGGACTTCGGAAGAACGGTCCTCCGAGCTCAACAGGCGAAGCGACCGGCAAAGGAAAGGCATGGTCATGTTAAGCTGGGCACTGACGTTTTTCATCGTGGCGCTGATTGCGGGAGTCTTGGGATTCGGCGGAATCGCCGGAACCGCCGCCTCCATCGCCAAGGTCTGTTTCGTGATCTTCCTCGTGTTGTTCCTCGTCTCCCTCATCGGCGGGCGTCGCCGGGTGTGATGGAAGGAACGCAACGGGAGCGCAAAAGAATCGGGCTTCGCCGCATGGCCACATGCGGCGTTTGCTTTGTCGGCGCGGAAGTTTCCGCAGACGCGGACGCAACCGAAGATTCGACGGCTCCGGGTTGTTCCCCCCGAATGAAACCTACTTGGGCGGTTCGAGGAACAACGCCACGCCCGGATTGGTCTCGGCGAAATAGCGGGCCGCCCAGTCGGTGGGGAAGAGCACCACGGGCGTGTTGTTCGCGTCGAAGCCGATGCGCGAGCCGGTGGGCATCTTCAGCGCGTCGAGCGCTTCCTCGGGCGTGCCCGGCGTGAGCCAGCGGATCTGCGTAAACGGCGCGGCTTCTCGGCGGGTCTCGGCGCCGTATTCCGTCTCCAGCCGATATTGGAGCACTTCGAACTGGAGCGGGCCGACCGCCGCCAGCAAGGGCACGCGGCTCGCGGTGTCCTTCAGCAAAAACGCCTGGGCCACGCCTTCCAGCAGGAGCTGATCGAGACCTTGGCGGAACTGTTTGAACTTCGCCGTATTCGGGTTGTGGAAGTATTCGAACACCTCGGGCGTGAAGCGCGGGATCTCGTCGTAGCGAAGGCCGGATTCGGTTGTCAGCGTGTCGCCGATGCCGAAGCCGTCGTGGCCCACGAGGCCGATGATGTCGCCAGGATAGGCGGCGTCGACGGTTTCGCGGTCGTTGCCGAAGAGCTTGTGCGAGGAGCTAAGGCGGACCTTCTTCCCGGACTGGACGTGCTGCACAACCATGTCGCGCTCGAACTTGCCGCTGACGATGCGGACGAAGGCGATGCGGTCCCGGTGCTTGGGGTCCATGTTCGCCTGGATCTTGAAGATGAAGCCGCTGAAGGCGGGATGTTCGGGGGAGACGAATTGAGCGTCCCCCTGTTGATCGCCCGGCAGGGGAGCTGGGGTGCTCCGGGGCTGGGGAGATGTGCCCCGGCCCCCTTTCTCCTCGGCTCCCCAGCTTGAACGCCCACGCGGCTCGCTGCTCCAGTTCAGGAAGCTGTCGAGCAGGAGCTGCACGCCGAAGTTGTTCACACCGGAGCCGAAGAAGACGGGGGTCAACTTGCCCGCGAGCACCTTGGCGTGGTCGAACTCCGCGCCGGCCATCTCGATCATCTCGATCTGCTCGCGGACGGTGCGGTAGGTGTGTTCGTCGAGCGTGTCTTTCACCAGCGGATCTTCCAGGCCGGTGACGTTGACCGCCGCGCGGTATTTGCCGCCGACCACGCGCTCGAAGAGGTGGACCTTCTTTTCCGCCCGGTCATAGACGCCCTTGAAATCCTGCCCGTGGCCCAGCGGCCAGTTCATGGCCACAGACTGGATGCCGAGCACGGCTTCCAGCTCGTCCATCAGCTTGATCGGGTCCTGCGCGGGCCGGTCGAGCTTGTTCATGAAGGTGAAGATCGGCACGCCGCGCCGGGCGCAGACCTCGAAGAGCTTCCGGGTCTGGGCCTCCACGCCCTTGCCGGCGTCGATCACCATGATGACGGCGTCCACGGCGGTGAGCACGCGGTAGGTGTCCTCGGAGAAGTCCTTGTGACCGGGGGTGTCCAGCAGGTTGATGTAGTAGCCGCTGTATTCGAACTGGAGAACCGTCGAACTGATGGAGATGCCGCGCTTCTTCTCCAGCTCCATCCAGTCGGAGGTGGTGGCGCGCTGGTTCTTGCGGGCGGTGACGGAGCCGGCGAGCTGCACGGCGCCGCCGTAGAGCAGCAGCTTTTCGGTCAGCGTCGTCTTGCCCGCGTCGGGGTGCGAGATGATGGCGAACGTGCGCCGGCGTTTGAGTTCTTCCTGGGTGGTCACAGCGATTGAGTGGCGGAGCGTAGCGAAGCGGACGGGGGGTGCAATGCTGGGGAAGGGGCGTGAAAGCGGATGGCCGGTTCCAGATCCCTGATGCCGGATCAACGGGCTTCGAGCTTCAGCACCACGGGCTCGGGATGGCCGTTGGTGCGGAGGACGACGCTGCCGTTCGTGATGCCTTCGACCGTCAGCTTGACCAGTTCCCCGTTGAGGCGGATCTCGGCCGCGTCGCCGGCCTCGACGGTGACGCCGTTGATCAAGGCCACGGTGCGGTCGCTGCGTTCGACCAGACCGTCGAGCCGCAGGCTTTCGCGGACCGGAGCACGGCTGGCACGGCTGGCCGCGCGCCAGATGTCCAGGGCGGCCTGGTTGCGGGAGGGTTCGGGAGCCGGAGCCACCGTTTCCTTGGCGCGGGACAAGGTCCGGCCGCTGCCGCGCTTCACCCAGTCCAGCACGGCGGCGAAGCCGATCTGCTTCTCGATCTCGATCAGTTCCAGGATGCGGCCCCGGGTGTAGGCGTTGGACTCGATGCGGGTCTGCTCACCGGTCTCGCCGCGCGCCTGCATGAGCTTCCAAGCGGCGAGTTCGCAGATGCCCTCGATGGTGTCGGGCTCGATGTCGCGGTCCTTGGGGCGGTTCTCGTTGATCCAGAGGTGGGCGTATTCGTGGGCGCTGACGGAGGCGAGCGTTTCGCGGAGCTGGCCGCTGAGCATGACGATGGAGTGGTTGGTCAGGCCGTTGACCCAGGAAGTGCGGGAGAAGCCGACCTTGTGGAGCGCGTCGGGATTGTCCGCGTCTTCCTTGGAGGACCAATAGTCGGTGTCGAAAAGGCTGACGGGGATCTGGGTCTGGACGAGCTCCATCTCGCCGCGCGCGAGGCGACGGAGCTCGTCGGTGGCGTTGCGGAAGACGGTGGTGGCTTCCCGCTCGTCGAGCACGGCGTGGGGCACGTGTCGGCGGCAGATGTGGCGTCCGTCGGAAGTGGCGGCGAATCCGATCTTCACCGGCATCCGGCAATGGATGCAGCGGCGGGGAATGGTGTGGCAGGCGTCGCAGATGTAGTTCGTCTCCGCGAGCGTCCAGACCGTGCCGCGCTCGATCTTCAGGTCGCAGACGCCGCAGCGGTAGCCGCTCTCGGCCGCCACGGCGAACAACGCGGCGAAAAAGCAGAGCCAAGCGACCGTCACAATGGACGGTCTGCGCGAACGGACCTTGGCGGATGGAACATCGACCGACGGCACGGTTCTCTGATCGGCCAAAGCGTGTCGCCGGTTCA
>CAMLMI010000201.1 GCA_946480965.1 uncultured Verrucomicrobiales bacterium | reverse complement strand
CCACGACCACAAGATCGAGCATCTCGGAGTGGGTGTAGGACTTCACGCCGCCCGCCGCGATCATCTTGTTGAGCGCGGAATAGGCGCCGAGCAGGAGCTGCTGGCCGGTCTGCCCGCGCGCGTAAAACGTGCGGGACACCTGCGCGCCGCCGAAGGAACGGTTGTCGAGCAGGCCACCGTATTCGCGGGCGAACGGCACACCCTGTGCGACGCATTGGTCGATGATGTTGACCGAGACTTCGGCGAGACGATGGACGTTGGATTCACGGGCGCGGTAGTCGCCGCCCTTGATCGTGTCGTAGAAGAGGCGGTGAACGGAGTCGCCGTCGTTCTGATAGTTCTTCGCGGCGTTGATGCCGCCCTGCGCGGCCACGGAATGGGCGCGGCGGGGAGAATCGTGGAAGACGAAGTTGTGCACCTCATAGCCCAGCTCGGAGAGCGTGGCGGCCGCGCTCGCGCCGGCGAGACCGGCACCGACGACAATGACCTTGTATTTCCGCTTGTTGGCCGGGTTGATCAGCTTGGAGCTGAACTTGTGCTTCTCCCACTTCGAGGCGAGCGGGCCGGCGGGGATGTTGGAATTGAGCGTCGCCATGTTATTTGGCCTCCACGGTGCCGGCGACCATCGGGGCGGCCGGGGTTTCGGTCTGTCCGAGCGGCAGGTTCAGCTTCGCCTTGGCCTTTTCGGCATATTCGCGGCCCATGCCGAAGGTGATCGCGATGGGGATGGAGATGTAGCCGAGCAGGATCGCGAGGCTGAAGACCTTCGCGAAGACCTGGATGCGCGGCCACCAGACGTGGTTCCGCAGGCCGAACGACTGGAACATCGCCGCCAGGCCGTGGCCGAGATGGACGAAGAGCAGCGCCTGCGCGACGACGTAGAACAACGCCACCCACCACACGCGGAAGCCGAGGACCATCATGGCATACACGTCCATTACTTCGCCGTGGCCCTTCAGCTCGGTCTTGAGCGCGCGGAAATCGCCCCACCCGTTGATGCCGGGCAGCAGCGCGGTGAAGTGCGCGAGGTGATAGACGATGAAGGCGAGGATCACGAGGCCGCTGACGATCATGTAGCGCGAGGCCCAGGAGGAACCATAGGCGGAGCCGCCGGCGTATTGGACCGGGCGGGCGGCCTTGGCCGTGGCCGCGAGCGAGAGCGCGCAGTAAATGTGGACGGCGACAATGACCAGCAGGCCCAGCCGCGCGCCCCAGACCAGGCCGGGTTTGCTCTTGAGGAAGTGCGCGTAGCCGTTGATCAGGTCGGGCGGGCCGAAGACCTGGAGGTTGCCGAGAAGATGCGCGACGACGAAACCGAACAGCGCGAGGCCGCTCAGCGCCATCAGATACTTCTTCCCGAGCGTGGAACGGAAGATCGATTGGGCCAGGGTCATAGGGTTGTGGCGGCGGGGTGTCTCGCCGCGGGCAGTCCGGATTCCGGGAATCCGTGGGTTGCTCTGGCCCAAGATACAATGGCTTGCCGGACGGAGCGTCAACGCCGCCGAGGCAGGTATAAGCGACCCTTGGCCGGGGGTTATGGGGGCTAATCGGCCGGAAGGCCGATTCATTCGGCGTTGAACATCGAACGCCGAATCAGCTCTTCGCTCCGCTCAGGATCTCGAAGGCGCGGACGGACGCGGCGGTGCGGCTCTCGACGCCGACCTTCTGGAAGACCACGCCGAGGTGCTGTTTCACCGTCTTTTCGCTCATCCCGAGAATGGTCCCGATGTCGGCGTTGCTCTTGCCCTGGGCGACCCAGAGGAGCACTTCGGCCTCGCGCGGGGTCAGGCCGAGGGCTTGGCGCAAGGGCTCGGGAGAGCTGAAGTCGGGCGTGCCGCCGGAGTGGGCCTTGGCGGCTTCGAGCGCGGCGTTGACCGCTTCGGCGCGGGCTAGGCGGGCGTGGACGGCGGCCAGCAGATCGTCGCGGGAGACGGGCTTCGTCAGATAGTCGTCGGCCCCGAAGTTCATGCCGATGCGGACGTCGGACTTGTCCGTGCGGGCGGTGAGGAAGATGAGCGGGACGGTGGCCGTCTTGGCATCGGCGCGGAGCGACTGCACGACGCCGTGGCCGTCCATCTCGGGCATCATCACGTCGCAGAGGATGAGGTCGGGCACCTTGGCGCGGGCCAGTTCGAGGCCCTTGACCCCGTTCTCGGCGGTGAGCACCTGGAAACCCTCCAGCTCCAGCATCAGGGCGAGGTTCCGGCGCATCGGGGGTTGGTCTTCGATGATCAGAATTGTCGTCATGGCGGAACGCGGTGCCGGAGACTGGCGGGCGGCGGGCGGGAGGACAAGAAATGACATGCGGACAAGATCCGGGGAGTGGTCTCCGACCAAAGTCGGATATGACGCCGGACACCGGCCGAGGCACGGTTTCGCGGTTTGAACTCGCACGAAATCCATCTGATCCGGAAGACGTTCGCCGAGGTCGAGCGCCCCACCCATGTGGCCGCGCTGATCTTCTACCGGAGGCTGTTCACGATGGCCCCGGCGTTGCGGCCGATGTTCAAGACCGGCGTGGAGGAACAGTCGCGCAAGCTGATGGAGATGCTTTCTTTCGCCGTCAGCCGCCTGGACGCGCCGGAGGTCCTGCTGCCGGAACTGGAGGCGCTCGGAGCCCGGCACGTGGGCTACGGCGTCCAGGAATTCCACTACGAGATCGTGGGCGGGGCGTTGCTGGGAATGCTCCAGGAAACCCTCGGCGAGAAGTTCACCCCCGAAGTGGCCGCCGCTTGGACCAAGCTCTACGCGCTCATCGCGGACACGATGAAGATCGGGGCGGCGAAGGCCGAGGCGGCAAGCGGGTGATGCCTGATGCCTGATGCTTGATGGCCGACGGGACTCGCGGCGAGAGCGCGGGACGATCTTCTCAACCTTCCCCGGTCGTTTCCCCAAACATCGGCAGCACCACCGTCACGGTCGTGCCTTGGCCGGGCGTGGAGTGGAAATGGATCGTGCCGAGGTGGAGTTCCACGCAGCGTTTCACGATGAGCAGGCCGAGGCCGGTGCCTTCCACCGCGCCGACATTCGATGCCCGGTGGAAGGCTTCGAAGAGCCGTTTCTGGTCGGCCTCGGGGATGCCGATGCCCCGATCCCGGATGACGAACTCCACCAGATCGTCTTTGCGGCGGACGCTGAAGTCCACCGACTGGTCGGCCGGGGAGTATTTGCAGGCGTTGGAGAGGAGGTTGGACAGGATGTGGCGGAGGACGGTGTCGTCGCTACGGGCTCCGGCGAGATCGCCGGCGGTCACGGCCAGTTGGATGCGGCTGGCCTGCCCGTTGGCCGTGCCGACCTCCTCCGTGATCCGGGAAACGACGGAGGCGAGATCGAGGGGCTTGCGCTGGAGCTGCTGTTTCCCGGCGTTGACGCGGCCCAACAGGAGGACCTGCTCCATGAGCGAGGCCATCTGCCGGGTCGAGGAATGGATGTCGGTGAGCAGTTCCGCCCGCTTCTCCGGATCGAGCCGGTCGAAGTAGGACCGGAGCAGCTCCACGGCCGACATGATGATGCCGAGTGGGGTGCGGAACTCGTGGGAGACCATCGCCACGAACCGGTCCTTCAGTTCGCCCAATTCGCGTTCTCCGGCCAGCGCCTTGCCCAGATCTTCCTTGGCCGCTTCCAGCTCTCGTGTGCGTTCGACGACCCGGGCTTCGAGGTCGGTGTTCAGCTCCTGGATCTCGGCGTGCAGGGCCTCGGCGCGGTTGCGTCCCCGCACCAACACCCAGGCCACGGCGAAGAAGGTCAGGCTCAGGGCCGTGCCGGTCAGCAGGGCGATGGAGGCGAGGTTGCTCCGGGAACCGACGGCGAAGGCCGGCAGCGAGCTGAAGCGCAGCTTCCAGAGCCGCCCGAGCGCGCTCTCCATCTCCGTGCGCTCGTAGTGGCCGTCGATGAAGACGGTCTTCTGCGCGGCGTTGGTCAGTCCTTGGAGCCGGTCGAAGCTGGCCTCCGTCACGTCGCGGATCTCCAATCGCACGAGGACGTTGGTCTCCGAGCCGACCGTTTCGCGGTAGAGATCGTCCGCGCGGAAGAGGCCGAAGACGTAGCCGCGGATCTGTTCGTTGCGCGCCGCGCCGCGCGGCTCCACCCCGCCGTGATAGACCGGATAGAAGATGACGTGCGCCCATTCCTCCCGGCCGTCCGGTCCGGTGATCTCGCGCACGCCGCCGGAGACGGTCTGGGCCGTGCGGCGCGAAATCTCCATTGCCCGAAGGTGCGACGGACTGTCGGCCAGGTCGCTGCCGATGGGATAGCGGGCGGGGCGTTGCCGGAGCGTGGCGGAATGGGTGATGCGCACGCTCTCCGCGCCGGGCCGGGCATCGCCGTAGCCGATCTCCAGCAGGTTCGGATACTGCCACGGCCAGTTCATGCTCGGCAGCCATCGGTTCCACTCCTCGGGGCTGACGTCGCCCATCGCATGGAACAGCCCCTGGAGATGCTGCACCGCCACGAGGTAGTGGTTCACCCGCGAGGCCAGCGTCTCGGTCGTGCGCCGCGTCTCGTCGTTGAAGCGCGCCTCGTCCTGTTCGCGCGCGGCCTGGCGCAGGTTGCTCCGCACGATCAGGGTGGCCGCCAATCCCAGCGCCAGCACGAACCACGCGGGCCACATCCGGTGCAGCACGGGAGAAGGCCGTGCAACGGCGGAAGAAGCGGCGGGGCGGACGGACATGCGGCGGACCCTAGCGGGACGCCCGGCCGGGCTCACCAGTTTTCGGGCCGGGTCCGACTTTTGTCGGAGCCGCCGCTCGGGCGGGCTCCGGCCGAGGTCCGATACCGCCCGAGCCCGCTCCGGCCTAAAACGGAGCCATGCAAATGAACGCGCTGTTCTCCGACGCCTCGCTGGCCCGCCGTCGGCACGATCTGCCCAGCCGGATCATCCCCCGGGTGCTGCTGCTCGCGCTCCTGATCGCCCTCTGCCTCGTCCGCCAACGCGCCGAAACCCTGGAACAGGCCCTGACTTCCCGGAACCTCCCCGTCGCCGCCGCCGCCGGCCACTGAGGCATCCGACCAAGGTCGGATGGCGTGAAAACGCCGCCGGACCTAGACACGATTCCGAAATTTCCCCGCACCAAAAACACCGCCCAGAAAACCGCCCATGAACACCATCGCCGAATCTCCGACCGCTGCCCTGAACCGGGTGACCTTAACTCCGTCGCTGGAACACCTGGCTTTCGAGGTGGGCGTGCCGGGAGATTGGCAAAAGCTGCCCCTGCCGGAGGAGGCCGTGGACTTCGAGAAGCCCACGACCTTCCTCCCGCTCGGGGTCTTCATGGCGAGCTACGGCGCGGTCATCTTCGCCGTCGCCGCCCGGCCCGTTTACGGCGAGGGCACCGTCAGCCAGTGGCTCAGCTATCTGGCCCGGGAAATGGCCTTCAGCGTGGAGGATTCCGAACCCGTCTCCTTCGGACCGCTGCGCGGCTTCCAATGCTCCGCGACCCAGGCCGCCGAGATGGGCCGGATGCGCCTGCGCGCCGTGCTCGTGGAGGACGGCGGCCGCATGATCAGCCTCACGTTGATGGCGCCCGAGGCCATCTGGCCCTCCGTGGCCGATACCCTCGACGCCATGCTCCAGTCCTTCCGCCTGCTCGACCAACGCGGTCCGACCGTGGCCGTGCTCTGAGCGGGAAGGGCGCACAAGTCGGCTCAAGCAAGGACCGCGACGGGCGCTGAGGGAACCCGACAACCGCGTGCAGATTTGAAGTGACGCCCTGCCTTGTCCCCTCTTGGGAGGGGTCAGGGGTGGGTTGGCCCGAAGAACCCTTCGTGTCCCTTGCGGCCTTCGCGTGAGGCCCGCTTGCGGACGCCAAAAGAACGCCCCGCGAACCGGAGGATTCGCGGGGCGTTTCGCGTGCGGGTCGGAAGCTACTTCATCGAGTGGAGCCCGACGACGTTGCCTTCCGTGTCCTGGATGAGGCCGATGAAGCCGTGTTCCCCGATGGCGAAACGGTGCTTCACGATCGCTCCACCGGCCGGGACCGTGCGGGCCAGCACGCCGTCGAGATCGCCCTCCACGTTCAGATAGACGAGCGTGCCGCCCATGCCGGGATTGAAGCCCGCCATGAAGGTCAGCGCGCCACCGACGCCGTTTTCGTAGTCGCAGGGAAACATCGCCATCCGGCTGTTCTCCATCGCGCAGTCCTGCATCTGGGTCTGGAGGATGGTTTCGTAGAACTTCTTGGCCCGGGGGAGATCGGCGACGAAGAGCTCGAACCAGTTCACGGCGTTTTTCTTGGGAGTCATGGAATTCAAGGAATGGAGTGGTTGGTCAATGTTCCCGGCCACCACCAAGGGGCCGAAGAACGGGGCCACTCTGCCGAAGCCCGCTGACAACCCTATGTCAGCAGGGTTTCGCGACCTGAAAAATCCTCACGGAACCTTCTCGGGCCTTTGCAGCCGATACAGCAGCCAGCCGATCCCGCCGCCGACGAAGAGGCCATAGACCACGCCCCAGAGCGTCATCCCGAGAGGCGACCGGTCCAGCGTGCGCCAGATCCATTCGCCGAGGAAATACCCCTCCAGATTCGCCGCGACCGTCGCGAGAAGGGTCCGCAGGAAGAGGTTCATCCGTCCGAAGGCCGAGACCAGCACGAGGTGGAGCAACACCGCGCCCAACAGCGTTCCCAGAAACTCCCCCCAGAACCGCCGCACCCCGAACCAGCCCAGGCACCAGCCGATCCCGTAGAGCGCGAACCCCAGCGCGAACACGCCGGCGAAACGCCACAGGTTCCCCGGTCCCGGCACGAGCCGGCCGAGCAACACGCCGCCCAGCCCCATGAACATTCCCGTCCACAACACATAGGCCCCGGCCACGCCCAGGGCCCGGTAGATCGCCCTTTCCGCCACCGCCACGCTGCCGAACACCGCGAGGCTGGCGATCACGAACCCGACCGCGCCCCACGCCGTCGCGGTCCAGAGACTAGGCGACGGCGGAAGGGCTCCGCCATTGCGCGCGCGCATCGATTCCGCATCCAGTCCGGCCCAGCTCATGCAGCAGAAGACAACCGCGGGAGGCATCCGGATACAACCTTGCAGAGACATCCACCGGTCTCGCCCGGCGCGAGGAAATCGTGCTTGCCCTGAGAAGCGGTTCCCGCAACTTCGTCCGACATCAGTTTGCCACGCAGCTTTCTCAACCAACGCGACCACCGTTTTATGGGCAAAATCTACAACAACATCGTCGAAACCGTCGGACGCACCCCGCTGGTCCGGCTGAACAAGGTCACCGCCGGGCTGGAAGCGACCGTTCTGCTCAAGTGCGAGTTCTTCAACCCGCTGGGCAGCGTGAAGGACCGCATCGGCATGGCCATGATCGAGGAAGCGGAGAAGAGCGGAATCCTGAAGAAGGACACCGTCATCGTCGAACCCACCTCCGGCAACACCGGCATCGCCCTCGCCTTCGTCGCCGCCGCCAAGGGCTACAAGCTCATCCTCACCATGCCCGAGACCATGTCGCTCGAGCGCCGCACGCTCCTCGCCATGCTCGGTGCCAAGCTGGTTCTCACCCCCGGCGCGGAGGGCATGAAGGGCGCCATTGCCAAGGCCCAGGCCATCGCGGCCGAAACGCCGAACGCGTGGATTCCCCAGCAGTTCGAAAACCCGGCCAACCCCGCCATCCATTCCAAGACCACCGGCCCTGAGCTCTGGGAAGACACCGACGGCAAGATCGACATCCTCGTGGCCGGTGTCGGCACGGGCGGCACGATCACGGGCGTCACCGAATACATCAAACCGAAGAAGCCCAGCTTCCAGGGCATCGCGGTCGAGCCCAAGGATTCGCCCGTCATCTCCCAGACCTTGGCCGGGCAGCCGATCAAGCCCGGTCCGCACAAGATCCAGGGCACCGGCGCAGGCTTCGTGCCGAAGAACCTTCATCTCAAGGACAGCGCCGGGAACCCGCAGATCGTGGAATGCGTCCAAGTGTCGAACGACGACGCCTTCGCCATGGCCCGCCGTCTGGCCAAGGAAGAAGGCCTGCTGGTCGGCATCTCCACCGGCGCGAACGTGATTGCCGCCATCGAGGTGGCGAAGCGCCCCGAGAACAAGGGCAAGATCATCGTGACCGTGGCCTGCTCCACCGGCGAACGCTATCTCAGCACCGCGCTGGCGGCCGAAGCCAAGGCCGAGGTCGGAGGCTGAGTTTCGACGGATTTCTCGAACGGCGCGTCGCTCCGGCGATGCGCCGTTTTTCTTTCCCGTAGCGGCGGACGGGAGCCTGCCGAAAAAAGAGAGATCGGCAAACCTACTCCTGACCCCACCCAAGAGGGGAACTGGGAAGCGCGTTCGATGGCCGGATGTCGCC
>CAMLMI010000200.1 GCA_946480965.1 uncultured Verrucomicrobiales bacterium | reverse complement strand
GGTCCAGTCGCTCATCTGCGGTGTCGCGCAGAAGGTGCTGGGGACGCTGGTGATCGAGCATAAGGACGCCGAGGGCATCGTCACCAAGACCATCGATCTCACACCCAACTGGCGTCGCGCGAAATACAAGGACCTCGTCCGCGAAGTCGCCGGCCAGGACTGGTTCGACGTCTCCTCCGAGGAACGCCGCCGCCGCGCCACAGAAGACCTCAAGCTCGGAGGCGACATCGCCGCCGGCTACGAGGACTTCGAGGTCACCGGCGCCGTCTTCGAGAAGCTGATCGAGCCCACGCTCATCAACCCCACCTTCGTCACCCACCTGCCGAAGGAACTCGTCCCGTTGGCCAAGATCACGGCCGACGATCCGACGACGGTCGAAGTCTTCGAGTGCTGCATCAATGGCCAGGAAATTGCCCCCGGCTACACCGAGCAGAACGACCCCATCGCCCAGCGCCAGGCGCTCGAACACCAGGCCGGCGGCGAACAGCAGAAGCTCGACGAGGACTTCCTCGTGGCGTTGGAGCACGGCATGCCCCCCGCCGGCGGCATCGGCATCGGCATCGACCGCCTCTGCATGATGCTCCTCGGCCAGGAAAGCATCCGCGACGTCATCCTCTTCCCCCAGATGCGCCCGAAGTGACGGAACGCCCCTCGCCGACGTGGGGCGGAGATCAGGGCCGAGCGGCAGCTCGGCCCCACCATGGTTGGTAGGGCGGCGTTGCCGCGCCGCCCCATCTTCCGGCAAGGACCAGCGCAGCGCCCGTCCTTGCTGTCCCCCAGATGCGCCCGAAGTGACCATTGACCCGGCCGCGCCCCGAAACCTATTTTGCGCGCATGGCCGAAAGTGAAGTCATCTTTGAAGTGCGCGAGGACGATGCGGACGGCGGCTACACGGCGCGGGCGCTCGGCCATTCCATTTTCACCGAGGCCGACTCGTTGGAGGAGTTGCGCCGCAATGTCCGCGAAGCCGCCGACTGCTACTTCGACGACGACGCTTCCGCCCCCAAGGTCATCCGGCTGCATTTTGTCCGCGACGAAGTCTTGGCCCGATGAAACTGCCGCGGGATGTGTCCGGAGCCGACTTGGGCAAAGCCCTCCGCGTTCTGGGATACGAGCCCACCCGCCAGCGTGGATCGCACAGGCGCTACACGACACAACGGAACGGCGAACATCATGTCGTCATTCCCGACCACAACCCGATGAAGCTCGGCACCTTTCACGGAATCGTCAAAGACGTGGCGACCCACCATCGGGTAACAGTCGAGGAATTGGTGCGGTTGCTGGGCCTGTGAAAACGATTTGCCGGGAGCGCGACAGATGGAGCGTCGGGGGCGTGGCACCGGCATCGACCGCCTCTGCATGATGCTCCTCGGCCAGGAAAGCATCCGCGACGTCATCCTCTTCCCCCAGATGCGCCCGAAGTGACGTGGCGCCCGTAGTGCCGACTGGCAGCCGGCGACACGGCAGATTGCCTGTCTGCGCTGCCGGGGGCGGCTACTCGTGGCGGAGGGCTTCCACGGGGTCCATCTTGGCGGCACGGAGGGCGGGGTAGATGCCGAAGACGACGCCGACCAATGCGGAGATGGTGAAGGCGAGGGCAGGGGACCAGAAGGTGACGATGGTCTTCATGTCCGCGAAGCGCGTGACGATCAGGGGCACGAGCACGCCGAGGGCGACGCCGAGGATGCCGCCCGCGCCGGAGAGGATCACGGTCTCGACGAGGAACTGCGTGACGATGTCGCGGCGGCGCGCTCCGAGGGCGCGGCGGATGCCGATCTCGCGGGTGCGCTCGGTCACGGTGGCGAGCATGATGTTCATGATGCCGATGCCGCCGACGACGAGGGAGATGGCGGCGATGGAGCCGAGGACGATGTTGAAGATCCGCTTGGTGCGTTCCTTCTCCCGGAGGAGGTCGAGCGGGACGACGACTTCGTAGTCCTTCTTCTTGTGGGTGTGTTCCATCACCTGTTTCACGGCCTCGGCGACGGAGGCGACGGAATCGGTGGACTCGACCTTCACGGTGACTTCGTGGAGCTCGACGCGCTCGACCTCGCGGCTGCTGCCCCGGCGGTTCATGACGATGTCGCCGTAGCGGAGGCGGGCGGTTTCCAGCGGGATGAACATCTCGCCCCGGCTCGAGCCGCTGCCGCCGAGTCCGTCGTCCTGCTGGAGCGCCTTGCTGGGCGGTTCGATGACGCCGACGACGCTGTAGTAGGTGCTGCCGACGCGGACGTCGCGGCCGAGGGGGGAGGTGAGGGGGAACAACGCCTTGGCCAGTTCCGTGCCGAGGACGCAGACGGGGGATTTCTTGTCCATCTCGCCCTCGGTGAAGAACCGGCCGGCGGCCATCTTCCGGTTCCGGAGCTGGGGATACCAAGGCACGGTGCCGACGATCTCGCTGCCGAGGCGGCGGCTGATGTGCCAGACATCGTCGCTCATGATGCGGGCGGGCATGAGGACGGTCACGCCGGGGATGGTGGCGCGGATGCGCTGCACGTCCTTGTAGGTGATGCCGTATTGGAGCACGCGGCTCTGGTCGCCCTGGCCGGAAACCTTCTGGTCCTCGGGCGGCTTGGCGCTGCGGACGATGATGTTCTGGCTGCCGAGGTTCTTGATCGCCTCCTGGGCCTCGTGGCTCGCGCCCTCGCCGATGGCGAGCATGGCGATGACGGAGCAGACGCCGAAGACGATGCCCATGACGGTGAGCAGGGACCGCAGGCGATGCAGCCAAAGGCTCTTCAGGCCGAGGCGGAAGGCGCGCTTCAGTCGCAGCCAGCGGCGGGAACGGGCGGTGGATTCAGCGGCGGACATCGCTCTCAATGTTGCCGTCGCGGAGACGGATGTTGCGCTGGGCGCGTTGGGCCACTTCGTCGTCGTGGGTGACGAGGATCAGGGTCTTGCCCGCCGCGTGGAGCCGGTCGAAGAGCGCGAGGATCTCGGTGCCGGACTTGGAATCGAGGTTGCCGGTCGGTTCGTCGGCCAAAAGCACGAGCGGGTCGTTCACCAGCGAACGGGCGATGGCGACGCGCTGCTGTTGTCCGCCGGAAAGCTCGAAGGGTTTATGGTCCAGCCGGTGTTCCAACCCGACCATCGTGGCCAGCTCGATGGCCTTGGCGCGGCTCGTGGCCTCGTCGGCGTCGCGGTAGTAGAGCGGCACCTCGATGTTCTCCACGACGGTGAGCTGCTGGATGAGGTTGTAGGACTGGAAAATGAAACCCAGCCGCGCGCCGCGCACGGAGGAGAGGTCGTCGTCCTCCATGCGGGATACGTCGTCGCCGCCGAGGAGGTAGCGGCCGCTGGTGGGACGGTCGAGGCAGCCGAGGACGTTGAGCATCGTGGATTTTCCACAGCCGGACGGTCCCATGATGCTGATGAACTCGCCGGGCATGACGCTGAAGGACACGCCCTTCAACGCCTCCACGGTGACGGAGCCCATCTGGTAGGTGCGGCGGACCTGGTCGAACTGGACGATGGGCGACATGCCGGATGGCTGGAAGGGAGCGGTCACGCGTTGCCGGTCTTGGCGACCGAGGTCGGCTTGCCCTCGGCGGGTTTCTCCGATTGGGCCGGCGGCGCTTCGAGGTGTTCGGGCGGGAGCGCGGGCGGACGCAGCAGCACCTTCTCGCCTTCCTTGAGCCCGGAGACGATCTCGATGAACTCGTCGTTGAACTGGCCGGTCGTGACGACGCGCTTCTCGGTCTTGTAGCCGGTGTCGATGTAGCAGACCTGTTGCGTGCCCTCGGAGACAACGGCTTGGACGGGGATCTGGACGACGTCGTCGAGGCGGTCCACGACGATCTCGACCTTGGCGCTCATGCCGGGTTTGACCCAGTCGTGCGTGCCGACGATGGCGAGGTCGGTGATGTAAACCTTGAGGTCGGGGTTCATCCAGCGGTTCTGCGAATCGGGGAGGACGGCGACCTTGTTCACCTCGGCCTCGAGGATCTGGTCGGGGAAGGCGTCGATCGTGACCTTGGCCTTTTGGCCCTTCTTCACCTTCTTGATGTAGCTCTCGTGGATCTTAACGCTGACCTCCATCCGGTTGAGGTTCGGGATGGTGATGATGGCCTGGCGCTCGCGGACGGTCGCGCCTTCGCGGATGCGTTCCTGGTCGCCGTAGTAGATGCCGTCGTCGCGGCCGCCGCCATAGACGACGAGGCCGGGCTTGGTGGCGGGGATGACGCACTTGGCCTTCTGCTCGGCCAAGTCGTTGCGGCGGCGGAGCTGGACGTTGTATTGGGCCTCGGCGGAGCGCAGGCGGGCCTCGGACTGGGCGATCTTGGAGACGGCGGCCTTCTTGGCCCGGTCCAGTTCGCGGACGGCTTCGGAATACTTGGAGAGCGCCTCCTCGGCGGCCTTCACGAACTCGTATTGCAGATACAGCTTCTTGGCGGTCACGGCGGTCTGCACCTTCAACCGGGCGCTGTTCCAGGCGATCTCGTCGCGCTCCCAGTCGTTGCGGGTGACGAAACCTTTCTCCAAGAGGCGCTGGGTGCCGCTGAGGGTGTTGGTGGCCTGGTTCAACTCCTTCTCCGCGACCTGGAGATCGTCCAGCAGCTTGCGCAGGCGCTGTTTGGCTTCGCCGTCGCCGAGCTTTTCCAGATCGGCGTAGGGCAGGAAGTCGATGACCACGGTCTTGGGCGTTTCGGTCGGGGGCTCGGGCTGTTCCTCCGGTGAAGCAACGGGGGCGGCGGCGGTCAACGGAGCCTGGCCGGGACCGGGGGAGGGCAGGGCTCCCTCGGGCGGCGGCATCCGCAGCTCGCGCATGGCTCCGGCCTGGAGGGGAGGGTCCGCGACCATGCGCAGCGTGCGGTTGGCGGATGGGCCGTCGGTGCCGGCACCGGGCGGCAGGGCCGATTCGGTCTTCTGGAGGACCGGCAGCAGGACCGGCTTGTCCAGGTCGTATTTGCGGACCAGCTCCTCGGCCACGTCCTCGCCTAGGAACTTGTCGAAGTCCATCCGGGCGAAGCGGACCTTCTGCTCGGCGGCCTTGATGTCGCTGACGTTCTGGTTGCGCTGGATCTCGTAGTTCTGCTGGGCGTCGGTGAAGCTGGCGGCGGCGGACTGGAACTGGATCTCCTGCTGGACCATCTGGGTCTCGATCTCCGAGGCGTCCAGCTCCACCAGCACCTTGCCATTCTTCACGTCCTCGTCGGTCACGAGGTAGCCCTCCTCCACGATGCGGAGGATCTTCGTGCCTTGGTAGCCGACGCGGACCTCGCACTTGATCTGCTGCGATTCCATCGCCTGGAGGCTGCCGCCTTCGAGCACGCTGATGTTCAACGGCCCCCGGCGCGCGGCGTAGGTGGCGGAGCGGATGGAGTCGCCGTCGCCGCCCCGGAAGAGCAGCCAGCCGACGGTGACGAGTCCCGCGGCGGCGAGCGCGATGCGCCAACGCGGCTGCCGTTTCACGAAGTCCTTCATGGGGGTGTTATTGGCCGACATTGTTCATCTCCTCCCAGCGTCCGTTGTCCTTGATGTAGAGAATGCCCATGTTGTTCCAGAACTGGAGCCGCGCGATGGAATGGGTCACGAGCGCCTGGGTGCGAGCGTTCTTGGCGGAGTTCAAATCGTTCTGGGCGTCCACTTGGTCCTGCGCTTTGGCCCGGCCCAGGTCGGACAGGATGGACTGCTCCTCCACGCGGCGCTCGGCGATCTTCACGCCCAGCTCGCTGATCTCGTAGCTGCGCTTGGCCTGGTCGAGCGTTCGCCAGCTCTCGCGCACGTCGAGCCGGATGCCGTCCTCGGCCTGTTCGACCTCGCGGGCGGAGCGCTTCTCCTGGATGAGCGCGCTGCGGTAGGAATTGCGCTCGGACTTCCGGTCGAAGGGCAGATCGACGTCGAGCCCCGCGCTCCAGCTGTAGTGGTCGGTGGTCGGCAGGTTCAGGCCGCCGCCGCGCGCGCCGCCGCTGTTCATCTCGGCGGTGGCCACGAGATCGACCTGCGGCTTGAGGAAATTCCGGGCCAGTTCGACGCTGCGCACGGCGTCGTCGTGCTGGTCCTTCACGTTCATGAAGTCCAGCCGGGCCTCCAACGCGATGGTGATCGACTCGTCGAGGTCGAGCGTCGGGTGGTCGATGCGCAGCGCGGCCAGGTCGGCGTCGTCCAGCACGAGGTTGACCGTCACGGGCACGCCGAGCTGGGTCAGCTTGAACTCGTCCAAACGCCGCTTGTAGTCGCGCACGGCGCTGGTCCAGCGGTTCTCGGCGTCCAGCTCCTGCTGCTCCAGTCGGCCCAGGTCCGCCTGCGTCACGCGGCCCTCGGCGGCGAGGGCGCGGGTGCGGGCGGCATTCGTGCTGGAGCTCTGGAGATTGAGGAAGCTGTTCCGGACGCTGTCGCGCTGGCCAAGGATGCCGTAGTAGGCGGAGGCGATCTGGACGCTGAAATCCTTCCGGAACTGGGTGAAGTCCCGCAGGTCGTAGAGCAGGTTCCGCTCGGCCTGCGTGAGCGCCTCGATCTCGGCCTTGAACCCGGCGTTGCGCAGCAGCGGACGGCTGAAGGTCGCGCCCAAGCGGGACGACGTCACCGAACGCGGGTCGCCGGTGAGGAAGCGGAGAAAATCCGTGGTGAACGCCGTCGAGATCCGGCCCACGTCCCGGACCAGCCAATCCGCGCCCACTCCGCCGCCCACGCTCACCGTCTGGTCGTCCACGAGGTCGTCCACCCGCTTCTGGGTTTCGGCGGCGACATTTCCGGAAAAGATCGGGGTGAAGCGGTGCCGGGCCAGCGTGAGGCTGAGCGCGGAGAGGTAGAGCCCTTCCTTGCGCGACTGATAGGAGCGGTTGTGCCGCACCGCGAGCTTCAGCGCCTCGTCCAGCGAGACGATGTGCGCGCCGACCTCCGCCAAGCCGTCCTCCAGCCCGAGGAAATCCGGGGGCTCTGTCCGGATCGGCAAAGGGTCCAGCACCACGCGGTTGGTCTGCTCGATGCTGAAGTCCGGTTCGCTGTTCCGCACCTGGTCCGTCTTGCCGTAGAGCGCCCGGTAGGCCTCGTCGTCGGCCGATTGCTTGTAGTGTGCGGCGGAGCAGCCGCAGAGCGCGGCGGCGACCCCGGCGATCAACGACGCCGACAACGCTGCTTGGAAGGTGGCCTTCATTCTCCCGGAGAGATGGCTGGTGGACGCTGCGGGGCGGCGAAATGTTCAAACTTGGATGCGATCCGGGACATGTTTTCTGGAAACCCCGGGGCCTCCGATTGGTTTCAGAAAACTATCCCCGCCGACCGGTTGGCTGCGCGATGGCAGGCGGTGCAGTGGCGACGGCATGTATTCGGGTCAGACCGGGCTCGCGGGGGAATGTCACGCGACCCTCCAATCCTCCTCTTCGTCCTCGTCTTCAAAAACGGCGGAAAAGGAGGAAGACGAGGATGAGGACGAAGACGAGGATGAGCGGCTGATCAGCCGCCTAGATACGCCTCCCGGACCTTCGGATCAGCGCGGAGGGCGGCGGCTTGGTCGCTGAGAAGAATGCGGCCCGTTTCCAGAACGTAACCGCGATGGGAAATCTCCAGCGCGAGATTGGCGTTCTGCTCGACCAGCAGGATGGTCAGCTTCCGCGAGCGGTTCAGCTCCACGATCTTCTCGAAGATCAGCTTCACCAGCAGCGGGGCGATGCCGAGGGAGGGTTCATCCAGCAACAGGCAGCGCGGCTGGCTCATCAAGGCGCGGCCGATGGCGAGCATCTGCTGTTCGCCGCCGCTCAAGGTGCCGGCGAGCTGGGCCTCGCGTTCCTTCAGCCGGGGGAAGGTGGCGAAGACGAACTCCTCCTCGCGCGCGATGACCTTCTTGTCGCGCTGGAGATACGCGCCCATCTGGAGGTTTTCGCGCACGGTGAGATTGGCGAAAACCATCCGTCCTTCCGGACAATGGGCGAGGCCCTGACCGACGAGCTTGTGAGGGGGAACTCCAGTGATGTCGCGGCCCTCGTAGCGCACTTGGCCGGACTTGGGCTTCAACATCCCGGAGATGGCCCGGAGCGTGGTCGTTTTGCCCGCGCCGTTGGCGCCGATGAGCGTGACGATCTCGCCCGCCTCGACCTTGAGCGAAACGTCGTGGAGCGCGGAGATCGCGCCGTAGCAAACGGTGAGGTTTCGGACTTCGAGCACGGGGCGGTGGAATTAAAAATGGACCAATGCGAAATGAAAAATGGGCTAGGGCTGTCGAGTGCCCTTGGTGGCGGAGACAATCGCGCCGAGAACCCGGCGGATTTCGTCCGACTCTTTGACCAGCTCGCCGGGCGGGGCCAACGGAGAAATGTCCGTCGCGGCCATCACACGCAGGCGATAGTGGGTTTCTCGCGCTTCCTTGAGCG
>CAMLMI010000199.1 GCA_946480965.1 uncultured Verrucomicrobiales bacterium | reverse complement strand
CTCATCGCCAGGACCTGCCTGCGCTTCGACGAGGACAACACCCAGATCCGCGATCTGGTTGATAGCCTGGAGAACTTCAAGCAACCCCAGCAGAACACGGCGAGCCTCTTCCAGGAGGCCCTGAAGGGACTGAACGAAGCGCTTCGTCTCGGCCAGACCAATGCCGCGCTCCAGCTCATCGACCAGATCATCCAGTCGCCCAAGGTGGACGCGGCGATGGTCCAGCAGATCGCCATGCAGGCGATGACGATGCAGCAATACGGCCGGGTGGAGAGCGCCCTGGTCCGCTTGACCGAGCTGGAACCGAACAACCCAGAGGCCTTCTACGACCTCGCCGTCATCCGCAGCATGTATGGCAAGCCCGAGATGATCCCGGCGCTGAGCCGCGCCATCCGGTTGAGCAACGAGCGGCTGCAAAAGAAGGCCGATGCGGCCAACCTCCTGCAAATGGCGACGAACGAGCCGCGCTTCCAGCCCTACCACCAGATGCCGGAGTTCCAGAACGCGCTCCAGGGCAAATGAGGCCAAAGCCTGTCCTTCAATCCACGAACAGCAACGCCGGGCTTCGCGCCCGGTGTTTTTCTTTGCGGGCGATGTTCCCTTGGAAGCATGTCGAGAATTGCCCGCCGTGTATCGGAGCCGATTGCTGCGGAAGCTGTCGGAATCATCCAAGCGGCCCATGACCGGGCGCAATTGCCGGGGCAAAGATTGCCGGGAGAAGCGGAACTTCGTGCTGGACCGGGCTGTCGGGCGAACCGACGTGCTGTCGAGTTTTGGCCTTTCGCGCGGCTTTTGCTCCAGTTTCAACCGGCAACGGGCCCTTTGCCGTCACGGCAAGGGGATTGCTTGCTGGATTCCAGGCGTCGGTGCCTCGGGAACGGAAAACCTCCGAACCCGGGTCATACGACGCCTTTAACATTACCAAACAGTATCTGTGACGTGACTGTAAAATCTGACCAATGAAAACGGGCTATCTGATCGACATGGACGGGGTGATCTACCGGGAAAACCACCTCATCCCCGGAGCGGCGGAGTTCGTCCAGGCGCTGAGCGCCACGGGCACTCCCTTCCTCTTCCTCACGAACAATTCCGCGCCGACCGGCGAGGATCTCGCCGTGCGCTTGAAGCACGTGGGCATCCCCGGCTTGTCGCCGAAACACTTCTACACCTCCGCCATGAACACGGCGGATTTCCTCAGCGAGACCGACGCCGGTTGCACGGTCTTCGTGCTGGGCGAAGGCGGGCTTCTCACCGCGCTGCACGAACGCAAGATCGCCAACGACGGCATCCGTCCGTCCTATGTCGTCGTGGGCGAAGGCGCGGTCTCGATGGAGCGCCTGGCCAAGGCCCACGAATGCCTGGAGAAGGGCGCGCGCCTGCTCGCCACCAACCCCGACAACTGGTGCCCGGTTTCGCCCGACAAGACCCGCCCCGGCGCGGGCGCGACGGCCGCGTTCCTTGAAGCCAGCAGCGGCCGCCGCTGCTACTACCTCGGCAAGCCGAACGGCTACATGTTCCACCGGGCGCGCAAGAAACTCGCGGATGTGGCTCTGGGCGACGTGGAACAGGTGGTGATGATCGGCGACACGATGGAGACGGACATTCGCGGCGCGGTGGAATCCGGAATGCACGGCTACCTCGTGCTCACCGGTTCGACCAAGCTGGAGAACCTCGGCGACTACGTCTATCAGCCCACGCGCATCTTGGAGAGCGTCGCGGACCTCACCGAAGAGGTGAAGACGGGCAAGATCTCCGACCGCCTCGACAGTCCGGTCTTTGCCAATCGCGATTTCCGCTGCGCCAAGAACGGTCTGCGGCACCAGACGGACATCTTCGCATTCCACCAGCCGCGTCCCCGGCCGGCGATGACGAAGTAGGCTGCGATCAAAGCAGCAACGATTGCTCGCCGGACTTGGTCGTTCCGGTCTCGGCGGGCGCTTCCGTGGATTCGCTGGCGACGACTCGGTCGGATGCTTCCGGAGCGGGTTCCTGGACGGATTCGACCGGCGCTTCTTCGGTCGGTTCGACGAAATCGGTCGGGTCGGCGATGGGAGCCACGGGCTCGGGCTGGCGCACGGCCAGGGCCACGATGGCGGGGCGCAGCACCTGGCCCTGGAAGGTGAAGCCGGGAGCCAGGGTGTCGGAAATGGGCGCGCCTTCGGCGGGGGTGGAACCATCCACCATGCGGTGGCGCTTGGCGTCGAAGGCTTCGCCCGGCTTGGCGGCGAAGGGATTGAGTCCGATGCGCCGGGCGGCATCGACGCACGCGGACTGGAAGTTGCCGACCTGCTCGATCAACGCCGGTTGGCCGGAGCGGGCGGCCCCGGTGTAGAGCGCGAAGACGTGGTCGAGTATCCGCACCGTGACCTGGAGCCAATCGCCCTCCACGCGGCGCAGCTTGTCCACCTCCATACGGAGCATCTGTTTCTCCGAATCGCCCGCGCGCTGGAGGAACTGCTGGAAGTTCCGCGCCTCGTGGGTCATCTGGTCGGAGATGGCCTGGATGGATTCGAGCGTCTGACCGGCAGTCGCTTGGACGCCGTGCCAATGCTCCGAAGCTCGGCCGATGCGGTCGGCGGCGTCCTCCACCTTGCCGATCTGGGCGGCGACGCCGCCGAGGCGTTTCAGTTCCTCGAGATCGGCGGCGGCTTCATGGTCGCGGAGAAAGGGCTGGATGAACATCCAGGCGCCGAGGGCGACGGCGGCGACGACAGCCACGGTCTGCCAGGGCCCGAGCGGCTTGGCGGCCGAGGTGGCGATCCAACCGGCGACGGCGAGCAGCAGCAGGTCGCCGAGAAGAAAGGGCCATTTGACGGTCTTGGGAGCGGAATCGTTGCTCATGGTCGCGCGGAGACTGCCGGGGGAAGGCGGCGGACGGAAGCGCGAAGGCGTCGCCCGTTCGGCGCGCTCGGGGGAGGATTTGCGGTTGGCACCAGAGCGGGGGTTGCGGATACAACGCGCGCGATGTCCCGCCGCCGCAAACCCGCCGCCGCGCCGTCCGCCGTGTCCGGCGGGGCCGGGAAAGGGCCGCGCCGCCGAGTCTGGGCGTTCCGCCTCGCGGCGCTCCTCGGCGTGCCCGCGCTCTTCTTCCTGCTGCTGGAGGCGGCGCTGCGCCTGTCGGGCTACGGCGTCCCGACATCCTTCCTGCGGGAAGAGCGCATCGGCGAGCGCGAGGTCTTCGTCCCGAACCTGCGTGTGGCGGAACGATTCCTCGGCAAGGCGATGGCGCGCCAGCCGGACGCCTTCCTCGTGGACCGTTCCAAGCCCCTGGGAACGATGCGCATCGTCGTCTTCGGCGAGTCCGCCGCCTTCGGCGATCCCGATCCGGACTTCGGCCTTGGCCGCGTGCTGCGCGGACTGCTGGAACTGCGCTATCCGGGACGCCGCTTCGAGGTGGTGAACGCCGCGATGACCGGCATCAATTCCCACGCGATTCTCCCCATCGCCCGCGACTGCTTGGCGCTCGATGCCGACGCCTGGGTGATCTACATGGGCAACAACGAGGTGGTCGGCCCCTTCGGGGCGGGCACCGTCTTCGGCCCGCAGGTGCCGCCGCTGCCGCTCATCCGCCAGAGCCTCGCCCTCAAGTCCACCCGCATCGGACAGATGCTCGATGCGGTGAAGGCCCGGTTGAATCCGCCGCCGGAAAGCCGCGGCGAATGGGGAGGCATGTCGATGTTCGTCGAGCAGAAGGTCGCCGCAGACGATCCGCGCATGGCGTCGGTCCACGCGAATTTCCGCCGCAACCTGGAGGACATCGTCCGGCTCGCGGGCAGCGCGGATGTCCCGGTTGTCCTGAGCACCGTGGCGGTGAACCTCAAGGACTGCGCGCCCTTCGCCTCGCTCCATCGGCCGGGAATCGGCGCCGAGCCGCTGGCCCGATGGGAACAGGCCTTCGCCGCCGGCCGCGCCCTGCAGGAGCAGCGCGATTGGAACGGCGCGCTCCAAGCCTTCACGGCCGCAGCCGGCATCGACGACACGCATGCCGAGCTCCAGTTCCGGGCGGCCCGGTGCCTGGCGGAGCTCGGGCGCGCCGCCGAGGCGGCGGAGCGGTTCCACAAGGCGCGGGATCTCGACGCGCTGAGGTTCCGCTGCGACGGCGCGATGAACCAGGCGATCCGCGAAACCGCCGGACGTTTCCCCAACGCGGTGCTGGTCGATTCGGCGCGCGTGCTCGACGCGGCCAGCCCGGGCGGCGCTTCCGGCGCGGAGCTGTTCCACGAGCACGTCCATCTCCGGTTCGAGGGAAACTACCTGCTGGCCCACGCCCTTGCCGAACAGCTCATAGGAATCCTGCCGGAGGAACCGTTGCGCGCCTCGTCGCGCGAATGGGCCACGGAACGGCAATGCGCCGAGCACCTGGCCCTGGCCGACTGGAACCTCCAGGAAGCCGCGCTCTCGATCTACGGCCGCCTCGGCGATCCGCCCTTCACGCTCCAGGCGGACCACGCCGTCCAGCTCCAGCGCCTGCACGGAGAAATCCGCCGGCGCGCCGGCAGCGACCATCCCGAGGCCATGCGCGCGCTGGAGCCCATGTATCGGCGCGCCATCGAGCTGTCCCCGCACGATCCGGCGCCGCTGGCGCATTTCGCGTGGTCCCTGGTGAAACGCGGCGATCCCCGCGCCGCGAGCGAGCCGATGGAGCGCGCCCTGGTGCTGAACCCCTTCGACGCTTCGCGCTGGCTGCAGCTCGCGCGCCTCTACCTCGACTCGCGCCGTCCCGGCGAGGCCATCAACGCCTATCGCCGGTGCCTCGCCGTCGATCCGGACAATTCCTGGGCGGCCAACGGGCTCGGCCAGGCGCTCTTCTCCGAGGGCCGGCTGGAGGAGGCGGAAAGCGCCTATGGCGATCTCCTGCGGCGAAGGCCCCGCTTCGGCCCCGCCCACCTCGGTCTCGGCCATGTGCTGGAACGGCTCGGGCGGACCAACGAGGCGCGGGGCCGCTTCGAGGACGCCCTGCGCCACCGCGCCCTCACCGCCGAAACGCTCGGCGCGTTGGCCCGGTTCTGCTTCGAGCGCGGACGCTATCCGGAGGCGGCGACGAACTATCTCGACGCCCTGCGCTTCGCCCCGGCCGATCCGATGCTGCACCTCAACCTCGCCCGCACCTACAGGATGCTAGGCCGGGCGGACGAGGCGCGGCGGCTCAACGCGGCGGCCCTCGAGCTCGCGCCCGGACTGGCCGAAGCCCAGTTCCTCGTGGGCCTCGACCTAGCTCGCGCGGGCAACGAAACCGCCGGAGCCGAACGCTTCGCCGAGGCCGTTCGTCTCCAGCCCGACTTCATCGAGGCCCGCATCAACTACGGAGTCGCGCTCCATAACCTGAAGCGTTCCGCCGAGGCCTTGGAACAGTTCGAGGCCGTGCTGCGCCTCGATCCCGCGAATGCCACCGCCCGGAAATTCGTCGCCGGATTGCGCGAGGCGGGTCCGGCTCCGCGCTGAAAACGAGGCCGGTCGCTGCCCGCCGATGGTCCTCACCGGAACCCGCTTCCGCCGGTCCCCGTTGAACTCCCCGCAGAAGATCTGTTCCCAACACCCGAGATCGCTGGCGACACCAGCTCCGCGCCCCATCCTACCTCCGTCCTGAGAAGCCAGGGCGAAGGTTCATGTCGCGTTTTCCTGGATGAAGAAGCTGAGGTTCTCCAGCTCCATCGCCAGGTTCACGGAGTTGACCATCACCTCGTCGGGCACGCTGAGGACGATGGGGGCGAAGTTGAGGATGCCGGAGATGCCGTTCTGCACGAGCTGGTTTGCCACCTCCTGCGCGGCGGCGGCGGGCACGGTCAGGATGGCCATCTTGACGTTGTGTTCGCGGATGAAGGCGGCCATCGCCTCCATCGGATAGATCGGCTTGGGGCTGTTCCGCTTGTCCTTCAAGGCGGCGTCCACGTCGAAGGCGGCGACGATCTCGAAGCCTTCCTGGTCGAATCCCTTGTAGAACAGCAGGGCGCGGCCGAGGTTGCCGACGCCGACGAGGATCACCGGCTGGAGGCTGGTGGTGCCCAGCGTGTCGGCAATGGTCTTGGAGAGCTGCTCGACATCGTAGCCGAGACCGCGGGTGCCGAATTGGCCAAAGTAGGTGAGGTCCTTGCGGAGCTGGGTGGGCTTGACGCCGGCGGCCTTGGCGAGCGCCTCGCTGGAGACGGTCCGGATCTTGTTCATCCGGAGACGGGACAGGCAGCGGAGGTAAACCGAGAGACGATAGATCGCCTTCTTGGGGATTTCGGGACGGGACGCACGTTTCAAGCATCGGCAGGCTAAGTGGTTTTTCCATGAGGCACAAGCGGCGGCTGGCGTCGGTCGGGGAAATGCCCGTAGCCTCCGCGCCGGTGAAGAAATACGACCTCAACGCCTGGACCGTGGCGTTCCTGGTGTTCCTCGCGCTGTTCTTCGGCGCGTTCCTCTTCTATCCCGTCGGCAACATGCTCAAGGGGGCCGTGCTGGAGCGGCGGGTCGAGGTGGGGACGGAGGAGCTGCGGCAACGGTTGGAAGCGCTTTCAGCGGCCGCCGGGCAGCATTTCAAGGAGCTGGAAACCGCCGGACAGACATTGGATGCCGCCCGGTCCAGCGACTTTTTGACGAAGACGGACGAGGCCTCGAAGAACGCGGAACAGCTCGTTGGCCGACCCGATGAACTGCATCGGAGCATGGTCGGGCTAAGGAAAACTTTTTCGGAACTGGCAACTCCCGACGCCGATGTTGAATCCGCACTGGGTTCGCTGGAAGACGCCGTGTCGGTGGGCTTCACGACGAAGTTCTTCCGGCTGATCCTCGAAAGCCCGCTCCAACGCGAATCGATCTTCAACAGCTTTTTCATCGCCGGGCTGACCACGTTCTTCGTCACCTGCCTGACCTTGCCGCTGGCCCACGTGATGACGCGGTTCCGTTTCGCCGGTAAGGCTCTGCTCGGCGGCTTGCTGCTGGTGCCGATGATCATGCCGCCCTTCGTCGGAGCGCTCGGGTTGAAGCAGCTCTTCGCGCGCTACGGGTCGCTCAACCTCTTCCTGATGGATCTCGGCCTGATGAAGCCGGACCAGCCCATCGACTGGTTCGGCAGCGGCGGCCTTTGGGGTGTGGTCATCCTGCAAACGCTCAGCCTCTACCCGATCCTCTTCCTCAACGTCTCGGCGGCGATGGCGAACATCGATCCCTCGCTGCGCGAATCGGCCCAGAACCTTGGAGCTTCCGGCTGGCGGCTGTTCCGCACGGTGACTTTGCCGCTGATCCTGCCCGGCTATTTCGCCGGCGCCGTCATCGTCTTCATCTGGTCGTTCACCGATCTGGGCACGCCGCTGATCTTCGGCCTGCAACGCGTGGTGCCGGTGCAGATCTTCGAGTCGATCAACGACCTGAACACGAACCCGATGGGCTACGCGCTGGTGGTCTTCGTGCTGACGCTGGTCTTCGTCCTTTTCATCCTCAGCAAAAAGCTCTTCGCCGGAAAACGCCACGAGATGATCGCTCGCGGCCACGTGGCGGGCGCGGAGGCCGAGGTCGGCAAACGTGGCACGCTGCTGATCTGGGGGGGCGTGGGCGGACTGATCCTGCTGGCGCTGGTGCCGCATCTCGCGGTGATCGTGCAGTCGCTGGCCGAACGGTGGTTCTTCACCGTGCTGCCCGACGGCTGGACCACGAGCCACTACGGCGAGGTCTTCGGCCACGGACTGACGGCGTCGAGCATCCGCAACAGCCTCTTCTACTCCAGCCTCAGCGCGATGGTGGACCTGGTGCTAGGGGTGATCATCGCGTGGTTGCTGACGCGGCGGAGGATTCCCGCCGCCGGCTTGCTGGACGCGCTGGCGATGTTGCCGCTGGCCATCCCGGGATTGGTCATCGCCTTTGGCTACGTGGCCGCCTTCGATTTCGAGATCGAATGGCTTAACCCTCGCAACAACCCCACGCTGCTGCTGGTCATCTCCTATTCGGTGCGGCGGCTGCCCTACATCGTGCGGTCGGCCTATGCGGGCTTCCAGCAGACGAGCGTCACACTGGAGGAAGCCTCGGCCAATCTCGGCGCGTCGCCGCTGCGGACGCTGCGGAAGATCACCCTGCCGCTGGTCATGGCCAACCTCATCGCCGGAACGATCCTGACCTTCTCCTTCGCCATGCTGGAGGTGAGCGACGGCCTCATCCTGGCGATGCGGGAGCAGTATTTCCCGATCACCAAGATGATCTACCAGCTCATTGGCCGGCTCGACCCGATGGCCCCGAGCGTGGCCTGCGCGCTGGGCGTGGTGGGCATGGCGATCCTCACTGGCAGCCTGCTGCTCGCCAGCAAGCTGCTCGGGAAGAAGATGGGGACGCTCTTCCGGGC
>CAMLMI010000198.1 GCA_946480965.1 uncultured Verrucomicrobiales bacterium | reverse complement strand
GACCGTCCCCAGCGGGAAGGCGACGAAGTGTGCGTTGGTCACGTTGGCCGAAGCGTCGATGGGGTTGAACCAGTCGGGCGTGTTGGTCAGGCCGTAGGTGGGCTTGAAGGCCGTCAGTTCGAGCGGTTCCACCACTCCGGTGATGACGAAGCGGCCATCGCTGTCGGTGTGGCCGCCGACGTAGGTGGCGTAGTTCGTGCCGCGATTGTCCACCCGCACGCCCTCCAGCGGACGCCCGGCCAGATCCACGATGCGCCCGTTGATCTGGATGCCGTTCGCCGCACCGATGGGAACGACCAGATTTGCGCTAGCCACGCCGCCCTTGCGGTCGCTGACCACGCAGCGAACCACGCGATGACCGGCCGAAGTCCAGCGCTTGGCGATCCAAGGCAGGTTGTTCGTGGAGAAATCGTGGTCGCTGAAGGACCAGGCATAGGCCAGTTCATCGCCATCTGGATCGGAGGCCTCGGCGTGGAAGTGGACGAGTTCTCCCGGCGCGGCGTTGGTGGGGTCCATCTCCAGCTTGAGCTTCGGCGGACGGTTGTCCGGGAAGGGGCCGAACTCGACGTGCAGATCAAGGTAGTCGTTCGTGCCGTTGCTGCTCCGGCCGGTCGGCGTGAAGTGGATGTCCGCGACCGGATCGCTGAAGGTCCGGCCGATGACGAGCGCGGCATCCTCGCGGCCTTCGTCTCCGGAGGGCGTGCCCTGGGTCATGTCGAGCAGATGCGAGCCGGTGGTTTCCGGATACCACTCGGTCCAATCGAGGAGAAAGCCGTTCCGGTTCCAGCGGTTGTTGCGGAACTCCTGCCGCAGCGAGAGCCAATAGTCCCGCAGGCCGTCGCGGGTGACGCGGGCGGCGTAGGCGCGGCCGGCGGTGCGCGTGGGCGCATCGAACGGATACACACGGTAAGTGCCGTTGGTGGCGATGTCGGCCACGGCCGTGCGCGGGAGCCAACCAAGCTGCACCTTGAAGAGCGCGCTGAAGTCGCTCTCGCCGCTGCCCATCGTGTCGAAGATGTTGCCGTATTCCAGATGTTCGCCGGCCCCGATGGCGCTGGCGTTGGTCGTGGACCAGTAGTTGGCGTGCCAGAGGCCGTAGTTGTGGCCCAGCTCGTGGGCCGTGACCTTCACGCCGTGGCTCTGGAGCCAAGAGCCTTTCCCGCCGACATAGCCCAGCCCGCCCCAGTCGAAGTTCGGCACCGAAGTGTGGGCCACGATGTCGAGGTCGAACCGGTCCGTGTCGTAGCCCGCGCGGCGGCAGGCGTCGCGGGCGTCGTCCAGCAAGGCTCCCGGCCCGGCGGTGCTATACCAGGGCTTGGGCCGGGGCAGGGTGACGAGCGGCGTGAAGGTCGTGGTCAACGCGGTCGCGCCATAGGAGCCCTTCACGTAGAAGCGGTTGACCTCGTCCATCGTCGCGGCCGCGCGCGCCTCGGTCAGCGGTTCGGTCAGGTCGTCGGGAAAATTCACCCGCATGTAGAGCACTGTCTTGGAACCGTGCGTCCAGGCGGCGTCGATGACGGAAAGATCACCGACCAGATCCGGGTCGCTGCTGGCGGCCAGGTCGAACGTCCGGTTCGCGACGAGATGGAAATGGGCGGCGGCGCAGAAGCGGCGGACTTTCTTGCCCACGGCCGCGACCACGGGCTCGGCGGCGACGGCAACGGGTTGCTGGCTGACGCCGCAAATGGCTTCGGGCGTTTGCCCAGCGGCCTGTTCCATCGCCGCTGCCTCGGCGGCGGAAAGCTGGCGGGCGGATTCGCTCAAGACCGCTATTCGGTCTCCGAGCGCGATGCCGTGGAGGGCGATGTTCCGTTGCGAGGTGCGTCGGCCATAGACGTAGGCGTCGAACTTCCGCCCTTCGATCAACGCCTGGCGCAGCGTCGTGGACTTGCCGGAATTGAAGTCGGTCGCCACCAGCACGGCGAGATCGCCCGTGGCGTCGATCCGCTCCTCGAAATGGCGGGTGACATTCGCCGGGAGCCTTTGCCGCAACTCGAAGGGCACCGCTTGGTCCAGCGCCGCCTTGGGATCACGAGCGATGAGTTCACGCAGCGCCTCACGGCGCTTCCACGCCAGAGCTTCGCCCTGGTGGACATTGGCCGAAGCGTCGCCGGAGAGATAACGATCCGCCCAGGAACCGAACGCGGCGAAGGAGTTGGTCGAAGAAGCAGACACGGAGGAAATCGAAACGCCAGACTCCATCGGCACCCCTGGGGCAACAGGCTGAACCGCCGGAACCGCTGCCAACGCTGCGGCCGGACCGGGAACGACAGGAGACACGGAACCGGCCGATGGCGGAGTTGGTTCGTTTCCGGATCGCCGGACGGCGACCCACCCCACGAACATCGAGATGGCAACAACGGGCCCCAGAATACGAACTAGTGACCGGCGCATGGTAAGAATCCTCTTGGTGGCGCGATCAGAGAAGAACCCCCGCCGCGTGGCAAGCTCTTTGCCCGAACCCACCCGGAAAATTCAGCCGCTCCCGGGACGAATGTGACGTTTCGCGGCAGGAGCCCGAGGATCGGTCTGTCGTTGTCCGGCGAATGCGGCACAGTGCGGGGCGTGCAACCTCCAGCTTCCATCCCCGGACGCGGCGCGGCGGACAATCCGCCCAACCGCTTCGAACGGCTCCATGTGGAGCCCGATCCCGACGCGGAGCCGCACCCGGACGAGATCGGCCAGACGCCGCGGCCGAAGACCGTCTTCTACCGTGACGCCACGCAGACGATCCTCAACCGCAACGACAGCCCGGACATCCCCTTCGACTTCAGCATCAATCCGTATCGCGGCTGCGAACACGGCTGCATCTACTGCTACGCCCGGCCCACGCACGAGTATCTGGGCTTCTCCGCCGGGCTGGATTTCGAGACCAAGATCCTGGTGAAGACCGACGCCCCAAGGCTGCTGCGCGAGGGGCTGTCTTCGCCGAAATGGCAACCGCAGGTCGTGGCCATGAGTGGCGTGACCGATTGCTACCAGCCGGCCGAACGCCACTTCCGCATCACGCGCGGCTGTCTGGAAGTCTTCGCCGAGTTCCGCAACCCCGTCGGCATCGTCACGAAGAACGCGCTCGTCACCCGCGATCTTGATGTGCTGACGGAATTGGCCCGCTGGAACGCCGTCGCCGTCTTCGTCTCGGTCACCACCCTTGACGCCGAACTCGCGCGCCGAATGGAGCCGCGCACCGCGTCGCCGCGCCAACGGCTGGAGACGATCCGGACCCTGGCCGAGGCCGGAGTGTCCGTCGGCGTGATGACGGCCCCGATGATCCCCGGGCTGAACGACCACGAGATGATGTCGATCCTCGGCGAAGCCACCAAGGCGGGCGCGAAATTCGCCGGCTACGTGGTGCTGCGGCTGCCCTACGGATTGAAGGGGCTGTTCCAGGACTGGCTCAAGCGCTGGTATCCGGACCGCTTCGACAAGGTGATGAACCGCATCCAGGCCGTGCGGGACGGGAAGCTGAACAACGCGGAGTTCGGCGAACGGATGTCGGGCAGCGGCATCTTCGCCGAGCAGATCGCCTCGCAGTTCCAGATCGCCTGCCGCAAGGCCGGCATCTCCGGGAATCGCTCTGGGCTCTCGGCCGAGCATTTCCGTCGGCCACCCAGAGCGGGAGACCAGTTGGATCTGGGGCTGTGAGCGCCCCGTCCGGCCGTCTTGGCCTCCCCGCTTTCGGGCCCACGGCGAAGGGTTTACCTCGGGCTCTCCAGCGCGTAGCGTTCGCGGAATGCGTCCCTGGATTCCCTTCTGCGTTTGCCTGTTGTCCTTGGCCGGTTCGCTCCGGGCCGGCGACCAGCCCCAATGGGGCGAGGCCTGGAGCCGCAACCACGTCTCGTCGGAAATCGGCCTGCCCGACACCTTCGATCCCGCCACGGGCAGGAACGTCCGCTGGACCGCCGCGCTAGGCACGGAGACCTACGCCTCGCCCATCGTCGCCCATGGCCGCGTCTTCATCGGCACCAACAACGAACAGCCGCGCGACCCGGAAAACACCGGTGATCGCGGCGTCTATCTCTGCCTCGACGAAAAGACCGGCGCGCTGAAATGGCAGCTCGTCGTGCCCAAGCGCGAGGAGGACATCTACCACGACTGGCCCAAGACCGGCATGTCGTCGCCCGCCACCGTGGAAGGCGACCGCGTCTATCTCGTGGACAACCGGGGCATCGTCGTGTGCATGGACATCGAGGGGCTCGCCAACGGGAATCAAGGCCCCTACCTCGACGAAGGCCGCCGCATGGTTCCCCGTGACACCAACGCCCCGAACGCCGAGATCACGCCCCGCAAGCTTTCGCCCGTCGACGCCGACATTCTCTGGGAGTTCAACCTCACCACGGGCGCGGGCATCTGGTCGCACGACGGAGCCCACAGCTCCATTCTCATCCGCGGTGACCACCTCTACCTCAACACCGGCACGGGCGTGGACAACACGCACAAGGTCATCCGCACGCCCGACGCCCCCAGTCTCGTGGTCCTCGACAAAAAGACGGGCCGTCTCCTGGCCCGCGACCGCGAGAACATCGCCACGAACATCTTCCACTGCACCTGGTCGTCCCCTTCCGTCGCGGTGGTGAACGGGCGTGAACAGATCGTCTTCGCCGGCGGCGACGGCGTGCTCTACGGCTTCGAGCCGCTCGAGGGGACACCGGAACCGGGAAGCGTGGCGACCTTGAAGAAGGTCTGGCAGTTCGACTGCGATCCCGAAGCGCCCAAGGGCGACATTCATCCCTACCTCAACAATCGCCGCATCGGTCCCAGCAACATCTTCGGCATGCCCGTCTTCGCCGACGGCTCGATTTTCGTGGCCGGCGGCGGCGACTGGTGGTGGGGCAAGAACGAGGCCTGGCTCAAGCGCGTCGATCCGCGCGGCACCGGCGACGTCACCCGCACCCATCTCGAATGGAGCCACCCACTGGGCCGCAAAACCATGTCCACCCCCACGGTCACCGGCGGGCTCGTCTATGCGTCCGATTCCCAGCACATCCTCCATTGTGTGGACGCCAAGACCGGCCAGACGGTCTGGAACCACGACATCGGCGGCGAGACCTGGGCCTCGGTTCTGGCGGCCGACGGCAAGATCTTCCTCGGCACCCGGCGCGGCGACTTCTTCGTCTTCGCCCAGGGCCGGGAGAAGAAGCTTCTCTCCTCCGTGAAGCTGGACGGCGCGATCAATTCCACCGCCTGCGCCGCCAACGGCACGCTCTACGTGGCCACGATGAAGAAGCTCTACGCGGTAGTCCCAACCGCGGATTGACACCTCCTCGCCGGCTCGCCAGAAGAAGCGCCCATGATCCATCGAGGATTTCTCTCCTTCGTCGCGATTGCCGCCCTTGCCTTTCTGTCCGGCTGCGCCGCCCATATGGACCCGGCGAAGGTCGCGCGGATCGTCCCGGGAACCACCACCGTGGCCGAAGCCAAGAAGATCCTCGGCAAGCCCGATTCCCAGCTCGGATCACAGGGCTGGCTGCTGCTCCGCTATTTCACGGTCGAGGACTTGGGCCAAGACAACCTCGGATTGCAAATGGTCCAGCGCAGTTCCAGCCTTGATCTCTTGGCCGACACCAACGGCGTCGTCCAAAAAGCCCACCGCTACAACAACCGGACGCACCTCCGCTCCAGGATCGGTGAAGAGCGGATCGTGGGGCCGGATCTGTCGCCCGACGTGCTGGCCCGGATCAAAGTCGGCAAGAGCACGGGAACAGCGATGAAGGATGCTTTCGGACCGCCTTCCGAGGAATTGCTCGGATTCAAGGGCACCCTGCTGCGGCGATGGGCCGAGATCAAATGGCCGCATGGCCACGTCTATGGCGTGATCACGTTCCTCGAAGTCGAGTTTGACGAACGCGATGTCGTCACCAGTTTTTCGACCGAGAAAAAGCAGCTCCGCAACTGATCCTTTCATGAAACTTGCCTCCATCTTGGCCGCCGCGCTCTTCGCGGTCGGCGTCATTGCCGCCGAAGCTCCCGCCACCTTCAAGGTCGGCGAGTTTTCCTTCAAACGCCCCGAGAAGTGGACCTGGGTCGAATCGACCTCGGCCATGCGCAAGGCCCAGCTCAAGGTCGCTTCGGCCGACGGCAAGGCCGAGGGCGAAACGGTCTTCTTCCACTTCGGCGTCGGTGACGGTGGCGGGGCCCAGGCCAACGTCACCCGCTGGCTCGGGCAGTTCGCCGAGACCGGTGACAAGCTCGATTCCAAGGTCGAGGAGAAGACCGTGCGCGGCCGCAAGCTGACGCTCGTGCGTGCCGTCGGCACCTATCAGAGCGGAATGCCCGGTGGGCCCAAGACGCCGCTCGCCGACCACATGCTGCTCGGCGCGATCCTCGACAGCAAAGAAGGCAGTGTCTTCGTCCGCTTCACCGCACCCAAGGCGCTCGGCACGGAGAGCGAAGCCGCCTTCCGCAAGATGGTGGAAGACGCCATTCCTTGAAGCTGCCGCGCCGCACGCTCGTCCAGTGGCCATGCGTTTCCAAATCCTCGCCCTCGGATCGCTGCCGCTTCTGGCCGCGTTGACCGCCTGCCATAGCCCGAGCGAAACGGCCGCTCCTGCGGTGGTGGAATCATCAACCGTGGTTTCGCCGAAACCGGCACCGCCTGCCCCCGCTTCCTTGCCCACACCGCTGGGCTCGACCAATTGGACCGCCCTTTTCAACGGCAGCGATCTGACCGGCTGGATGCGGACCGACTACGCGGGCGGCAGCGAGCCGGAGGTGGTGGACGGGCGGTTGCTGATCGGGATGAGCGCGTCGCTCGGCGGGGTGAACTGGACCAACGCCGCCGGTTTCCCCACCACGAACTACGAGATCGAGCTGGAAGCGATGAAGCTCGAAGGCTCGGATTTCTTCTGCGGGCTCACCTTCCCCGTCGGCGATTCGCACTGTTCGTTCATCGTCGGTGGCTGGGGCGGGATCGTCGTGGGCCTCTCCAGCATCGACGGCATGGACGCCTCGTCGAACGAGACGACCACCAGCCTCTTTCTGGAGCGCAACCGGTGGTTCGCCATCCGAGTGCGCGTCACCTCCGACAAGATCGTCTGCTGGATCGACGACAAACCCGTGGTGGACCTTGAAACCACGGGCAAGAAGATCTCCATGCGCCACGGAGAGATCGAGCTGTCTAAACCGCTCGGCCTCGCCACCTATCAGACGGTCGCCGCCTTCCGCAACCTGCGCTTCCGGCGGCTACCGTGATTCTTCACCGGTCCGCAAACAGCGTGGCCGGATTCTCCGCGACCGATAGGCTACGTCCGCCGTTGAACACGTTCTGCAACACCCCGTCCTTCCAGCGCCGCAGACGATAGAGCGTCGCAAAGCCGAAATCCGGCGCGGCTCCGCCCTGCCCTCCGACCAGTTCCGCGCCGCGCCGCACGTTGTCCTGCATCCACGCGGGCAACAGCAGATGGAAGGGATTGCGCCGCACTTCGCCGACATGGAACGACAAGGCCGAAAGAAGTTGCGCGACGTCCTCGGCGGAGGATTCCACCATGAGATTCGGCGACGGGTTCTGGCCCCAGTATTCCGTCTCAACGGTGAAACAGGAGAACGTCTTGGGCAACGAAGCCAGCGCATCGAGGACGAGCCAATGGGTGCCGATGTGCGTGCTGTTCCAGTCGAGGATGTGGGGGAAGAAGATCGCCTGCGGCCGATGCCGCTCCAACGCCGCAGCGATCACCTGCACCGCCGCGGTCCATTCGGCCGCGTGGGCTTCGCGGGTCTTCGGCTGCACGCGCTCCAGGCCGTTGGGCGCGGTCTGCTCCAGACCGAAGCCGATCCAGCCGCACGCCGCTTTCAGCTCCGCCAACCGTCCGGCTTGCCGCTCGCGGTTGCTGCCCTGCGTAACGGCGATGTTGACCACGCGATAGCCCGCTTCCTGCTGAAGCCGCAGCGGCAGCGCGCCGATGATGCACTCGTCATCGGGATGCGGTGAAAACACCAGAACCGTCGGCGCATTGGCGGCCGGAGCGGGACGAGCGGGCACGGGAAATCCGCCGAGAGGAAGGTGTTTGCCCTCGCGGGTCAGGCGGGCGAAGGCGGCGACGTATTCGGAATAGGGAGTGGTCATTTTCGGGCTCGGAAACGGCGAGACAAAGAACACGGAAACCTGCGGAAAACGAGCTGAAACCGGCCCGAATCCACGGTGTTTAAGGTCCGGATCGGAGGGCCAAACCAACAACCCCCAATTCGAGGGGATTGTTGCTCAGAGCGCTCCTGACGATGGTAAAAAACGAAGATTCTGACACCGTGGAAGTCATCATCAGACCCAATTCCGACTGCGCCGCCAACCTCGTCGCCCGTTTGATCGCCCGCGAACTCCGGGCCA
>CAMLMI010000197.1 GCA_946480965.1 uncultured Verrucomicrobiales bacterium | reverse complement strand
CAGCAGAGCGGCCTGATCTGGGCGCAGGACAACTGGATCTACCAGGCGGTGAATTCCTATCGCCTGCGCCTCGTCGGCACCAACGTCGTCCGCGAAAACACCGCGCCCAACGGCGGCCAATGGGGCCTGACCCAGGACGACCTCGGCAAACCGTGGTTCGTCAACGCCGGAGGCGAGATCGGGCCGCTCAACTTCCAGGTGCCCATCGCCTATCTCGACCTTCGCCTGCCCGAGGATTTTGCGCCCGGCTTCAAGGAGGTCTGGCCCCTGGTCGGCTTGGCCGACGTGGAGGGAGGCAAGTCGCGCTTCCGCCCGGATGACAAGACGCTCAACCACTTCACCGCCACCTGCGGCGCGGACATCTTCCGCGGCGACCGGTTGCCGGCGGACCTGCGCGGCGACCTCTTCTTTGGCGAACCCGTCGGTCGGCTCGTGCGCCGCGCCAAGGTCACGGTGAACGACGGTCTGACCACGCTGAGCAACCCGTTGGACAAGTCCGAGTTCATCCGTTCCAGCGATCCGAACTTCCGCCCGGTCAACATGGCCACGGCACCCGACGGCACGCTCTACCTCGTGGACATGTATCGGGGCATCATCCAGGAGGGCAATTGGACCCGGCCCGGCACTTACCTCCGTCCGCGCATCCAGGAAAACGGCCTCGACAACAACTTCGGCCGGGGCCGCATCTGGCGCCTGGTCCACGAGGATTTCAAACCCGGTCCCCAGCCCCGGATGCTGGAGGAATCTCCGGCCCGGCTCGTCGCGCATCTGGCCCATCCCAACGGCTGGTGGCGCGACACTGCGCAAAAGCTGCTCGTGTTGAAACAGGACCAGTCCGTCGTGCCGACACTGCGCGACATGGCCCGCAACCATCCGCAGCTTTTGGCCCGCGTCCACGCCTACTGGACACTGGAAGGCCTGGGAGCCATCGACGCCGCGCTGGTGCGGGCGGCGTTGAAAGATCCGCAACCGCCGATCCGTTCGGCCGCGTTGCGCCTCGGCGAATCGCTCTTCAAGCAGGGCGACCGCTCGTTGGAGCCGGATTTCCTCGCCGCGATGAAGGACGCCGATCCGTCGGTGGTGATGCAGGCGATGATGACGGCGCGGCTCTTGAACCTGCCCGGCTCCGATCTGCTGGTGGAGAGCACGGGCACGGCCAGCAAGTCGCGCGGCATCCAGGCCGTCGCCGAAAAGCTGCTCGCGCCCAAGTCCGGCTCCGTCGCCCGCACCGCCGAGGAGCAGCGCCTGCTCAACCACGGCAAGGCCATCTACCGCGAGCTGTGCTTCACCTGCCACGGCGAGAACGGCCGGGGCACGCCCTTGGTCGGCGGCGAGCCGGGCGCGATCATGGCGCCTTCCCTCGCCGGTTCGAGCCTCGTCACCGGACCCCGCGAAGCCGTGGTCCACGTGCTGTTGAAAGGCCTCACCGGCCCGGTCGCGGGCAAGACCTACGACGCGCAGATGGTGGCGATGGAAAGCAACGACGACGCCTGGATCGCCGCCGTCGCTTCGTATGTCCGCAACAGTTTCGGCAACCGCGCCCCGCTCGTGACGACCAACCACGTTGCCCGCATCCGCCAAGCCGTCGCCGCCCGCACGGAACCGTGGACCTTCGAGGAGCTCGTCGATTCCCTGCCCCACGCCCTGACCAATCGCGCCCAGTGGAAGCTTACCGCCAGCCACAACGCCTCCAGCGTGAAGCACGCCGTGGACGGCGATCCGGACACGCGCTTCGACACCGCCACCATCCAGCGTCCAGGCATGTGGTTCCAGATCGAGCTGCCGGAAGCGACACCGCTGAGCGGTGTCGAACTCGACACGCTCGGTTCGGCCGGAGATTTCCCGCGCGGCTACACCGTGCAGCTCTCCGCCGACGGCCAGACCTGGGGCAACCCCGTCGCCACCGGCCGGGGCCGAGGGCCCTTCACCGAAATCCAGTTCGCCCCCGCACGGACCAGGTTCATCCGCATCAACCAGACCGGCTCGGTCGAAGGCCTCTACTGGTCGATCCACGAGCTCAACCTCATCGCCCCCGCCCCGCAGAAACTCGCCGGACGAAAGCCCGCAACCACGCCCGCAAAGGCTCCGGTGAATGCGTTCGAGTGAGCGCACATCTGCCGGCTTACAGTGGCCACGCCCGGTCGGGGGACCGGGCCTACAAAGCGTGGTGCAACCGATGATGCGGGACGGCTGTAGGCCGGGTTCCCAAACCCGGCGCTCGTCCTCGTTGCTGGAACACTGGCTTGTCCGGATAGGCTCTTGGCGACTCGGCTGAAGGAAACAAAAACGCCGCCGGATTTCCCCGGCGGCGTTCGTGCAGAAAGAAGGAGCACTTACCAGCCCGTGGCGGACTTCTTGCCCTGCTTCACGATGGTTTCCTCGCCTTCCCAGACCGCGAGGCCGTCGGGGGTGGTGAGGGACAGCTGGAAGACGTAGCTGGACTCGCGCAGGTTGCCCTGCTTGACGAGGTTTTCGATGATCTTGCCGGAGAGCGTGTAGTCCACGCCCTTCTTCAGCTTGTCGTCGCTCAGGAACTGCTGCTTGGCGCGGGACTCGGCGGCCAACGGGTCTTCGGAGGGTCCGAGGCCGCTGGTGACGTCGGTGACGACCTTGCCGGTGTCGAGCAGCGCGGTGCGGATCTTCTTCACGAGCATGTCGGTGTCGATCTGCTGGCCGGTGTTGTTCCGGATATAGCTGATGGCGATGACGGTGCGGCCGTCGGGTCCGGTGCCCTTGAGCTTCCCGGTGGCGACCCACTTCTCGATCATCGAGTTGATCATCGTCTCGGCGGCGCGGTTCCAGTCCTGGAGGTTGATCTGGCCGACGTTGGTGATGGTGCGGTTGCCGGAGGACTCGACGTAGGTGGCCTGCGGGGTGGCGCAGCCGACGGCCAGGGAGACGGCGGCGGCGGCGATCAGGGAGGAGGTTTTCATGGCGTTCATGGTCGTTGATGAAAAGGGATCAAGGGGCGTTCTCGTAGAGCTTCAGCCGGAAGTCGCGGGCGGTCGGCACGGGGGCCATGCCGCTGAGGAACAAGGTTTCCTTGCCCTCGATCTGGCGGGACAACGCGACGGAGGCCGGGCCGCCCACGGCCATGCCGTTCGCGTCGAACCACTCGAACTTGTAGCTGAACCGCTGCATGGAGGACTTGTTGTTGCGCAGCTCGACCTGGACCTTGAGGAAGCCCTCGGGAGTCATGGCGTCGTTCACGCCGAGGATCTCGACCTTGCGGGCGAGCGAGGAGTCGGTGATGACGCGCTTCTCCGACACCATGTTCTTCTGGTAGGAGGGCTGGGCGGTCTCGGTGGTGTTGACCGTCTGGCAACCGGCGAGGAGGAACGCGCCGGCGGCCAGGCCGCAGAGGAGGATCGGTTTCATTTCAGTTTGATGTGCTGGACCAGCAGCGGAGCCGCCGGACTGACGGACTTGACGAGGATCAGGTTCGTGGAATTCGGCTCGGGCGCAAGCGACGCCTGCTGCCCGTGCGGGGTGCGGATCGTCACCGGGCCGTTGGCCGGCGTGGGGAAGGAGCAATACTGGAACTCCTTGGGCAACGTCGTCCAGGTGCGGGTGTCGGCGATGTTGACCGAGGCCTGGAAAGCGCTGGTGGCCACCTTCATGAAGAGCCCCGCGAGCTGGTTCTGGTCCGAGGCCGCCTTGTTCGCGAAGTAGGACGCGGTGGCCTTGATCGTGGTGGAAAGGAGCGTCTTGGTGATGACGGTCGGCAGCTCGTTCTTGAAGGACTGGCCGACGACGCTGTCCATGCTCGCGACCAGCACGGTGTTTTCGATGCCGCCGCCGGCTTCGACGATGAGCGAAGGCACGTAGTCCCGGTCCAGTTCGAGCCTCGGGAAGGCCGCGCCCACATAGGGCAGATTCCCGTCGCTCACCACGAAGATCGGGATGCCGAGACGGAACTGGTCGCGCTTGGGCGCGCAGCCGGTCTCGAAGACGACGTAGGTGCGGGGCTCCACGGGCTCGCCTCGGGCATACTTCTCGGCCAGCGCGAGGTCGGCGTTGAAGTATTTGTTGTCCCCGACCAGGCCGACGAGCCGCTCGAAGGACTTCCGGGAACGCTCCAGGTCCGAGGCGTCGCCGGCGAACTGGAGGAAGTAGAAGCCGTCGAGGAACACGGTGAAGGGATTCACGTAGTCCGCGTAGGCCCTGAGCGATTCGATCTCGGCGTATTGGTTGGCGAGACCGGCGGCGACCTTCGGGTCCTGCTGCGCCTTCTCCACGCTCTCGGACTCCTGCTTCTTGTCGTCCTTGGCCGCCTCGATCTCCTCGCGCTCCTTCTCGATGCGCCTCTTGTTTTCGTCCACGGCCTCCTGCTGGCGCTGGTAGGCGCGGATGACCTCGGGCCGGGCCTTCTCCACCTCGCCGAGCTGGAGATAGTTCAGCGCCTGGTAGGTGTTGAGCATGACCTTGTCGTAGTCGCGGCCACGATACGGCAGGTTCGCCTGGTTGGAGAGGAGCGCGCCGCTTTCCTTGCTGACGCTGACCCTGGCCTTTTCGTCCTGCTCGTCGATGAGCCGGGAGGCGCGGTTGAAGGCGACGATGCTGTTGCTGTAGTCGCCGGCGGCGCGCAGGGCGGTGGCCTGCTCCAAGCGCCAGATGAGGGCGTCCTTCCCGCCGTCGGTCTTCTCCGCCTTCACGTCGTATTCCTTGGCGGCGAGGGCGAAGGCCCCGGCCTTCCACGACGCGGCGGAAACGCTGTTCTGGCTCTGATACGTCTTGCAGCCGGTGAGTGCGAAAACACCAAGGGCCGCAACCAGGAGGCTGCGCACCATCGGAGCGACGTGCGGGATCATTGGATTGTGGAGGGAACGGCCGGGGTTGGGTTGGACGGCGGTTCGGGCGGGCGGATCATTTCCGCAGGACCGCACCCTTGTCCACCCCGAGGTCCTCGATGATCTCCGCCTTGGAGAACTTCGGCAGGATGTCGGTGATCTTCACCTTGCCGACGGCCACTTCCTCGCGGCCGAGCACTTCCTTGGTGTCGGGATCGACCAGCTCCTCGCCCACGGCGAAGACGCGCCAGACCTGGCCGATCTCCAGGCCGGTCCCGTCGCCTCGGTTGATCGTCACGACCTTGTCGGTCTTGGCGATGACCTTGGCGGGATAGATCACGTCCACCACGCGGTTGCCGACCCATTCGGCGCTCTCGCGGACCACGGTGCGGAGCAGCGCGTCCGTGGACTCGGCGTTGTTCCCGGCCTCGTTCATCGTCTCCTTCGCGTCGGTCTTCGAGATGGTGTTGGCGGCGGATTCCAGGAGCTTGCCGGAGGACGACTCGTAGATCTTGGCGACGAGCGACAGCCGGACGGTGCGCTTGACGATGGTGGTCTTGGCCAGCTTCTGCACCAGCGTCTCCGTCTGGTCCTCGTAGTCGTCGATGGAGGTCACGAGGACATACTTCGAATCGGCCAGGTTGAAGCCCTTCACCTTCTCCGCGCTGAGCGTCGAGGTCCGCTCGTCGTCCTTCACCAGGTCCGCGAGGTCGCTGCGGGAGACGATCTCGAACTTGCGCGTCGCGTTGAGCACGTCGAGCTGCTGCTCGGCGAGCGACTGGGAGATCATCTCCAGCGAGGACTTCTTGCCGGTCTTGGCCAGCTTTTCGGAAATGGCCGGAAGCGGCTTCACCGGCAGGATGCCGAGCGTGTCGCGCTGGGCCAGGGCGGTGGTCACGCCGGCCAACAGCGTGGCGGCGACGAACAACGGACGGAGGATCGGAGTCATGGGAATCATCGGGAAAAGTTGCAGATCGGGGCGGGCTCAGTTCCGCATGTTGTGCTGCTGCTGGATCGTGGCGCCGTCGTAGAGCGACTTGCCCTGGATGTCCACGCGATAGCCGCTTTGCTCAAGCATCTTGGCGAAGCCCAGCGCCACCTTCACCTCGGCGTCGGTCAGCTTGCGGTCCTTCTCGACGGCGTTGAGGAAGGCGATGTTGTCCTTCCAGCGCGCATAGCCGGACTCGCTCATGGCGAGGGAGACCTTCAGCTTCTGGTTCGGCACCACGTTGATGGTGCGTTCCCAGGTGCTGAAGCCTTCCCGGGTCAGGCGGATCTTGTTCAGGCCCTTCGGCAGCTCGAACGTGCCGGGCGCGGAGCCCATGACCACGCCGTTCACCTCGACGGTCACGTCGGAGAGGAGCAGTTCCACGTTGTTGTTGCCCTGCTTGACGGTGCCGTCTTCCTTGAAGCCCAGATCGGGCAAGGAGATGGCCTGGCCGGTCAGATCGGTCGCGCCGCACACGATGGTCACGGGCAGCTTCGCGGCCTTGGCCACGTCCTTCGGCAGATCCTTCACCTTCGCGGGGATCTTCTTCATCAACTGGTCCACGCACTCCTCGGCCAGCTTGTTGTAGAGCTCGGTGGATTCGACCTTGGTGCCGGGCACGGCGCGCTGCACGGCGGTGGCCTTGACGGTGTCCCCGGCCAACGCGCCGCCTTCACCGGCTTCCAGCAGCTTGTAGCTGACCCGCATCGTGTAGAGCTTCTGCCGCACGTCGAGCGACTCGTCCTTGAACGACCGGTCCTCGACGCCGATCGACGCCAAGGAGGCCAACAGGATGAAATCCACGTCGAGGTTCTGCGCCAACCGCAGGGCGGAAGATTGCTGGCCCAGGGCGGTGTCGAGATCGGTCCCGATCTTGCCCTTGTCCAGCGCGTCGGTCACGGCCTGGCGGCTCAGGAGCTGGATGCCGTGCCCGGCCGCCTTGCCGCCGAGCATGTCCTCGATGAGACCCGCCGTGGCGTCATGGTCGGCCCCGGCCCGGTTCTGCACGAGGATCACGCCTTTGCGCAGCGGCGCCGGGGCTTCGGTTTCAGCCGCGACCGCCGGCCTCTGGACCAGGCAAAGGACCGACAGCAGCGAAACGCTGCGGGCCAACCAGCGGACGACGGTCGGCGAAAAACGGAGGGCGGAGGAAATCATGGGACCAGGATTGAAGGGGCGTTGGAATGACGAGCATTCGTGCGAATCGCCGGGATTCATCGGTTGGGTTGGCGGCTCCGTCAACGCCATTTCCGGCCCGGCGGCCCCGCCATCCCTCCAGACGCGCCGCCGCTCCCGTTGATTCAAGCCCCCCCTGCCCTCAGCTTCCCGCTTTCCGCTTTCCGCCCGGCGGGGCCAGGTGTGGGTTCTCGGTTCCCCTCCTGGGAGGGGTCAGGGGTGGGTTGCCCAACGAAATCCGGAAATCCGAAATCGTTCAGGGTTGGGTCATCCGGTTGTTGCCGGTTTTTTTTGTTTGGCGAATCCCCTCGCCATTCGCCCAATCTCCCTGCGCACCAAAGCCGAGGAAACATGATGGACCTTGGAGCCGAACGACAGCCGAACCGCCGTAGTCCAAACGAGATTTGATCCTCCGCCCATGCCTTCCAAAGTCCACTACCAGCTCGGACCCGATTCTCGGCCCACGGTCCTGCACGAGGCCGGCATCGAAGACGCCTTCCTCGCCCGGCTCCGGGAACTCAAATACGACCTCCGCCCCGACATCCACGACCGCGCCTCCTTGGAAAAGAACTTCCGGGAAAAGTTCGAGGCCCTCAACCGCTGCAAGCTCACCAATGCCGAGTTCGCCCGCCTGCTGGATGAAATCGTCTCCGCCGATGTCTTCACCGCCGCCAAGACCCTGCGAGAAATCAACAGCTTCACCCGCGACGACGGCACGCCGCTGAACTACTCCCTCGTCAATCTCAGGGACTGGTGCAAAAACCACTTCGAGGTCGTCAACCAGCTCCGCATCAACACCGACAACAGCCATCACCGCTACGACGTCCTCATTCTCATCAACGGCGTGCCCTGCGTGCAGATCGAGCTGAAGACCCTCGGCGTGAATCCGCGGCGGGCCATGGAGCAGATCGTCGATTACAAGAACGACCCCGGCAATGGCTACACCAAGACGCTCCTCTGCTTCCTCCAGCTGTTCATCGTCAGCAATCGCGACCGCACCTACTACTTCGCGAACAACAACACCCGCCACTTCGCTTTCAATGCGGACGAACGCTTCCTGCCCGTCTATGAGTTCGCGGACGAGGACAACAAAAAGATCACCCACCTCGACGACTTCGCCGCCCGCTTCCTGCAAAAGTGCGAGCTAGGCCGCACCATCAGCCGCTACATGGTGCTCATCCAGAGCGAGCAGAAGCTCATGATCATGCGGCCCTACCAGGTCTATGCGGTGAAGCAGATGGTGAAGTGCATCGAGGACGACGCGGGCAACGGCTACGTCTGGCACACCACCGGCAGCGGCAAGACGCTCACGTCCTTCAAGGCCTCTACGCTGCTCAAGCTCAACGAGCACATCCGCAAATGCCTCTTCGTGGTGGACCGCA
>CAMLMI010000196.1 GCA_946480965.1 uncultured Verrucomicrobiales bacterium | reverse complement strand
ACCCCTCACCCGGCCTTCGGCCACCCTCTCCCCGTCCGACGGGGAGAGGGCAGGGGAGAGCGGCTTCTCACTGTTCTGTCTCCATTATTCTCGCGCCTGGCGTCAGCCGGACCGATTGGTGGATGGCGCAGGGTTTACTCGAACGCATTCACCGGCTTCGCGCTCTTGCCCCACTTCTCCCAGCCGGGGATGGGGTGTTCGGCCATGATCTCCTCGGTCTCGTAGAAGTTGTCGCGGGACTTGGTGGCTTCGCGGTGCTTGGCGACCTGGGCGGCGGTGATCGCGGGCAGGTCGTTGCCGAAGGATTGCCGGACGTAGGTCAGGGCGGCGGCGAGTTCCTCGTCGTTCAGGAAGACGCCGAAGCCGGGCATGGGCGGCACGCCTTTCGACGGATCGTAACGCTGTCCGGCGACCTCGATGGGCCCCCAAAGGCCTTTCAGCACGATTTTGATCAGGCGGTCGTCATCGGTGAGCCAAGGGTTGTCCTTGGCGGTGAGGGGCGGATAGACGCCGGCGAGGCCGAGGCCGTTGGGCTGGTGGCAGGTGCCGCAATGGGCGTCGCGGTTGTAGATCTCGCGGCCGAGTTCGTAGGCCTTGAGCGCGTCGCCGGTGAGGGCGCGAGTGGGGCCGAACTTCTGGTGCTCGGGCGCGGGCGGGGCGTCGCCGATCTTGTATTTGCCGTCGAGGTAGGCCTGGGCATTCGGGTTATCGGCGAGGTCGAGCTTGCCGCTGGCCTGGAGCGCGGCGACGTCGTCCTTCAAGGTGTGTTCGAGGATCTGCTTCGTGACCGGGCTCATCCAGCGGTCGAGCGGATGCTTGAGGGCTTCGAGGACGATCCGGGCACCGTCCTGGTTGTCGAGCCAGGAGGCGGCCACGATGGCTTCGAGGCGGACGCGGCCGTGGAAGTCGTTGGCGGCGCGCAGGAGGAGGTCGGTGCTGTTGGGCAGCTTGTTCGCGGCGAAGCGGACGACGCTGGCGGCGGCGGCGCGGGCGCGGTGGTCCTTGGCGCCGAGGAGCTGCTGGACGAGGTCCACGTCGGGCCGGTTCTGCGCCCAGGTGGCCCAGAGGGCTTCGGCGAGGTGGTGTTCGTAGCGCGGGTCGGTCTTGTCGAGCTTGGCGACCCAGGCCTTCACCGCCGGCAGCACTTCGCTGGCAGGATGGGAGCGGAGTTCGCGGCGGGTGCGGTAGCGGGTGCGGTATTCCGGGAGCTTCAGGTTTTCCAGGAGCGCGGGAATGGGCGCGCCGGCGACGACGGCGGGCTTCACCAATGGACGCGACGGATAGGTGATGCGATAGACGCGGCCGTGGTCGTGGTCGCGGTTCGGGTCGCGCGCGTTGTGCTGCATGTGGCCGATCAGCGCGTTGTGCCAGTCGATGAAATAGAGCGAGCCGTCGGGGGCGAATTCGAGATCGACGGGGCGGAAGTTCGGATCGCTGGAGCTGATGAGGTCGCCGGCGAGCTTGCCGGTGAAGCCGGAGCCGTCTTCCGCGACGGCGGAGAAGTTGATGCCGAGGAAGCCGATGCTGTTGCAGGTCATGTAGTGGCCCTGGACCTCGTCGGGGAAATGGCGGGAGGAGACGAACTCGGAACCGGAGGTGGGCCGCGAACGCTTGGGCACGTAGGAACCGGCGCGGTTGATCTCCACGCCATAGGGCATCTTGGCGGAGACGGGCAACGCCCAGTAGTTCTCGCCGCTGGAGGCGTCGGCGATGACGCCCTGTTCCCAGTCGTCGAGCGCGTAGCCCCAAGGGTTGTTCAGGTCGGTCTGGGCGAAGCGTTCGAGGCCGAAAGTTTTCGGGTCGAAGCGCCAGACGCCGCCGTCATTGACGCGGCGCGGGCCATAGGGCGTCTCCACTTGGCTGTGGAGGAAGCGGCCTTCGGAAAGGTAGAACGCGCCCGAGGCGTCGGCGCTGTAGGCGGAGATGGCGTGGTGCGTGTCGTGCGTGTCGAAGCCGTGCATGAGGATCTCCATGCGGTCGGCGCGGTCGTCCTTGTTGTCGTCGATCAGCAGGCAGAGGTTCGGTTCCTGGGAGATATAGACGCCTTCGGGCGCCAGCTCGAAGCCGATGGGCAGGTGCAGGCCGCGGGCGAAGATCGTCTGCTTGTCCGCGCGGCCGTCGCCGTCGGTGTCTTCTAGGATGAGCAGCTTGTCGTCGGGGCGGGCGTCGCCGGGCTTGAAGTGCGGGTAGCTGGGCATGACGGCGACCCAGAGGCGGCCCTTGTTGTCGAACGACATCTGGACCGGGTTCTTCATGTCCGGAAACTCCTTCTCCGAGGCGAAGAGCTCGACCTTGTAGCCTTCCATCATGGTGAAGCTCTCGATGGCTTTCTGGCCGTCGAGGTATTCGATGGGGCGCTTGAAGTTGGTGGGAACGGCGGGGAGTTCGTGGGTCTTGGAGTCATCGACGGCGATCTCCTTCTTCCTGCCCTGGGCGACCTCGTGGATGAGGGCGTCGCGCAGCGCGGTCATCTCGCGGGTCTTCCGGATCTCGTCGGGGTAGTTCTGGGGACCGAAGGGATCGTAGCGTTGGCCGTGCGTGTGGACGCCGTTCACGAGGTTGTAGTCGTTGTTCCAGAAGTAGTCCTTCTCCTTGGCGGCCGTGTTGACCAGGGCGGGATCGGACTTGGACTGGCGCGGCTGCTTGCCATAGAGGCCATCGGCCAGCCAGACGGCGATCTCGGCGTAGCCGGCCTCGGTGGGGGCGAAGCCGTTGATGGTGAGCGGAGGAAGGCTCTTGTTTGCGTAGCGCGTCTTCGACGGGGTGAAGAGGTCGATGAAGGTGAGCCGGTGCTTCGCGGCGACCTTGCGCATCGCCTCGGTGTAGAGGGCGAGGTTGGCGTTCTCCTTCTGGCCGTTCGGCAAGTCCCGCTTGGCCGAGAGATCCTCAAAGGCGATGGGGGAGACGAGCGCGAGCCGGGGCGCGGCCTGGCCGTTGTAGGCCTTGGACAGGGTGTGGACGACGAAGGCGTCGAGCTCCGCCTCGTAGTTGGCCACGCGCTCCGGGCCGTCGAAGGCTTCGTTGTAGCCGAAGAAGGCGACGACGGTGTCGGCCCTCAGGTGGGTCAGCCATTGGTCGGGCGTGGGGAAGAAGCCGATCCCGTTGTGCCGGGCCAGTTCGGGATGAAACTTTTCGGCCCCGGGGAATGCCCACTGCGATCTGCGCCCAGGGTGGGGGCGAAAGCCGGGAGTGTCGCCGGGACGGCCCATGTTGCGGACGATCAGAGCGTGCTCCGGGTAACGCAGGTGCAACTCGGTCTCCAGGCGGCTGAAATAGACGTCGCGTTCGGCGAGGCCGTTGCCAAGGAAGACGACGCGCTCGCCCGGAGCGGGCGCGGCGACGGTTTGGGCGCGGGCCGAGGCGGCGGTGGGCGGTTCGTTCGTCGGCGCGTGGGGGCGGCGGTTTTCGTCGGCCCCGAACGCCGCGCTGCTGGCGGCGAGGACGAGGGCGAGCAGGAGTCTGGAGGCGGCTGGCTTCATGGTGGAATGCGGAGTCAAAGGACGGACAGAACCGGCAACGAATCCCCGGCCGCCGTCCCAGAACCGGGCGGAGGCGTCGTCGATGAAGAGGGCCGCTGGGGGCGGCCGACCGGGGCGGGATTCATGCGACAAGTCAGGATCGTTTCCCCAAGTTCCGTCAACGGATGAAATTCGGACAAACTTTTCGCGGGAAAATCCGGGATTGGAGGGAGGCCCCGATTTCAGAGGCCTTGGCGGCCGGAATAACCGGCGTCCAGATCGTGCCAGTGCTCGATGTCGTCCTCGGACTTTTCCCAGCAGAGGAAGACTTCGCGGCCTTCGCGGAGAGACGGGAAATCGACGAGACCGCGGTCCAGGTCCTTGAGCTGGATCTCGCGTTCCTCGAACTCGCGGACCACGGACCTGATCCCGGCGATGAGGCGCAGGCGCTGGTTGACGGTCGAGCCGCCGGCGTCGGCCCCGGCATCGGTGATGGCGGCGATGGTGCGTTCGGCCGAGCGGAGCTGCTCGCGGAGGAGCTCGAGGCGGGCGAGCCAGCGGCGGATCTGCGGGAGTAGGGCCCGGGCTTCCTCCAGGGTGTAGTGGCGGGAGAAGGAGGCCATCGTCAGTCCGTTTTCTTTGCGGGCACGGTGGACTCGTCGAGCTTCTTCTGCACGGCGGGATCGGGCTTCTCGGAGACGGATTTCCTCCAGGCTTCGCGCGCTTCCTCCGCCTGGCCCAGGGCGGAAAGGATGTCGCCGAGGTGGTCGTAGAGGACGGGGTCGGGCTCGTCGGACAGCTCGATGGAACGGCGCATGGCTGGCAGGGCCTCGTCGTGGCGTCCGAGGCGGTGGAGCACCCAGGCGAGGCTGTCGAGGTAGGCTGCGTTGTCGGGTTCGAGACGGAGCGCCTTCTCGATCATGGCGCGGGCCTCCTCGAGGTTCTCGCCCCGGTCGGCCCACATGTAGCCGAGGTAGTTCAGGGCCTCGGCGGAATCGGGCTCGATCTCCAGCGATCTGCGGAAGGAGCGTTCCGAGTCCTCGAACTGCCTGGCCCGTTCCTGCATGGCGCCGAGCTGGAAGTAGAACTGGGCGGTCAGGAGCGAGGGATTGGAGCTGCGGGCGATGATTTCGGCGGAGACCATGCGGGACACGGCGTTGGTGTGGTCCTCCAACTGGCCGTGGGCCAGGGCGGCGAGGAATTCGCCGGGGAAGCTGGTGGAGAAGCGGGCCCGGGCCCGCTTCAGGGTCTCCAGCGCTTCGAGGGGCTGGTCCCGGGCGACCTGGGCGCGGGCCAGCTCGTAGTAGGCGGGCTCGAAGCCGGGGCTCAACACCATGAAGCGCTCCAGATGCTCTTCGGCCTTCTCGAAGCGGCCGCTCTTGGCGGCGATGGACCCGAGGAAATAGTAGGCCTGGGGGAACTGGGTGGGATTGTCCCGCACGATGGCCTCGAGGTGCGCCTCGGCCTTCTCGAACTCGCCGTGCCCGAGGTAGTAGTTCGCCAGTTTCTCCAGCGCGGCGTCGCGGAGCAGGGGGATGTTGCCGAGTCCGCCGACCATCTGCTCGTAGATCGACATGGCCTTGGCGACCTCGCCGAGGCCGGTGTAGTGGCCGGCGATCTGGCTCAGGAGGAGGAGATTGTCGGGACCGGCCGCCAGGGCCGCCTCCAGGAGACTCCGCATCCTGGGACGGATCTCGTCGGAAAACTCCGGGTAAAGCGTGAGGAACTTCGCATAGAGATCCGCCGTGCCGACAAGGAAGCGGGGCGGCGCGGCGTCGATCTCCGCAGCGGCGCGATGGATCACCGCCAGGGAATTCGTGTGCTGCCCCAGCCGGTAATGCACTTCGGCCAGGGTCTGGTAGGGATCGAGCGAGAGCGGGTCCTTGGCGATGGCCGCCTCGCAGGCGGTGATGGCTTGGTTGGTCTGGCCCACCAGCAGCGCCGTGCGGCCGTAGAGGGCGAGGGTTTCCGCCGAGGCGTCGGGAGACCGGGAAGCCTGGGCGAGAATGGCAATGGCTTTTTCGTTCTCGCCGAGCTGCACGTAGCGGGCGGCCAGCTCCTGGAGGAGCGTCTCGTTGCCGGGGTCCAACACGACCGAACGCTCGAACTCCTCCAGCGCGGACCGGGGCTGGTTGTTCAGGTCATGGCTGACGCCGGCGGCGAAGCGTGCGAAAGCCTCGGCTCGCCGCTCCGTTTCGGCGGGGGAAAGCCGGCCGGGATCGTTCGGCGGCGCCCCGGCCCGCCGGGAGGCGCAGCCCACCAGCAGGGTCGCGCCGAGCAGGACCAGCAGAACGACGGGGAGCCGGATCGATCGTGGGGCGACGCCGGTCGATGGTGGATGGGGCTGGGCTGCGCGCATGTTCTCGCCGGGGACAGTGCCCAAAGAAAAGCAGCCCGCAAAGTGCGGGCTGCTTCGAGGTTGAAAACTGGGACGAACGGCCGGGCCGACGTTACTTCTGCCAGGTGCGCTTCTTGTGCCGGTTCAGACGGAGCTTCTTGCGGCGCTTGTGGCGGTTGATCTTGGCCTTCCGGCGTTTCTTCAGTGAACCCATACGGTTTTGTTTCCTGCGTCAGTAAACGACTTTGTTCAACGGATATTCGATGATGCCTTCGGCTCCGGCGGCCTTGAGCAGCGGGACGATCTCGCGAACGATGTGCTCGTCGATGATGGTTTCCACCGCGATCCAACCGGGTTGGCTCAAATTCGAGACGGTTGGATTACGCAATGCGGGGAGGCTTTGCAACAACTTTGGCAGGTTGTCCTGCTTGATGTTCATCTTCAGGCCCACCTTGGATTCCGCCTCCATCGCGCCCCGGAGGAGCAGGTCGAGGGTCTCGATCTTGGTCCGCTTCCACTTGTCCTTCCACGAATCGTGGTTGGCCACGAGGCGCGGGGTCGAGGTCAGGAGGGTCTCGACGATGCGGAGCTTGTTGGCGCGCAGGGAGGAACCGGTTTCGGTCACTTCGACGATGGCATCCACCAGCTCGTGGGCCTTCACCTCGGTGGCGCCCCAGGAAAACTCGACCTCGGCCTTGACCTTGTTCTTCTTCAGCCAGCGTTTGGTCAGGTTGACCACCTCGGTCGCGATGCGTTTCCCGGCGAGGTCCTTGACCGACTTGATCTTGGACTCCTCCGGAACGGCCAGCACCCAACGGGTGGGCTGGCGGGAAATCTTGCTGAAAATGTATTCGGCGACCTCGTGGACCTTGGAACCGTTCTCGACGATCCAGTCGTGGCCGGTGATGCCGGCGTCCAGATAGCCATGCTCGACGTAGCGGCTGATCTCTTGGGCGCGGATCAGGCGGATCTCGAGTTCTTCGTCATCGACGTAGGGCACGTAGGAGCGGCTGCTGACCTGCACGTTGAAGCCCGCCTTGGCCATCTTCTCGATGGTGGCGTCCTGCAGGCTGCCCTTGGGCAGGCCGAGTCTGAGCTTGTTCTTCATCCGTTAGCTTGGTTCCGCCGGTCTCCGGCGTGAGCCGGTTGGTTTGCCAGTCCCGGCGGCGGGTGGCGACTTTTTTATTCTGCCGAACGGCTCAGTTCTTCCGGACGCGACGCAGCAGGGCCAGAGCTCCCAGCGCAACCAATGCTCCGGTGGCCGGTTCTGGAACCGTCACGGCCACGTGGGTCATCTCGAAGCTCGCCGCCGCCTGGCTCGTGTCATCGCCGAAGAAGAGGAAGCTCTGCTGGTCGTAGGGATTGAACGCGCCGGAGAAAGCCGTGTAGTCGCGCACGCTGCCGGTGAGGATCGTGCTCGCGCCCGAACTCAAGGTGTAGGTGTCGCCCAGGATCTCAAGATCGTAGCTGATCAAGGCCGCGGTCGGATCGAAGAGCGCTTCCTCGGCATGGGTGAACAGCGGGTCGTCCGCCTGGGCCCAGATGCGGTCGCTCCAGAAGGCGAGTTCGATGCCTTTGCTGTCACTGCCGAGCGCGATCACGCTGAAGCCCGCGCGGTCCGACGTGATATGGCTCTCGGAATTGAGCTTCACGGTGAACGACACGGTGAACCCCGTCGTGCGGTCCAGCACCGGAATGCCCGAATGGCTCGCATGGGACGCGAAGTAGCCCGCCTTGTCCGAAGTGGCCGCTGTGGTGTCCAGCGTGACGGACGATGCCCCGACCGTCTGCACGGCCGACGCGCCGGAGAAAGGGTCCGTCAGATACAGCCATTGCTGCGACGACGGAGCCGTGCCCAGCGAACCGTCGTAGAGCGTTGCGGCGGCGGCAGGCAACGTGGCGAGCACCAGAACGCAGAGCGGGCGGAGAATCATGCGCGCGAGCGAAGCAGAAGCGGCGGCGGGCTGGGAAGCTTTCAGTGGCGGCGAAACGCGGCGCGTCGTTAGTTTCCCCGCATGTCATCCGCCCAAGGTCGAACCGTATGGATCACCGGTGCCGCCGGTTTGATCGGCCAGGAACTGGTGCGCACTGCTCCCGTCGGTGTTCGCGCCATTCCGATAGCTCGACCGGAGGTGGATTTGACTGACGCCGCAGCGGTGAGGGCCGCGCTGTTGCGGGATCGCCCGTCGTTGATCCTCCATGCCGCCGCGATGGCCAAGCCCGCCGATTGCCAGCGCGATCCTGCCGCCGCGCGCCGGATCAACGTCGAGGCCACGCGCCGTCTCTGCGCCTTGGCGGGCGATGCCCCGGTCTGGTTCCTCTCCACCGACCTCGTCTTCGACGGACGCAAGGGCGGCTACACCGAGACCGATCCGGTCAGCCCGGTGAACGTCTATGGCGAGACCAAGGTGGAGGCCGAAGCCGCCGTGTTGCAGAACCCGCGCAACGCCGTCTTCCGCCTCTCCATGAACGGCGGCGTTTCCCAGAGCGGCGACCGGGGCTTCAACGAGGAGTTCCGCCGCACCTTGGCCCAGGGCAAACCGATGACTCTCTTCACCGACGAGTTCCGCTGCCCCATCGCCGCCCGTTGGACCGCGCAGACGCTCTGGAGCCTGCT
>CAMLMI010000195.1 GCA_946480965.1 uncultured Verrucomicrobiales bacterium | reverse complement strand
GGCCACACCCACGAAGAGATAGCCCGCCATCAGGTTCGAGCCCAGATGCGCGCCGTCGCCATGGAGCATGGTGGCGGTGAGCAGTCGCCAGACTTCGCCGTTGGCCAAGCCGGAATGCTGCATCCGCCCCGCCCCATACAGCCCCGGCACCTGGGCCGACAGCGCCGCCATCACGGCCAGGACCATGATCCAGCCGGTGCTGCCCCAATGGAAGATGAGCGGCGTGGACGGGATGCGCCGTTGCCAACGCCATTGCCGGTTCTCCGCGCGGAAGCTCGCGATGGCCGCGCGCGCCGCCGGGCTTTGTTCCCACGGAACCGCGAGGGCGAAGCCACCTTCGGCCGTTTCCAGCAGCGAACCGTCGAGACCTTGGCTGGCGAGCACGAGGCTCCAATCCATCGCTTGGCGGCGGTTGCGCGCGGGGATGAGGTCGGCCGTTCCCGTCGGGGAGGTCAAAGGGGAATCCATTGCGGTGTCGGCTTTTGCCCAGTGTGCGCTTCTCTTTTCCGGAAATCTGCCGATGAGACCTCTGTGCGGCCGGATTGGCCGCATGGAACTTGAAGTGCTATGAAGTTCATCGTGGTCAGTCGTAGTGCCGGATTTGTCCGGAGACCTCTGACGGAAACCTTTTCACCGTTTCCAGCCGCATGACTGTTATCCAGCCCAACTGCCGCGTCCAGTTCACCCCGGAAGACGTCGCCTTTCTCCTCAAGTCGCTGAGCCGCCACGGCGGCCAAGATGCCAGCCTCGCCAGCCTGCTCCAGGACCCGGACTCGCTCGATCTGCTGCTCGACCACGAAGCCGTGCTGCGCGGAGTGCTGGAGGACTCCGGCTGTCTCCAGGTCTCGCGCCACTTCTACTTCTACACGCTCGTCCGCCATGCGCTGCTCAAGGCCGGGATCGACGACCGCGAGATCGCCGACTATCTCGGCTCCCTCCTGGCCGAATACGGCGTGCAGGAAAACACCCGCTGCCGTCTGCCGGGCCGCGAAGGGTCGCTCGACTACTTCTTCGAGATGATGGGCGCGCTCCAGACGGTGGACGACCGGACGGCGTTCTTCCTCCGCGCGCAGATCGGGAACCAGTCGCTCTTCCTCTCCGGCATGTTTCCCGAACGCATCCGGCAACGGGCGCAGCTCCGTGGCTTCCCCGATCTCAGCTACTATCGCGAACTGGGCCGGACCAATTTCCGCGTGGCCGCCGACCATCGCCTGGCCCGCCGCTACAGCCTCGACGATCTCTACCATCGGCTCTCCGAACGCTTCGAGACCGCTCGGCTGGCGCTGAACGATCTGTCCGAACGGCTGGTGTTCCTCGGCGACGCGGCCTTTGCGCAGGTGCGCCTGGGCAGCGGCTAAAAACGATTGCTGGCCGCCGGAGCGCGAGCGGATTTTGCCTGCGGGCAAAGCCCATTCCGCGACGGCGGCCGAAGTTTGCGCGAAAGGCGGGAGGAAGAGTTCCTCCCGCCTTGCTGTTTTCCAGCGCCTGCCGCTGCTTCGCAACTGCACTGTTCCGGCTTAGGAGCCGCCGCTTCGTGCGTTATTGCGGGCGGCTTTGGGGGCAGCCCGTTTGGTCTTCAGTGCGCGTTTGGCGGGAGCCGTGGAGCTGTCCGAAACGGACTCGGCGCCTTCATCCGCGACGCGCTCGATGGTAAACCGCGCGACGGGCACGCCGGAGTCGATGGCGCGATCCACGCCGATGAGCCGCCAGCGCGGCTTGAGCTTCTCCCATTCCTCGATGAAGGCGTCGAACTCCGCCGCAGAGGGGACCGACAGCGGAAAGATCAACTTCCGCGTCAGCGAACCTTTCCTCACCACGATGACGACGATTCTCGTCCCGTCGGATTCTTCGTCCGTAGCCACGTCGGCGACGGTCCACTTCGGTGGAAGACGGGCCATTGCTTCCAGCATGCGTTGGAACTCGACATCGGTTTTGGATGACAGCGGAACGATGAGAACCTTTTTCATGGTAGGTAGGGTTGATCGGAGCGGTTACCGGATTTTCAGTTCTTTCATGAAGACTTTGAGCTTGGTGCGGGTGATTTCGTCGTCGCCGACCAGGGCGTCGTCCAAGGCCGCTTTGAGACGCGCAGCACTGGAGGGCCGATTCGGGACTTTGCCTACGATCAAACCGGTGCTCACTGCGGCGTTCCATGCTTCGGAGAGCTGTTCCTCTTGCGCTTTGGCGATGAATTCCCGGGCGATCTCCTGGCTGGCGCGGTGTTCGGCGAGCTTGCCGCTGAGCACTTGGAAGTCGCTCTTGATCGATTCCACCGAGTTGCGGCCGGTGGCTGCTTTGCCCGTGGCGAAGACCTGGTGGAGCCGCATCGGCGCGGTCGCTCCGGTGCTGGCGACGGAGAACGACGGCAGGAAGAGCGAGCCGCTGGAGAAGTCCATCTTGGACAGGACCGGATACGCCTTCTGGCGCGGCGAACCATCGGGATTGCGGCCGGGCATGAGCACGCCCTCGAAGCGCGTGTAGCCGACATGCGCGGTGGATTGGGTGCCTTCGGCGGCGCTGGCCTCGACGTTGATGCCCGTGGTCGTGACGAAGACGACGGCGTTCGGACTCTGGCAACCGACGGAAGCCAGCGCGGCCGCCAGAAGCGTCGGCAAGGCAAAGGTGGGTTTCATGGCGGGTTCAATCGTTTTGCAGCAGGCCCTTCTCCGACGCGCTGACGGCGGCGTCGCCCGTGGCGAAGACCTGTTGCAGGTGCAGGCCGGAGAACCAGCCGTTGGTCAAGCCGATGGAGGCATAGACCGAAGCCACGTCGGCCTCGGGCTTCGCGGCGTCCACCGGGATGATCGCGCCCTCGAAACGCTTGTAGCCGAACATGAGGTTGTTCGGCGTGTTGCCCGTGGCGCTCGCATGCAGGCCGACCTTGGTGTAGGTGGTGAAAACGAGGGCGTCGTTTTTGCAGCCGGTAGCCGCGAGGGCCATCAGCACAAGCATGGGAGGAATGGATCGGTTCAGGGTGCGTTTCATGGAGCGGAGGGTTTGTTGGTTTCGGACGAAGAAATGGGCAGGACGACGAACGACCCTTCCGTCGGTCGGCGGCTGGAGAAATCGATGAAGAAGGCGCCCGAGCGGCCGGGTGGGCTCAACACCCAGCTTTGTCGCGAGAAACCGGCTCCGAAGCCGGGCGATGCTGTCGGCCAGCTCGCCGCCAGCCCGAACCAGCTTTCACCGACGAAACGGACATCGTTCGTCGGCTTCGTGGCCATGCGGTAGGTCCAACCGACACGGTGGACGATGCCGGATTCGGTCCAGCGCCAGCCCAAGGGCGGAGCAAAAGCGACGGCGGTGCCGGCCATGACCGGAGGGTTTTCGCCGACCGGGACCATCACGGTCGAATCATGCCAGCCCACACTGGCTCCCGGAACTTCGCCGCCCAGCCGCAGGTCCAGTCCGGGCGCGACGCGGCGCGCCAATCCCGGCCGCTCAGCGCTGTAGCCCAGCAAGAGATCGTGCCGCGAGAGGCGCAGGCTGCACCCGGAGGCGAGGAATCCCGTCATGGCAAAAAGCAGAAGCCACCAGGATCGTCGCCCGAACTGCATCGTGATTTTCATCGGAAACTTCCACCCGGCCGGTCGCCGCCGTTGCTCCTCCCGGCCATCCACTTGCTGGCCGTTGCTACGCCTGACCAAGGGGCCGGGCAAGGGATTTATGGCCACAGCTTGGCTGGAAAACTGGAGAGTCAGGTTTTCTTTTCCGAGGTTTCCGGTGGCGTGCGTTGACGCTGCCGGGGCGCGCCGATAGCGTCGCGAAAACGCCAGCCATTCCGCCCCATGCTCGAAGCCATCGAAAAACTCCTCATCCTCCAGGAACGCGACCGCAAGATCCTCCGCCTCGGAGCCGAGCTCGCCCAGATCGAGCCCGAACGGCAATCGGTGTCGGGCCGGAACGCCGGGGCGCTCGCCGCCCTGGAAGCCGCCAAGACCAAGGTCAAACAGATCGAGTCCCAGCGGAAGTCGCTCGAACTGGAGGTCGATGCCCTGAAGCAGAAGATCGAGAAGTATTCCGTCCAGCAGTTCCAGACCAAGAAGAACGACGAATACAAGATGCTGGGCGAGGAGATCGAACGGGCGAAGAAGGAGATCTCGGCCCTGGAAGACCGGCAGATCGACTGCATGGAGCAGATCGAGTCGGCGCAGAAGGATGTGGCCGCCGCCGACGCCGTGGCGAAGGAGGCCAAGGCGCACATGGACGGCCAGCTCCGCGAGCTGGCCACGCGCGAGCAGGCCTTGAAGAAGGAGCTGGCGGATCTCGAAGGCGGCCGGGCCGCCTTGACCACGGGGATCGATCCGGCCGCGCTGTCGAAGTATGAGCGGCTGCTGAAGACGCGGGGCGAGAAGTGCGTGGTGGGCATCGAGCACAGCGCCTGCGGCGGTTGCCACATGAAGCTGCCGACCCAGGTTTCGCTGGCGTGCAAGGCGGGCCACGAACTGACCACGTGCCCGAACTGCAGCCGGATTCTCTACTACCTGCACGGGATGGACCTCGCTTCGGGAGACTGAGCGCCATGTCGGACGATGTTTCCGAGGAACGGTTCCAGCGGCTGGAATCCCACGTGGCGGAACTGGAACACGCCCTCGACCAGATGAACACGGTCCTGGTGGAGCAGGGCAAGCTCCTGCGCCGCCTGCAGGCGCAGTGCACGAGCCTTTCCGAAACCCTCACCGCCGCCGAGCTGGACCGCATCCGCAGCGTGAACCCGAAGCCGCCGCACTATCAGTAGTGCGGAACGATGCCGCAAAACAGAGCCGCTCTGAACAAAACGGAGCATGCCTCAAGTGGTTTGGCGGAAACCTTGGCCAGAATGCCGGCGGGACGCGGGACAAACTCCCTCTCCTCCAAGTGCGACCGGAGAAGAGCGACGTCATTGGTCATCCAACACGGGCCTTAATCGGATGGTGGACCCGGTTGGATACGAATAGCGGCCGGGAACTGTTTAGGCGTTTGCGTTTGGCGTTCGGAGCCGACGCAGTGAATTGGTGGCCGAGGCCGCTCTGGAGCCGCCTGCGACGTCGGCATCCCGTGCCGATGACACGAGTTCCTCCGCACCTGCGCAGCCCTCCCTTCGACTGCTTCGCCTTCTTCTCCCATAACGAAACGCCTGCATGATGAAGCAAATGCTCCACCGGGCGATTGAGCCATCTCGCCGTCAAATGGGCAGATGCCCTGGATGAAGGGTTTGCCGCACCAACTTTTGCAACGCCACCGCAACCGGCAGCGCCACCTTCCGCTCCCCTCCCGCAGAACCGCGATGAAATGATTCGCTCGACCACCTCAGCCGATCACCGGCCGCTCTTTGTGCCAAGACGTGGCCTGCTCGTAGGCGTGGGCGATCTGGAGGATCGTCTCTTCTCCGAAAGGTTTGCCGAGGATCTGGAGGCCGATGGGCAGCTTGGGCGACGCGGTGAAGCCGCAGGGCAGGCTCAGGCCGGGGATGCCCGCCAGGTTGCAGGAGATGGTGAAGATGTCGCTCAGATACATCTGGAGCGGATCGTCGGACTTCTCGCCGATCTTGAAGGCGGCGGTCGGCGTCGTCGGCGTGATGATGGCGTCCACCTTCTCGAAGGCGTTGAGGAAGTCCTGCCGGATGAGCGTGCGGACCTTCTGCGCGCGCAGATAGAAGGCGTCGTAGTAGCCGCTGCTCAGCACGTAGGTGCCGAGGATGATGCGGCGCTTCACTTCCGCGCCGAAGCCCTGGCCACGGGTATTGCCGTAGAGCTTCTCGGGGGAATCGCCGTCCACGCGGGTGCCGTAGCGGATGCCGTCAAAGCGCGCGAGGTTCGAGGAAGCCTCGGCGGTGGCGATGATGTAATAGACGGAGACGGCGTAGTCGGTGTGCGGGAGGGAGATCTCGACCACTTCCGCGCCCAGCTCGGTGAGCTTCTTCACGGCGGCGTCCACGGCGGCTTTCACCTCCGCGTCGAGGCCACCGACCATGTATTCCTTGGGCAGACCGATCTTCAGGCCCTTGATGCTCTTGCCCAGCGCGGCGGTGTAGTCGGGCACGGGCTGATCGACGCTGCTGGTGTCGCGCAAATCACGACCGCTGATGGCACTCAGCACAGTCGCGGCGTCGCGCACGTCCTTGGTGAAAGGCCCGATCTGGTCGAGCGACGAGGCGAAGGCGACGAGGCCGTAGCGGGACACGCGGCCGTAGGTGGGCTTGAGGCCGACGCAGCCGCAGAGCGCGGCGGGCTGGCGAATGGAACCACCGGTGTCGCTACCGAGCGTGGCGAAGGCTTCGTCGGCCGCGACGGCGGCGGCGGAACCACCGGAGGAACCGCCGGGAATGCGGGTGATGTCCCAGGGGTTCTTCGTGGTCTGAAAGGCGGAGTTCTCGGTCGAGCTGCCCATGGCGAACTCGTCCATGTTCACCCGGCCGAAGATCACCGCGCCGGCGGCCTTCAGCTTCTCGATGACGGTGGCGTCGTAGGGCGAGACGAAGTTGCCGAGAATCTTGGAAGAGCAGTTCAGCGGATGGCCTTTGACGTTGAGCACGTCCTTGATGGCGATGGGCACGCCGAGGAGCGGTCCGCGTTCGCCGGCGGCGAGCCGCTGGTCGGCGGCAGTGGCTTGGGCCAATGCGTCGGCCGCGTCGTGGCTCATGAAGGCCTGGATCTGGCCGTCCACGGCGGCGATGCGGTCGAGGCACGCCTGGGTGGCCTGGACGGAGGTCGTCTCGCCGGACGCCAATTTGGCCGCGAGCTGGGAAATGGTCAGGGAATGGAGCATGGAATCCGACGGAACGGTGTTTCCGGAAAAGGGTTGGAACAAGAGCGGCCGAGCTATTCGACGATCTTCGGAACGACGAACAGGCCGTTGGCTTTGGCCGGGGCATTGCGGAGGGCTTCCTCGTTGGTCAGGCCTGGCTTGATCTCGTCGGCGCGCCAGACGTTCACGATGGGAAAGGCGTGGGCGGTGGGCTCCACTCCGGTGACGTCCACTTCCTTCAGCTTCTCGATGTAGCCGAGAATGTTGCCGAGCTGGGCGCCGAGCTTCGTTTCTTCCTCGGGGGTCAGATGGAGCCGCGCCAAATTGGCGACGTATTTCACGTCAAAATCAGACATGCGCGCAGGCTAGGAGCCGCTGGGGCAAACTGCAAAAGGGAAAAGTTCACCCTAAAAATCGGATTCATCTTTTTTGCCGAAGCGTCGAAGCATGGCCCGCAGAATCCAGCCGACCACCCAAATGCTCGCCGCGTAAATACCAAGGGCTACACCGAATCCTAGCAGCACGGAATCAAAGGATTGGGGATCCCAACTCCAACCAAAAGCGGCGAACCCAAGTCGGACCAAAACCAGCAGTGCCAAGCCGACGGCCACGACCTTAAACTGGGCGCTCTGCTATCTCGGATCTTCCTCCCACATCGGAAAACCACCTTTCTACTTCGCCGCCGCTTCCTGCTGTTTGAGGTCTTGCTCCAGAAACGCGGTCACGTCCTTGAACTTGCCGACGTTGTTCGGGTCCAGATCCATCAGCAGCCGGTGCGCTTCGAGGCAGTTGCGGGTGTTCTCCGTGCGGGAGACGGGGTCGAGGGAGACCTCCTTGAAGGTGCCTGGCTGCGCTTCGTTCCGCTCGATCATCTGGAAGAGCCGGTCGATGCCGAGGCTCTCGATCGAGTCGCGCACGGAGTCGGGCGTGTTGAGCAGCCGGATGGCGCTCTTGCCCGGCGGGCAGACGCCTTGGAGCTTGAGACCGAGCCCGGCCAGATCACCCAGGAAGGTGCTGTCCATCGCGGTGCATTCGGCCAGGTCGATCACAAGGAACTGGATGCCCTTCTCGGAAAGCCCTTGGACGAGCCGCTTGAAGTTCACGCTCACGGCAAAGTTCGCCCTCCCGATGACCTTGATGCAGGCCAGGTTTTCGAGGGTCGATACCATCAGCTGGGCAGCGGGAGTGGCCATACGACGTTGCGCCAGAATATCGGAAGGCGGATCGAGAGCGTCAAGCAGCCATCCGTTCAGCCACGCCCCACGGCGCGGCCAGCCGTTTTGTGCCCAACGATTTGCAGCATGGCCTGCTGGAGGACGAGCGCGTCGTCCAACCCGCTGGAAACTAGCCGCCGGTTGCAGTCCAGCAGATGCTTCATCGCACCAACCAGCTCCGAGTCGGAATACCGCGCCGCCTGCGGAAGGGCCTTGAAGAGCACGAACGGGTTGATCGAAAGCGGATTGAATTTTTTGTCCTCGGGCAGCGCTCCGGGGGGGATATTCTCCAGCGCGCGCTTGAAGCCGTTGTAGTCCATCCCGTCCTTCACCCAGCCGCGACGGGTCATTTCCTTGAGGAAGAGCATGGCGCGCACCTTGGTGATGAGGCCGAAGAGCAGGCCGATGGCGGACTTCTGCTTGTCCAGCTTCATGGCCCAAAGCTCGTCCTCCAGGCACTTCAGGACGCGCGACAGATCGCGGTCGCCCACCGCGT
>CAMLMI010000194.1 GCA_946480965.1 uncultured Verrucomicrobiales bacterium | reverse complement strand
CTTCCATTCCAGCCGCTCCAAAGCGCCGTCGAGCCGGCGCACTCCATGGGCCAACCGCACTGATTTCGCCTCACTCCATTTCTCCACCACTCCACTCCCCATCCCGCCATGCCCACCATCGCCGTTCTCGGAACCTTCGACACCAAAGGCCCTGAACATGGCTTCGTGGCCGACCTGATCCGTCGCCGCGGCCACACGCCCTTGCTCATCCACGTCGGCACGCAAGGCGAACCGACGATCCAGCCCGACATCGGCCTCGCCAAAGTCGCGGCCCACGGCGGTGCGGATTGGGAAGCGGTGCTGAAGCGCCAGGATCGCGGCGAATGCATGGCCCTCATGTCGAAGGCCGCCGCCGCGTTGGTCGGCCAGCTAGCGGCGGAAGGCCGCATCCAAGGGATCATTTCCCTCGGCGGCGGCGGCGGCACCGCCATCTCCACGGCGGCGATGCGGCCGCTGCCTCTCGGCTTTCCCAAGGTGATGGTCTCCACCCTCGCCAGCGGCAACGTCGCCCCCTACGTCGGCACCAAGGACATCGTCATGATCCCGGCCATCGTCGATGTGGCGGGCTTGAACCGGCTCTCGCGGACGATCTTCGCCAACGCCGCCGGCGCCATCTGCGGCATGGTCGAAGCAGCGGCCGAAGCGTCCAAGGCCACCGCCGCCGACAAGCCGTTGGTCGTCGCCAGCATGTTCGGCAACACCACCGCCTGCGTGACCGAAGCACGCAAGCTCGTCGAAGCCGCCGGCTACGAGGTGCTCGTCTTTGCCGCCACCGGCACCGGCGGCCGCACGATGGAATCGTTGATCGAAAGCGGCCTCGTCGCCGGCGTGCTCGACATCACCACCACCGAGTGGGCCGACGAACTCGTCGGCGGCGTGCTCAACGCCGGCCCCACCCGCCTCGACGCCACGGCCAAGGCCAAGATCCCCGCCATCGTCACGCCCGGCTGCCTCGACATGGTGAACTTCGGCGAGCCCCACACCGTTCCAGAGAAATTCAAGGGCCGAACCTTCTACCACCACAACCCGCAGGTGACGCTCATGCGCACCACGCCCGCCGAATGCGCCGAGCTGGGCCGCATCCTCGCCGAGAAGGTGAACCGCTACTCCGCGCCCGTGACCGTGTTGCTCCCGCTCAAGGGCATCAGCGTCATCAGCGCGCCCGGCGGCGCCTTCCACGATCCGGCCGCCGACGCCGTGCTCTTCGACGCGATCAAGCAGCACCTCCGTCCCGGCATCCCCGTGGTGGAAATGGACTGCGTGATCAACGATCCCGCCTTCGCCCAGCGCTGCGCGGCGGAGCTGCTGGGGAACTTGCAGAAGGCTTAACGGGCCCGCCGACTCAGAACGGCATGTCGCCGTTTTCCTCGTCGGGGTCGGGCTGGTAACCGTCGTCCTTCTTGGGGTTGAAGCTGCCGTAGGCCGAGCCGTGCGGACGGAGGTTCCATTCCTCCAGCAGTTGCTTGGGGATCTCGCCGAGGAAGCGCGAGGGTTGCTGAAAGATGTCGCCCTTCATGCCGGCGGTCATGCGGATGAGCGGGTAGGTCAGGTAGAGCTCGTTCTTGGCGCGCGTCACGGCTACGTAGAACAACCGGCGTTCCTCTTCTTCGCCGTCGGGTGACTCCGCCGAACGGGCCGAGGGAAACATGCCGTCGCAGAGCATCATCACGAAGACGACGTCGAACTCCAATCCCTTGGCCTGATGGACCGTCGAGAGCTTGAGCTGTTCCTGGTCCTGGTTCGGCGTGGAAGCCTCGGCCTCGACGTTCGTCATCAGGGCGAGCTGGCTGAGCAATTCGTCGAGGGTCTTGAAGCGGATGGCAAATTCCGCCAACTGCTGGACGTCTTCCAGCCGGCGGCGATAGTCGGCGAACTCCTCCTTCAGGTAGTCTTCGTAGAGCGCCTCGACCAGCAGCACGATCATCCGGCCGGGATTCTGCCGGATCTCCGGAGTGTCGATCTGCGCCATCGTGGCGGCGAACTGCGCCCAGCCGGAAGCGGCCTTCTTCGGCACGTAGGCGGAGATGCGGCTCAAGGCCACGGCCAGACGAATCGAGCCTGCCGCCGGAGCGCCGGTCTCTGACCCGGCAAGTTCACGTTGGTCCGATCGGGCCGGGTCGGAGACCGGCGCTCCGTCCGCCGCCGCTTCGGGCCTTGGACCTTGAGCCTGCGACACCCGCAGAAATGCGTCCCACAGCTTCTCCGCCGCTTTGCCACCCACGCCGGGCAGCATCTTCACCAGCCGCTTGAAGGCGAGTTCATCGCGGGGATTTGAGACCAGCCGGAGATAGGCGGCAATATCCTTGATGTGCGCCTGCTCGAAGAAGCGCATGCCGCTGGTGATGGTGAACGGGATGTTGCGCCGTGTGAGCTCCATCTGCAGTTCCATCGCGTGGAAGTGCGACCGGTAGAGCACCGCGATGTCGTTCAGGTTCACGCCCTCCTCCCGCAGCTCCAGCACGCGCTGGGCAATGAAGGCGGACTGTTCGTTGGCGTCGCCGCAGGGAATGAGCGCGGGCTTCACGCTGGAAGCGCGGGCGGCCTGCAGCTCCTTCGGATACTGGTTCAGGTTCGCGGCGATGGCGGCATTGGCCACGGCGAGGATCTCCGGCGTGCTGCGGTAATTGGTCTCGATCTTGTGGACCTGCGCGCCCGGATACCGTTCCGGAAATTTCATGATGTTCTGATAGTTCGCCCCGCGCCACGCGTAGATGCTCTGCGCGTCGTCGCCCACCACCATCAAGTGCCGGTGCCGGGCGGCGAGCACGTCGATCAACTCGCCCTGGAGCGTGTTCGTGTCCTGGTATTCGTCCACGAGGATGAACTGGAACCGGCGCTGGTAGAGGTCGCGGACGTCGGGCTGTTCTCGCAGCAGCTTCAACCAGAGCGTCAGCAGGTCATCGAAGTCCACGCCATTGGCCGCGAGCTTGCGCTTCGTGTAGCGCGACTGGAGATCGACGATCTGGGGCGCGAGCTGGGCGAAGTGGTCGTAGGATTGGGCCACCGTTTCGGCCACGGACCGGCCGGTGTTCAACGCCATGGAAAAGATGTCGCCCAATACCTCGGCCTTGGGGAACCGGGTTTCCTTGGGATCGATCTTCGCGTCCTCGATGCAGGCGGCGAGCAGGTCCTTGGCGTCTTCCCGGTCGAGGATGGTGAAGTCCTGGGTCAATCCCAGCAGCGGCGCGTGGCGGCGGATGATCTTGTTCCCGATGCTGTGGAAGGTGCCGCCCCAGAGCTGGGACAGATCGCCGCCCAGGAGATCGGCCACCCGCCGCATCATCTCGCGCGCGGCCTTGTTCGTGAAGGTGAGCAGCAGGATGCGGTCGGGCGCGATGCCCTGCTCGATGAGGAAGGCGACGCGGTAGGTCAGCGTGCGGGTCTTACCCGAGCCGGCCCCGGCGATGACGAGGGACGGTCCCGGCGGCGCGGTGACGGCGGCGAGCTGCTGCGGGTTCAGCTCCCGGGCGTAGTCGATCTGGAGATCGACCGGCTCCTGGAAGTTGTGCAGCACGTATTCCCGCGACATGCGGTCGATTCAACGGAGCGGGGGCGGGCGGAGGAAGGGAAATGTGTGCAGCTCACGGGCTGACCACCCGGAAGAACAACTGATTCGTCCCTGCGCCGACGCTGTTGGTCAGGTCGGCGGAGAACGTCGTATTGGTGAACCGGTTTCGATCCGTCCATGTGGACAAGTTGGTGGAGGTTTGCAGCCGATACGGCCGACCGACTTCGCCCGAGACAGTCAGTCGAACCTTGTCGCCGTCCGGTATCCGTTTCGCGTCGATATATGGCTTGGACACCTCGGCCGATTGGTAGATTCCGTCGCCCGTGGCCACAACGAACCTTCCGTGACCATAGGCCACATCACATATCGACGAATTGGTAAACGCCGTTTTTAGGTCCCACGTCTCCCCATCCAACGAGGTGATCAGCCCACGTCCCGATCCTGCTACAAAGAGGCCGTTTCCAAAGGTCAGGCAGTTGGCGAATCCTTTGAAGATGGGATCGTTGCCTCCGATATTCGTGGCCGTATGGGTCGTCCAGTTGACCCCAATATCTTTAGAAACAGCCGCACCGCTGTAGTAACTGAGCACCACGATTCGCCCGTTTCCTTCAGCCCCGTCCACGTAAACGGTTCCCGTGGCAGTCGCACGCCAACCTCCCAGCCCTCCCGTGTATCGCCACACATTCTGGACAATGCTGCTGCTGCCGCCTGCTAAGAACGTGTCTGAGACCGCAAGAATCCAATATGCATGGTAGGGCTGCCCTAAAGGGGGAATCGGCAGGTTGACCAGATCGAATTCAGGAAACGCGCTGGGCATCCAAAACTCTCCGTCAAACGAGAAAAGCGTTTGGGGGTCCGAGGTGGTTCCCTGACTTGTGACGATGCAGAACCGAGAGCCGGCCGCCGCTATGCCGTTCAATGGGGTTGTCACCGGCGAGGGAACCTGTGTCCAATCAATGGCGTTGGTGGACACCAATATCGTTCCTCCCGAGCCGAGCCCTACATAGCGCCTCGCCCCCAGCGGCCCACCATAAGCCACCGACGTCAACAGGGCTGCATTCCCGTTAGTTCGAGACACCCAATCCGCTCCGTTGGTCGAGGTCATCAGTTTGCCACCACCCGGGAAGCCAAAGAACACCCCGCCCGCAAACTCGACTCTATTGACCACCTCGGGACTGCGCTTTGTCCAGTGGTCCAGAACATCGGCCCCTCTCGCAAACCCGGTGACCAGTCCGGCGAAGAGCATCAGCCATGCGCACCAGCAATTCCCAGTGAACTTCGTTCCTTGGATCGTTTTGCTTCTCATGATTTTCCCCTTTGCCGTGGTGACAGCTTTTTGATGTTTCCTCCTGTGAACGCAGGGAAGGCTCTCGAACGCACCTGGCCTTGGCAACTCAAAGGTTGTTCCAAGTTCTGCTCCGAGATGCAGCCCACAGTCCATCTGAACAAGGTCGCGCCCTTCTCCATCACGCCTCACTCGCAAACTTACAATTGCCCCGAGGAATTCCATTGGAAGTTCCCCGGCGCATTGTTTAGTCACTTCCCCCGTCCAGGAGTCACATGAACAGTTCCGTTTCAAACCATCGCGCACCGGTTCCCGGAAACCCGGTCATACCGGCAACGGACCGCTGAAGATCATCGCCCGCTGACCCCATCCCCTTTCCCAACCAACCCGACCACGACCATGTTCGAAACCATCATCCTTATCGGAGGCTTCATCGTTCTAGCCTTGCTCATATTGGGCTTTTTCGCCTTTTGCATCCGCAAGATCGAGCCCGGCAAGGCCGGCATCACCGTCGGCATGGGCGGACTGCGCGTCGCGTTCGACTACATGATCCGCGTGCCGATGTTCCAGAACTTCGAGCGCATGGACATCTCCGTGAAGAAGCTGGAGATCCACCGCAAGGGCAAGGACGGCCTCGTCTGCAAGGACAACATCCGCGCCGACATCTCCGTCGCCTTCTACATCCGCGTCGAGGCCACGGTGGAAAGTGTCACCAAGGTCGCCCAGATGCTTGGCGCCGAGCGCGTCTCCGACATGGCGCAGCTCCGCGAGCTCTTCGAGGCGAAATTCTCCGAGGCGCTCAAGACCGCCGGCAAGCAGATGGAGTTCCACGAACTGTTCACCGAGCGCATCAAGTTCCGGGAGCAGATCCAGGCCACCATCGGCAAGGATCTCGACGGCTTCTTCCTCCAGGACGTCGCCATCGACTACCTCGAACAGACGCCGCTGGAGCAGCACGATCCCAGCAACGTCCTCGACTCCGAGGGCATCCGGAAGATCACCGAGATCACCCAGCGCGAACGCGTCGTGGCGAACGAGTTCTCCCAGCGCGCCCAGGTGCAGGTGGAGAAGGAGAACGCCGACGCCGACATCGCCAAGCGCGAACAGAAGCGGCGCAACGAGGAGGACACCGCCCGACAAAACCGCGCCATCAACGAGGTGAAGGCCAACGAGGAGGCCGAAGCCCGCAAGGTCATCGAGGCCCGCCGCATGGAGGTCGAGTCCAAGCGCCTTGAGACCGAGGAGACCATCCGCCTGCGCCAGGAGGATTTGAACCGCGCCGTGCAGGAGCGGGAATACACCGTCCGCAAGGAGAAGGAACGCCTCGAACATGAGGCCGTGCAGGAAGGCGAAGAGGCCCGCGTCCGCCGCGAGCGCACCGTGTCGCTCGCCGAGATGGACAAGGAAGTGAAGGTCGCCGAGGCCGCCGTGGAGGTGGAACGCAAGCGCGCCACCGTCGTCGCCGAGCAGAAGGCCGTCACCCAGCAGGAGGAGGAGAAGCGCAACATCGAGGCCCGCATGACCGCCGAGCGCGTCCGCGAGGTCACGCTCATCGAGGCCGAGATGAACGCCAAGAAGGACCAGACCGAGAAGGTCGTCGCCTCCGAGGCCCAGAAGGAAGCCGAGCGCAACCTAGCCGAGGCCGAGAAGATCAAGACCATCACTGCCGCCGAAGCCGCCCGTGAAGCCGCGCTGCGCGACGCAGAACGCCTCCAGACCATCGCCGACGCCGAGGCCAAGGTCGCCGACAAGCGCCGCCACGCCGCCGAACAGGAAGCCGAAGGCACCGCCGCCAGCTCCGCTGCCCAGGGACTGGCCGAGGCCAAGGTCATCAAAGCCAAGGCCGACGCGAAGAAGGTCGAGGCCCTCGCCATCAAGGAGGTCGGCTTGGCCGAAGCCGATGTGCTCAAGGCCAAGGGCACCGTCGTGGCCGAAAACACCGAGACCCAGGCCCAGGCCGAAGCCGAAGGCACCAAGGACCGCGAGCTGGCCGTTGCCGCCGGCATCGAGGCCCGCGGTGTGGCCGAGGCCAAGGCCATCCAGCAGAAGGCCGAGGCCATGAAGCTGCTCCAGGCCGCCGGCCAGGAACACGAGGAGTTCAAGCTCCGCCTCCAGAAGGAGCGCGACATCGAACTCGCCGCCATCAACGTCCAGAAGGAGGTCGCCAGCGCCAACGCGCTGGTCGTGGCCGAGGCGCTGAAGAATGCCAAGATCGACATCGTCGGCGGCGAGAACGACTTCTTCGAGAAGATCGTCCGCAGCATCGGCACCGGGAAGTCCGTGGACCGCGCCGTGAACAACAGCGCCACCCTGACCGACATCAAGACCACGTTCTTCAACGGCGATCCCGAGCACTTCAAGAGCCAGCTCCGCCAATGGGTCGCCGACTACGGCATCAAGACCGAGGACCTGAAAAACCTCACGCTGTCAGCGCTCCTGGCCAAGCTCCTCGCCACCACCGACGACGACGGCGTGAAGTCCACCCTCAAGTCCGCCCTCGCGCTGGTGAAGGAGAAGGGATTGGGCGAAGTGGGCGCGAAGCAGGCGTTGGAGGGCTAAGGTCCAACCAAGCCCCATGAAGTCAGAAGCCGAGATTCGTGAAAGCATCGCCAATGAAGCCGGACGATTCTCCGAGCTTCATCACCGGGCAGTTTTCTCGGCGTTTGCCGAAGCCCAAGCAGGGCTCGTCGTCGCGGCCAAGTGTCCGAGATGCGGAGAATCAATCCGTGTTGAAGCCTTGGCTTACGGAGCAGCTTGGACTGCGCAATGCAAATGTGGTCTCTGCAAAGACACCCTGAGAGGACTTTGATCTGTCTGGCCCAATGCGCTTTCTTTATTCATCCAATCCCCTCCGAAAGCGGATTCCCGATGATCAGTATCGGGAAGAAGCCGAGGCGGCAGAAGCTGCCGGCTTCGTGGTGTCTGTCTTCTCGTTGGAGGATTTTCAGGACGAATCGTTCCACCCTGTTCCAGGGTTGGAATCCAACGAAGAAGTTCTCTATCGAGGCTGGATGTTGAACGCCCGGGACTATTCCGGTTTGGCTTCGGCAGTCGCCCAATCGGGCGCGAAACTGAGGGTCTCAACCGAGCAGTATTTGGCCCACCACCACCTGCCGAACTGGTATCCGATCATCGCGGACCTGACGCCCGAGACAAAAATCCTGGGCTTGGGAACTGGTCTAGAACTTCAGTTGCGCTCTTTGGGATGGGACGGCTTCTTCATCAAGGACTACGTGAAATCGTTGAAGACGTCGGTCGGCTCAATCATCACCGATCCGTCCCAGATCCAAACTGTCATCGCCGAGATGGAGCGGTTCCGGGGAACCATCGAAGGTGGAATCTGCGTGAGACGGGTTGAGGACTTCGATCCAGCGACCGAGGAGCGCTATTTCGCGTTTGACGGCAACGCCTACGCGCAAGATGGCCAAGTTCCTCAGATCGTTTCGGACTGCGCCCTGCGGTTTCCCGATGGCTTCATCTCCATCGATGCAATCCAACGTAGGGACGGAGTTCTTCGCATCGTTGAAATCGGCGATGGCCAGGTATCCGATCTCGTGGGCTGGACACCTCATCGGTTCGCCGAAGTGCTCAAGGAGGCATGGCCACAATGAACCTCTGCAACTCGACTGCTCGGACGTGCCCCAACGGGGC
>CAMLMI010000193.1 GCA_946480965.1 uncultured Verrucomicrobiales bacterium | reverse complement strand
GCACCAATCGCCCCCGGTCGTGATCGTCACGCCGGCCCCGCTCTCGGAGGAGGAGTTCCAAGGCATCGTCGGCACGCTGCAAAAGGAGCGTTTCGACGACGACCGGCTGGCCAAGGCCAAGATGTTGGATCGCGGATTGCGCGGCCGTCTGACCTGCGCCCAAGCGGTGGAATTGCTGAAGCTCTTCAAGTTCGACGACCAGCGCCTCGACTGCGCCAAGCTGGCCGTGGACTGGGTCGTGGACCCCATCAACCTCCACCAGCTCGTGGACACGATGAAGTTCCAGGACAGCCGCGACCGGCTCACCAAGTTCATCGCCGAGCGCGACCGCGAGCCGGGCCGTGGACCCAAGCGGTGAGCGGCGAGCCGCTGTAGATCAGATGCTCGAAGTCAGGTGGTCTGACTATAACTGGACCAGGCAAACGCCAGTGAATAAACCTTCATCGCTGGTTTGCTTCTCCTTAAGTGCCCGAATCATATCCCCTTTCTCCATGTCTCGCCTGCTCCTTCTCTTTCTCCTTGGTCTTCAACTCGCAGCCATTGGAGCTACCAACACCATTTCGATCTCCATCCCGAAAACGTCATTCGGAGCGATCCTCAATACGAGCGGCCTTACCTTGGGCTCGGGATTCGTCGCCAGCAAAGATCAAATCGTAACTTGTGAGCATGTCGTTTCAAACGGCGGAAGCAATTTCATCTATTCGGCACTGGGAACAAATATCCACGTGGTCCTTGAAGCAGCGTTTCCACAATGGGATTTGGCTATACTTCGCACCGTGAGTTCCCATGCCGGCGCGAGGCTTCCAGTGGCCCAAATAAACTCATTAAGGGGAAACCAATTGGTGATATACACCGGTTGGGACAAGAACATTAACGGTTTGAAGGTGCTGTCATCGACTGTTTCAGCTCTGGCAACGACCAATTTCCAAGGAACTCAGGTCGATTTCGTTCAGTTCAATGGTGAGGGAATTCCCGGATATTCTGGCTGCCCAGTATTCAACGAAAAAGGACAAGTGGTGGCGGTAGTTCGAGAGATGATGGGGCTTCGAAAACCCGACGGTGTAGTTAAGCCAATTCTGAACCGGGCCTTTGCGATCGATCCAATCATTCCCATGATCCGGGACTAGTAACGAACGCTAGCCCCATGCCGCCGAGCGTCATGGTCTTTGGCTCAACCTTAGGGGAGCAAGCCGCAGGTGCTTCTGAGGTCAGTGAAACAATTCGATCTACGAATCGGAAGCACCACGGAACTTGTCGGCGTCGTGCTTGAACAAAACGTTGAAGGTCGTCAGCGAGCCGTAGCTGCGGGTGATGTATTGCTGGAGCTCGACCTTGTCGGCGTCGCTGAGACCGGCGTGCGCGTTGATCTTCTGTTCCAGCACCCGGAGGTTGTTCCGCACCATCACGATCTTGTGGAAGAAGGTTTCCAGCGGCACTTCCTTGGCCTGCGTGGCGCCGTCGGCGGGCTTGATCACCACGTTGCCGTTGCGCCAACGCGCGCCGAGCTGTTCCACCACGGAGCCGGGCCGTTCCAGGCCCAATTCCTCTATCACCTGCTGCACGGTCTCCGCGATGATGGCGGAGAGCGGCTGCTCCAGGTTCTGGATCGCGACCTGCGGTTCGGCAGGTTCGAGGATGTCGGGCGAGACGGTGCGGACGAGGTCTTCGAAGCGGATGTCGGCCGTGTGCTCGGAAATGCTCTTCACGGAACCGACGCCGTATTGGGGATGGCGCACGCGCATCCCGAAATGCAGGGACTGGGATTTCATTCGGATGCCCCCGACGATGCGGACCCGTCGGCTCCGCCCAAAGCAAAAAACTCCCGTCGCGGCCAACTGCTCCGCACCAAGACCGCGACACGGTGGACGGCGTCCGGGCGGGTCGAGCGGTCCGATTCGCCGTGAACAACCTCTTGAGCATCCCGCCTTGGCCAAGGTAGATGACGACCAACGCCCCATGACCACCAAACACCGGATCTTCACGACGAGCTTCGCAAGCGTCTATCCCCTCTACGTCGCGAAGGCGGAGAAAAAGGGGCGGACAAAAGCCGAGGTGGACGCCGTGATCCGTTGGCTGACGGGCTACAGCGCCCGGGAGCTGGAAGAACTTCTGAAGGTGGGGACGGACTTCGAGACCTTCTTCCAGCGGGCTCCCCGGATGAACCCTTCGCGCGTCCTGATCAAAGGCGTGGTGTGCGGCGTGCGGGTGGAGGAGGTCCAGGACCCGACGATGCGGGAGATCCGCTACCTCGACAAACTGGTCGATGAGCTGGCCAAGGGAAAGGCCCTGGACAAGATCCTGCGGGCTTGAGCCGCGCTTTCCGCGCGAACCACCGGCGGCTCAAACCATCGCCGTTTCAAGCATGAAAAAGGCCGCCCCGGGTCGGGGCGGCCTTGGGCCTTTCGGATAAGAAGGCGTTGAGCGTGCGGCTCAGATGAACTCGTTGATGATCGATTCGAGGAGCTCCTGGCGGCCGGACTGGAGGCCGGAGACTTCGCCGATCTTCAGGGCGTGCTTCTCGCAGTCGGCGAAGCTGGCCTTGCCGGCCTCGATCTTCGCGCCGATGCCGCTGTCCCAGCTGCTGTAGCGCTGCTTCACGAACTCGGCGATGCGGCCGTCCTTGCGGATGGCGGCGGCGGCCTTCAAGCCGCGGGCAAAGGCGTCCATGCCCGCGATGTGGGCGAGGAACAGGTCGTCCAGCTCGAAGCTTTCGCGGCGGACCTTGGCGTCGAAGTTCACGCCGCCGGCGGTGAAGCCGCCATACTTCAGCACGCGGAGCATGGTCTGCGTGGTGAGGTAGAGGTCGGTCGGGAACTGGTCGGTGTCCCAGCCGAGGAAGTAGTCGCCCATGTTGGCGTCGATGGAACCGAGCGCACCGGCGGCGCCGGCGACTTCCATCTCGTGCTCCATGCTCTTGCCCGCGAGCCAGGCGTGGTTCACTTCGAGGTTCAACTGGAAGTGCTCCAAGAGGCCGTATTCGCGGAGGAAGTTGAGGCACGCGGCGGCGTCGGAATCGTATTGGTGCTTGGTGGGTTCCTTCGGCTTGGGCTCGATGAAGAACGGACCCTTGAGACCGATCTTCTTCTTGTAGTCCACCGCCATGTGCATGAAACGGCCGAGGTGGTCCATCTCGCGCTTCATGTCGGTGTTGAGCAGCGTGGAGTAGCCTTCGCGGCCGCCCCAGAAAACGTAGCCGGCGCCATCGAGTTCCTTGGTCCACTCCATCGCCTTCTTCACCTGGGCGGCGGCGTAGCAGAAGACGTCGGCGTTGCAGCTCGTGGCGGCGCCGTGCATGTAGCGCGGATGGACGAAGTTCTGGGCGGTGCCCCAGAGCAGCTTGATGCCGGTGTCCTTCTGGAGCTTCTTCAGCTCGGTGGCCACGGCGTCGAAATTCTTGTTCGACTCGGCGAGCGTCTTGCCGTGCGGGGCGACGTCGCGGTCATGCCAGCAGTAGAAGGGCGCGCCGATCTTGCTGGTGAACTCGAACATGGCGTGGGCGCGCTTGATGGCGTCCTTCACCGTGCCTTCGCCGGTCTGCCACGGGCGGTTGGCCGTGCCCCAGCCGAACATGTCGCCGCCGTTGCCGCGCATGGTGTGCCAATAGACCACGGCGAAGCGCAGGTGCTCCTGCATGGTCTTGCCCTCGACGAGCTCGGTGGCGTTGTAGTGCTTGAACGCGAGCGGATTCTTGGAGTCCGCGCCTTCGTATTTGATCGCGGAGATCTTCGGGAAAAATTGCGGCATATCGGTTTCGTTTTGTTGTGGAAACGGGACACGGAGAAAACGTCATCCCACGGAGGCGCGCAAGCGGGGAATCGCCTGCAAACACAAGTAAAAATTGAGGACAGGCATGACGGAAAAACTCAAATCGTGGCCGTCTCCGGAGCCCCTGGAAACTCCCGTTAAACGGGGAAGCACAGCCGCTTCCGACGCGCGCAGTTGAACGCGGCCGGACCCTCGGGGAGACTCGCGGCGAATGGCGAACAAGTTCTACCAAGCCGGCGCGGCGCGGGCGGAAAAGGTCAACGACCTCTTCGCCGCCGTCGCGCCGCGCTACGACCTGATCAACGATCTCCAGAGCTTCGGGCTGCATCGCTGGTGGAAGCGTCGGCTGGTGCGGTTGGCGGAGGTCTCGCCGGGCTGCCGCGCGCTCGACCTGTGCTGCGGCACGGGCGACGTCGCCTTCGCCCTGGCCAAGGCGGGCGCGACGGTCACGGGCTTGGATTTCAGCGAACCGATGCTGGCGGTGGCGCGGCGAAGGAAGGCGGCCCAGGCGTCGGACCGTTCCCCGGAGTTTATCCAGGGCGACGCGATGGCGTTGCCGTTTCCCGACGCGAGCTTCGACGTGGTCACGGTCAGCTACGGTCTGCGCAATCTGTCGGATTGGCGTCGCGGCTTGTCCGAGATGTTCCGCGTGGCGAAGCCGGGCGGTCGCGTGCTCGTGCTGGACTTCGGCAAGCCGGACGATCCATGGCTGCGCGCGGCCTACTTCGCCTACCTGCGCATGTGCGTGCCGGTCTTCGGCCGATTCTTCTGCGGCGACGCCGACACCCACGCCTACATCCTGGAATCCCTGCACCACTACCCGGCACAGCGCGGCGTGGAAGCGGGGATGCTGGAACTGGACGCCCGCGCCGTGCGGGTGGTGAACCTGCTCGGCGGCGTGATGAGCCTCAACGTGGGCGTGAAGCCGTTCGTCACCGTCAGCGCAGCAACCAGCTAAAGAGCGGACCAAGCACCAGGGCCGGCAGGTAGTTGGCCAGCTCCACTTTCTTCAGTTCGAAGATGACGAGGGCCGAGATGGTGATCAGCAGCGCGCAGCAGGCCCCGAGCGGATCGAGCAGCGCGTGTTCGCGCAGGAACGGTTCCAGCCGCGCGGCTCCCAGACTGAGCGTGCCCTGCCAGGCCAGCACGGGCAGCGCGCTCGCGGCCACGCCCCACTTGAACGAAGCGCCGAGGCTCAACGCGGCCACTCCGTCCATCACCGCCTTCACCAGCAGCGGCCAGGCATAGCCCAACGCGCCTTCCGTCACCGCGCCCGCGAGGCCGAGCGGATTGGCGTTCAGCACCAGCGCGCAGGCGACGAAGCTGTCGGAGAACTTCGTGGTCGAGTTGCTGGAGAGCAGTTGGCCCGCGTAGCGGCCGATGGCGTTGGAGGCCTTTTGCAGGCCGAGGAGTTTTCCCAGCAACGCGCCCAGCCCCATCGCGACGACGGCGATGGCGAACTGTTTGAGGACGGAGAGGAACGAACCGTTGAGGCTCAGCCAGAGGAGATGAAAACCGAACGCGAAGGTCGCCATCCCCAAGAAGACCTTGAGGCGGACCTGGGCCGCAGCCGACAGGGCGTTCGGCTTGAACTGCCCGACCAGCCCGCCGACCAGCACCGTAGCCGCGTTGAGAATCGTTCCGATCACGGGCGAGACTCAACGCGATGGAGCTGTTCGAGCCAAGTCCCGAGCTTGGGCCGAGGGCCGATGCGAACACCGTTGCGGGGAAGGCGGACGCTTTCCGGATCGGAGAACCCGGCTTGCAGCCGAATGGAATGACGATCTACGGCGCGACCAGCCGGAAGTAGCGCGGCGCGCCGCCGGGAAAGTTCGACACGGTGGTGGTGCCGACGGCTCCGGCTCCGGTGGTGTTCGTGGCGATGGTCAGCCAGTTGGTGGAGACGAGGTTGGTGTTCACCTGCACGCGGTAGCTGCGGGAGGGCAGGGCGAGGTTGGTGAGCACGAGGAAATTGCCGTTGGTGGAGACGATCCGGTTCGTGGTCACGGTGGAGCCGTTGGTCGTGAGCACGGTGTTGGTGGTGAAGAATCGGGGCACGCCGGTGATCCGCAAGACGGGCCGGTTGGCGGCGAAGTCAACGTTGGTCGCGCCGCCGGAGGGGTTGGCGGCGTTGGTCAGGCCGAGGGTGACGAGCCGGAGCGCGGGGTTGAAGCCCGCGCCGAGATTGGTCGGGTAGACGGTATAGGTGCCGGCCTGGAGATTGGTGAAGGCGTAGAAGCCGTTGGTGTCGGTGAGGGCGCGGACGTTGTCGGCCCAAACGGCGTAGCCGCTCAGGACGTTCGTGAGGTTGGTCTTTCCGTTCGAGAGATAGACTTCGGTCAAACGGCCCTGAAGCGGGAAAACCGGGGCAAGCTCGAAGGCCCCGATGTCGGGCCCCGCTCCGAGCGGGCGCAGGGTTCCGCGGGCATCGCTCAAAGGCATGGTGGCGGGATCGGCGGCATCGATGGCGGGACTGTTGGTGCGGAAACCGACGGTGAGCAGCACGCCGTTGTTCTGCTGCAACGGTTCGAGTTGCGGGTTGAGGTTTTGGCGGCTCGTGGGTTGGGTCCAGAGGATTGAACGGTCCGAGGAGAGGTTGTAGCCGGCGTCGAGGATCGCGCCCCAGGCATTGGTGGGAAATCCATTACCGAGCAGGGTGCTGTTCAGCGCGACGGAACCGAGGAGATTGGAGTTGGCCAAGGAACCGCCCTTGGCGAGGCCCGGAATGCCGGGCTTGTCCGGCGGAGCACCGCCGCCGCCGCTGGGGCCGTTGGTGCCGAGAATCGCTGCGTTGGTGGCCCAGGTCGTATAGCGCACCTGACCGGCTCCGAAGGTGAAGACTGCGCCACCGAGTGCGTCACCGCCGTGGCCACCACGCGCGGCGCGGACGATGCCGTTGCGGGAATTGCCGCCATTGCCGCCTTGGCCGCCGACGGCGCGGTTGTCGGAGAAAGTGGCGTTGAGGAAACTGAATGGGCCTTCCAGATGGAGCGCGCCGCCGGAAGCGTCCCCCCCGTCGTTGCCGGCCAGATCGGTGGTGCCGTGGCCGCCCGCCGAGGCGGTCGCGGTGTTGCCGGAGAAGGTCACATTGGTCGCCGATACGGTGCCGAGAGCGAAGATCGCCCCACCGGCCGCGTTGGCCGCCAAGCCGCCCTGTCCAGGAATGCCCTGGATACCCAAGCTGCCAACTCCCACGGGACCACCGGCTCCCGCCGCGCCAGCCGTGGCGGAGTTGCCGCTGAAGGAAACGAGGTTCGCCGTGATGGAGCTTTCGGCGAAGATGGCCCCGCCCCAAGCCGCCGCGCCATTGCCGCCATTGCCGCCCGATTGACCGAAGCTGCCGCTGCGGCCTTGGGCTCCGTTGCCGCCCTTGCCGCCGGTGGCTGAATTGCCGCTGAAGGAAACGTTGGTCAAAATGATCGGTCCGCTGCTGTAGATCGCACCGCCCCGAGCTTCAGCGCCGGATGAAGCGTGCTCTCCTGCGGCGAAGCCGTTGGTGCCGTCGCGGCCGATGGCTTGGTTGCCCGAGACGACAAGACTGCGCAGGAGCAGGGTGCCGCCATCGTTCCAAATCGCCCCCCCGAACGGCGCGCGGCCATTGCGCAGCGACGTGGCAATAACGGTGAACTGCACGCCGTTGGTCACGTAGAAGAGGCGATTGGTGGCCGTTGCGTTGATGATCAAGGATGCGACGCCACGAGCGTCGATGATGGTGTCGCGGAGGACCAGCACCTGGTTCGTCAGGTTGATCGTGCCGGAGGAAGCAAAGGTGACGGTGCCGCCTTGGGCCACGGCGGCTTCGAAGGCGGCCTGGGTCAGATTGCTGACCACGGCGGCGCTCCCCGGCAGCAGCAGGCCGAGCAGGATAAGAACGGAAAGAACCAAGCGTCGAAACACGGGCACAGACTCAGCCCGAAACCACCGGGCAAGCCAACGAAGAAGTTGCCACGGAAGAAACCAGCCCCGGCTCCCACAGGAGCCGGGGAAATACGCGCGACCTCGGCGCGGATCCATGTCCGCATCGGCGAGGATGGCGGACCACGACGGATGCATGCCCTTCTGCCAACACCGGTCATCGTGAAAGGATGCATCCGATCCGCTTTCGCCTGCCGCAGGATCAGATTGGCAGAGCCTTGGAATCATGTTTGAACGACGCGATGAACAAACTGGCGTTACAGCTCGAACGGTTCCTCCTTCGCAAACCGATTCTCGGACAAGGGGTCTATGTCGCCCGGGGCGCAGTGGTGCTCGGCGACGTGACCTTGGGCGACCATTCCAGCGTCTGGTATAACGCGGTGATTCGGGGCGACATCAACCGCATCGTCGTGGGTCACCATTCCAACATCCAGGACAACGCCGTGCTGCATCTCGCGGACGACTTCGGCTGCCTCGTGGGGAATTACGTGACCATCGGTCACAGCGCCGTGGTCCACGCCTGCACGGTCGGTGACGAATGCCTCGTGGGCATGGGAGCGGTCATCCTCGACGGCGCGGAGATCGGCGAGCAGTGCATCATCGGCGCGCGCACGCTGGTGACGCAGGGGATGAAGGTGCCGCCGGGGTCGATGGTGCTGGGTTCGCCCGGCAAGATCGTCCGGCAGCTGACCGCCGAGGAACGCGCCGGGTTGAAGCACTGGGCGGACAAATATGTGGTCAATGCGGCCTTTTGCTTGGCTCAAGGCATCGGCTTGGCACCGGAGTTTTCTTGGAAAGATTAGATCTCCGCCCATCCTTCTGAGCGGAGCCTTGGGTGGGACCGGTCGATGCTGAGGAAGAGGTGGAAAAA
>CAMLMI010000192.1 GCA_946480965.1 uncultured Verrucomicrobiales bacterium | reverse complement strand
GACTTGTTTTCTATTTCCGCCCTTCGCCCCTAACCGCAACCTATTTGACCCCCTGTGCGGCAAGAAACGCCGCACACCATCGCGCGCCTACGGCGCGAGCCGCTCGATCTTCCAAGCCCCGCCCCGCCGCGTGTAGAGCATCCGGTCGTGCAGACGGTTCGGGCCGCCTTGCCAAAATTCGATCGTCTCCGGCACCACGCGGAAGCCGCCCCAGAAATCCGGCAGCGGCACGTCGCCCTGGGAGAACTTGCGCTTGAGCGATTCCCACTCCATCTCCAGCACCTGCCGCGACGAGATCGGCGCGCTCTGCTGCGAGGCCCACGCGCCGATCTGGCTGTCGCGCGGACGGGTGACGAAATACTTCAGCGTCTCCGCCATCGACAGCTTCTCGGCCTTGCCCGTGACGATCACCTGCCGTTCCAAGGCCAGCCACGGGAAGAGCAGCGAAGCGTGGGGATTCTCCTTCAACTGCCGCGCCTTCCGGCTGCCGAGGTTCGTGTAGAAGACGAAGCCGCGTTCGTCGTAGTTCTTCAGCAGCACCGTCCGCAGCAAAGGCCGCCCGTCGGCCCAGGCCGTGGCCAGGCTCATGGCGTTTGGCTCCAACACCTCGGCGTCCAGCGCCTGCTTGAACCACGCGGTGAACTGCGCGATGGGATCGGCCAGCAGGTCCTCCTCGCGCAGCGCGGCCAAGGTGTAGTGTCGCCGCATCGCGGCCACGTCGGGTTTCACGGATTCGCTCATCGTCTTGGGACGACGCTCGGGCCGGAGCGATCCGGCTTCAACCGGAAAGGAGCGCGGACGGTCACGTCACGGTCTCACCTGGAAGCCGAACTTCGCGAAGACCTTCCCCGCTCCGTCCGACGCCAAGTGCTCAAGGAATCGCCGAGCCGCTTCCGGCTCTGTCGCTTCCTTGAGCACCGCCGCCGGATAACGGACGACCGGTCCTTCAGCCGCCAAAACCTCGTGAGCGATCTTCACCTTCTTCGAAATCGCCGCGTCCGTCCGATAGACGATCCCGGCTTCGATGTTGCCCGACTCCACCGCAGCCAACGCTGCGCGGACGTTCTCCGTCGGCACCACCTTGGGCTCGATGGCCGTCCACAAGCCGAGACGGGTCAGATGCTCGCGCGCATACACCCCGGCCGGCACCGCCTTCGGATCGGCCAGCGCGACGCGCCGGATCGCGGCATTGGTCAGGTCGTGGACCGACGCCACGGCCAACCGGCTGTCGGCGGCGACCACGATGGCGAGCGCATTTCCCAGCAGATTGGTCCGCGTCCCGGCCAAGAGCCGCCCGCGCGTCTCCAGGCGGTTCATCTGCGTTTCGTCGGCGGAGAAGAACAAGTCGGCCGGAGCGCCTTCCTCGATCTGCCGGGCCAACGCGTTCGAGCCGGCGAAGTTGAAGACGACCTTGTCCCCGCTCGCCCGCTCATGGTCCGTGGCGATCTCCTTCAAGGCATCCGCCAAGCTCGCCGCGGCGAAGACCCGGACGGTGGCGGCGGATGCGGAAAGCGTCCCCAGCAAGCCGCAGAGAAGAACCATCAAGCTGAGTCCGGAACGTTTCGCCATGCCGGTATGTCAGCAGAGAGACGGAGTCATTGCCCCACTTTTCAGCCCGGATGTGGACCCCAGTGCGTCCAAGGGATTGATTCCGCCTTGGGCGCGGGTTCAACTCGCGGCAGAAAGTTTTGCCATGATCCCGCTCCAGTTTCCCTTTACCGAGGAAAAGATCCGCGCCCTCAAGGTCGGCGACGCCGTGGCCATCTCCGGCGTGCTCTACACCGGCCGCGACGCCGTCCACAAATACCTCCACGAGGGCGGCGCCCTGCCCCCGCAGGTCAAGCTGCGCGACGGCATGATCTACCATTGCGGCCCGGTGATGATGAAACAGCCGGACGGCTCCTACATCTGCACCGCCGCCGGCCCCACCACCTCGATCCGCGAGGAGCCCTACCAGTGGCAGGTGATCCGCGACTTCGGCCTGCGCGGCGTGATCGGCAAGGGCGGCATGGGCGACCGCACGCTCAAGGCCTGCTTGGAACACGGCTGCGTGTATCTGCACGCCATCGGCGGCGCTGCCCAAGTCCTGGCGGAAAGCATCAAGAAGGTGCGCGCCGTTTACATGCTGGAAGAGTTCGGTTCCCCCGAGGCGATCTGGGAATTGGAGGTGGAGAACTTCCCCGCCGTGGTCACGATCGACGCGCACGGCAACAGCCTGCACCGCGAAGTCTTCGCCAGCAGCCAGGCGGAACTGGCCAAGGAACTGGCGGCTCCAGCAGGGCACTGACCGGGACGAAAGCATAGGCGATCAGCAAAGCTAGGGCAGGGTCTGGTCAGCCGCGATGTTCTCGGAGGTTGTTCATGCGTGTAGGAGCCGGAACGGCGGGGCCGCAAGATCAACACCTCCCGCCCCCTCAAGCATCCTCCCGCTCATCGCAAGACTCCACCTCGCGTGAACAATCTCTTGAAGCCATACGCCCAGTCCGTTGCCAATCACCCGCGTTTTTTCCGCCCTGGCGAATCCCTCCCTACGAAAGGAGCCCGTAGGCCCGGTTGATCACGGCTTGGACCGCAGGCGAGCGGAGCCATTCCACGATTCTGTCATGCTCTTCGGAAACTTCGTCCCAGAAGCCATTGCTCAAACGGCCCTCGATCAGGGTCTGGCTGTTCACCTCGTAGAGATCGACCAACCGTTTCGGCCGCTCCAATAATCGCTCCAAAAGCGGTGTCACCCGAACCGGAACACGTCCGGCAAAGCAGATCCAAGTGTCCATGTCGCGTCTGGCCTCCGGCCCGTCCAGCATCTCGGACCAAACGGCATCAATGTATTCCGCCAAAGCGGCTTTTTTCCGTTCGGGCCAATCTGCGTGGCCCGCTGCAGAGATGGCTTTGCCGACCACCTCCGGGTCAGGCCACCACACGGGGCAAGCCACCAGGATCTCAAGAATGCGCGGGAGGAAATACAGGTAATCCGCGCTTGAACCGACCGTAAGGAATGCCGAAGCCGCATAGTTGGACAGTTCGTCTGGAGACAGCGTCCGCAACGGCTTGGCGAGGAGCACATCCGTGTTTTTCCGTTCGATGCAGCAGGGACAGCCCTCGATCCCCGACGGTTTGGGAACGTCGGCGAAAGCCGAATACAGACCTTCAACCGCCACCGCTACCCGTTCACTGCCCAAGCGGCGGCGCATCACCTGGCCGCCGTTTCGCGCGCCCATTTGTCCGCGGCCAGGATCTGCTCCAGCGTCGGATGCGCGACGACTGGGTGGCGGTCCATCACGGTGGCGACGGTGCTCGTGATTTGCGGGAAGCTGATCCGGCGTTGGATGAACAAGTCCACGGCCACTTCGTTGGCGGCGTTGAAGACGGCGGGCAAAGTTCCGCCCACTTCCCCTGCCCTGCGGGCCAAGTTGATCGAGGGGAAGCGGTCGGTGTCCGGCTCCTCGAAGGTGAGGGTGCCAATCCCGGCGAAGTTCGTCTGGACGCGGTCGCTGCCGGAACGCGCCGGGTAGGTCAGCGCGTATTGGATCGGCAGGCACATGTCCGGCGTGGACATCTGCGCGAGGATGGAGCCGTCCACGAACTCGACCATCGAGTGGACGATGCTCTGGGGATGGACCACGACCTTCACCCGGGCCATCTCGACGTCGAAGAGCCACCGGGCCTCGATCATCTCCAGCCCTTTGTTGAAGAGCGTGGCGCTGTCGATCGTGATCTTGCGGCCCATGACCCAGCTCGGGTGCTTGAGGGCCTTTTCCAAGGTGATCTCGGCGAACTTTTCCCTGGGCCAAAGCGCCTGGTCGCGGAAGGGGCCGCCGGATGCGGTCAGCCAGAGATTGCGGACGCTGGAGGACGGCTTGCCGTCGAGGCACTGGAAGATGGCGGAATGTTCGCTGTCCACGGCCAGCACCTTCACGCCGTGTTTGCGGGCTTCGCCCATGACGATCTCGCCGGCCATCACGAGGATTTCCTTGGAGGCGACGGCGATGTCCTTGCCCGCGCGGATGGCGGCCAACGCGGGTTGAAGCCCGGCGGTGCCGACGATGGCGATGAGCACAATGTCGGCCTCGGGCAAGGTGGCGAGCTTGAGCAGTCCTTCGTTGCCGCAGTGGACTTCGGCCGAAGCGCCCAACGCGGCTTTCACCGAATTCACCTTGGCCGGGTCGTTGATCGAGACTTGGGTTACGCCGAACTTCTTCGCCTGCTCGATCAGTAGGTCGGCGTTGCCGCCGGCAGCCAAGCCGATGAGGCGCACTTCACCCGGCAGGTCTTCCGCGACCTTGATGGTGCTGGTGCCGATGGAGCCGGTGGAACCGAGGAGGACGACGTTCTTCATGCGGGGGAAACCACGAATGGACACGAAAACACACGAATGGGGAGGGACCGGAGGAGACCGCAGAAAACGCCGATTACGCAGAAGAGCTTCCGGTCCACTTCTGCGTCGTCGGCGTTTTCTGCGGTCGATCCGAACGACCTGTTCGCCGTTGCGAACCCTGGCGCCCAAGGATTGGTTGAAGGGAACCCACCCCTGACCCCTCCCAGGAGGGGAACTCGCGCAGCGCCAAAGAGCGTCCTCGCTGGTTTAATGAATCCCCTCCTGGGAGGGGTCAGGGGTGGGTCCTGCCACCAATGACATTGCGTCATCCCTCCGAATGATTCGTGTCTCTTTGTGTTCATTCGTGGTTCCTCCGGGTCACGGCGTGAGCACATGGCGGAGGTAGAGATACATGAGCGGCGCGTTGAAGAGCAGGCTGTCGAGCAGGTCAAGGATGCCGCCGATGCCGGGGAACAGTTTTCCGGAATCCTTCACCCCGGCCTCGCGCTTGAAGAGGGATTCGATCAGGTCGCCGATCACGGCGGACACGCTGAGAACGACGCCAAGGATGAGGGCGTGCATCCAGTTCATCCCGTAGAGCCGGTCGCCGGCCAGATGCGCGAAGAGCAGGCTCGCGCCGGTGGAGATGACGATGGCACCGAAGAAGCCTTCCCAGGTCTTCCCCGGGCTGATCCGGGGAATCATCTTGTGTTTGCCGATGAGCGAGCCCACGAGGTAGGCGCCCATGTCGCTGAACTTGGTCACCAGCACGAAGTAGAGGATGTAGAAGTTCCCCTGCACGCCGGGCACGGGGAAGAACTCGATCTTCTGGATGAAGTTCAGCAGCCACGGCACATACATCAGGCCGAAGAGCGTGGTGGAGATGGCTAGAAGTCCGGCGGTGTTGCTCCTGGAGACGAACTGCCGCACGCACAGCCCCAGCACAAAGACGATGAGGATGACCGCCTCGAAGTCCGCCGCGCCGCTGGGACCGCCCGCGTCGAAGAACAGCCCGGAGGACCGGATGAACGTGGCGAGCATCAGCAGCACGCCCGCCGCGATGCCCCAGTATTTGAAGCAGACGAGCCCGCGCTTCTCCACCATCCCGTAGAACTCGATCAGGCCAGTGACCGCGAGGAAGCTCATGAAGGCCGCGAAGACCCAGCCGGAAACGAGCGGGTTCCCGGAGAAGAGCGCCGTCAACACCACCGTCCACAGGATCAGGGAACTGGTCAGCCGACGCGCAAAGACCTTCGCCTTGGAAGGCGCGGGCGCGGCGGCGGGCGGTGTTGGGGACGGAGCGGACACGCCGGGCTTTTATGGGAGCCGACGGCCGAAGGTCGAGGCTGGAAAACGGGGACCGAGCAACGGCCCGCGGACCAAGCGGAAGACGTGGAACCTACTCCAAGGAGCCCTGCGTCCTTCCCGACTGCGTCGGTCGCCTGCTTTCGTGGTTCCCCTGGTCGAATCACCGGAGCTGAACGGCCCGCTCAACCGTGAGCGCGTGGAAAGGAGAGAGGCTCTCTATCGGAGGCTCAATGGCAGTGCCCAGGACAGACGGGGGGGCCGGCCTACCTTCCCGCCTTTGCTGCCGCGTCTTCGGCCCGCTGCACCAGGTCGATGAACTCCGTGCGGCTGGCGTCCGCCCCACGTCCCAATCCCTGCTCCGCCAGATCGGCCACGGCGCGCCAACTCCAGCCGCTCACGTGCGGCGATTGCCGGAGCTTCTGTCCGAAGCCCGCCACGGCGGCGGCGAACTTGAAGTCGGTCGAGGCCTGCGCCAGAGAACGTCCGCCATCCACCACCGGCTGTTCGATCAGGCGGCTGGGGCTGCCGCCGGGCTGCTGGTAACGAAGCTTCACGAAGAGCAGCTCCGGCGAACTGGCCTTGGAGGACAGGCTGGCGCGATCTACCTCGTCCTCGGGATTGACCTTCAGCATTGGGCCCTTGGAGTAAGGGTTCACCTGATACCGCAGCGGATCGACCGCCCCGTTCGGTTCCCGCGCGCCGACGGGCACCACTTCGTAGAGCGCAGTTACGGTGTGGCCCGCGCCGATCTCCCCGGCGTCCTTGGTGTCGTCATTGAAGTCCTTCGCCGCCAGCAGCCGGTTCTCGTAGCCGATGAGGCGATAGCGGGCGACACGGCCGGGATTGAACTCCACCTGGATCTTCACGTCCTGCGCGATGGTCTGGAGCGTGCCGCTCATCTGCTCCACCAGCACGCGGCGCGCCTCCGAAAGGGAATCGATGTAGACGTAGTTGCCGTTCCCCTTGTCGGCCAGGAGCTCCATCGTGTCGTCCTTCAGATTGCCCATGCCGTAGCCGAGCACGCTCAGGAAGACGCCGGTCTTGGCCCGTTCGGTGATGAAGCCGAGCAACGCCTCGCGGCTGGTGATCCCCACGTTGAAGTCGCCGTCGGAGCAGAGCACCACGCGGTTGATCCCGCCCTTCACGAAGCGTTCCGCCGCCAGCTCGTAGGCTTTCTGGATGCCGGCGCTGCCGTGGGTGGAACCGCCCGCTTCCAACCGGTCGATCGCCTGCTCGATGGCCCGTCGGTTCGCGGCCGAAGTCGGCGACAACGCCACGCCTGCGCTTCCGGCATAGACCACGAGGGCAATGGTGTCGCGCTCGTCCATCTGTGCGACCAACAGCTTCAGCGAACGCTTCACCAGCGGGAGCTTGTTCTCGTCCGACATGGAGCCGCTGCCATCGACGAGGAAGACGAGATTGGCCCGGGGCCGGGACGCGGTCGGCACCTCGCGCCCCTTCAAGCCGATGCGGACGAGCCGGTGCTCCGGAGCCCACGGGCAACCGGCCGCCTCCACGTTCACGGAGAACGGCTGGTCCCCTTTCGGCGCGGGATAGTCGTAGCGGAAGTAGTTCACCAGCTCCTCGACCCGCACGGCGTCGGCCGGCGGCAACGCACCGCCCGCGAGGAAGCGGCGGACATTGCTGTAGCTGGCCGTATCGACATCGGCGGCGAAGGTGGACAAAGGCTCGTTGCGCGGAGTCTTCCAGGACGTTTCGTTTTGTTTGGAATAACTCTCTCCTCCTTCGCCCTCGGCTCGGGATTGCCTGCCTTGTGAGCTCTTCAAAAGGAGTTCCAAATCGGCCTGTTCCACCGGTCGCCCATCGACCAAAAGTTGTGGCGAGAATGAGGAATAAGAGTCCGCTGCCAACTGTATGTCCTCTCGGGTCAATCTCCGTCCTCCCGTTCTCTCATTAGGCCTCTGCACCCGGTGAGACGGCTCAACAGCGGGCAGCTCACTGGAACTGAGATCTTTGACCGTCAACGCTGGACTCCCGATGTCAGAAGAAGAAAGTCCCTCTACGTCCCTCCGGGGCTCTGAGATCGAAGTGGCCGCCTTGTGAGACCTGGCTTTGCTCTTGGCCAAACTCGGCAAAAGCATCCCGGCCAACACCAAGACCGCGCAGACGCTTCCCCCGCTCCAGATCAACCAACGCCAACGATCCAAGAAACTCATGGGCGGAGCCTCTTCCTCCGCCGTCCGCATCGCTGCGGCCAATCGCCGCGATTGTTCGGCCGTCAGCACGGGTTCCTCTTCCGTCTGGAAAACCACGTCGAGCTGCCGCGCCGCGGCACGCATCGCCTCCACTTCGGCGCGGAGTTCCGGCGATTGGGCGAGGGCGGCCTCGATCTCGGCGCGTTCTTCGGGCGGGAGTTCGCCGAGGGCGTAGGCGGTCAGCTTGGGATCGTCGATGTTCATGGCGTTCTCCTTTCAGCGGGTGGTTTCCAGCGCGGCCATGCGTTGGCGCAGGGTCTTGAGGGCGGTGTGGAGGAGGAAACCAACGTTGCTCACGCTCAGGCGGGTCACGGCGGCGATCTCCTCGTAGGAAAGCTGGTTCTGGAACTTCAGCCGCACGACATCCTGCTGGTTCGCGGGCAATCCTTCGAGCAACCGCTGGACGGCGGCGGCGTGGTCGCTTTGTTCGGCCGAAGCGGCGGGCGTGGGTTCCGGCGCGGGGAGGTTTCCGGACTGTTCGTCGTCGAGCGGGCTCATGCGATGCTCCTTTCGAAAGCGGTCGAGAACCCGGTTCCGGCACACGGTGAAGAGCCACGGGGCCAACCGGCCTTCGACCGCGCCCGGCTCCTGCTCGAAGAGCCGGAGGAAGGTGTCCTGCACGGCGTCGCGCGCCGCCTCCAGGTCGCCGGTGAGCGACACGGCGTAGCGCAGCAGCGGACCTTCGTGGTCACGCAGGGCCTGGCGGGCCCAGTCGTGGTGTTCGGCATCCATGCGGGA
>CAMLMI010000191.1 GCA_946480965.1 uncultured Verrucomicrobiales bacterium | reverse complement strand
TCTCATTCATTCCGGCGCTTAGGCATCAGCAGCGAACAATCGACGAGCAGTTCAAGTCTGGCCTCCATTTCATTGGTGAGTGGCATACGCATCCAGAGCCTCGTCCAACACCTTCGGCGATAGACCTTCACTCGATGGCAGACTGTTTTCGGAAATCCCGCCACCAGCTTGCCGGACTTTTGATGCTGATTCTGGGCACGGAAGTGTCTCTCGATGGTCTTTGGGTGAGTCTCCATTCTGCACAAGGACACCAGCGGGTGTTGCCGTTGAATGGTCGTTAGACAACCGAGCCGCCTTCCTTGATGAGTCCATCCGTTTGCTCCACGCCAAACCGGATGATACCCGTGATCGTTTCCGCGACTTCGATTGTTGTCCACACCGAAAGGCGCGCCACATGAGTCACAGGTTTTCGTCAATGCCTCCGATCCACCGGTTCAACATCCTGCTCACATCCGATCTCGGCCGGGTGAACCGCTGCTTGGACGCTTTGATGTGTTTAGAGACTCGACGGCGTTTGGAGGCTTCCGCCGGGAGGGAGCTGGCGCGGAAGGGGGAGGAGGGTTCGCCGTTTTCGAGGATCTTGGCGAGGAGCTGGAAGCGGCCGAGTTCGACGAACTGGCGGGCCTGGAACTCGTCGCCGAACTGGCGCTGAAGGGCGTGGGCGTCGTCGTGGCCGACGCGGAAGGCGAGGAGGGAGCCGACGTTGCCGAAGACGGCCTGGCGGATCGGCAGCGCGACCTGGTCGAGGTATTGATGCGAGAGCGTGAGGCAGAGGCGATACTTGCGGGCCTCGGCCAGGATGGAGGCGAAGGCGTCGGTCGCGAAGTTCTGGAACTCGTCCACGAACAGATGGAAGTCCTTGCGCTCCGTCTCGGGTTGGGTGGCGCGGGCCATTGCGGCCAACTGGAACTGGTTCACCAGAAGCGAGCCAAGCAGGTTGGCCTTGTCGTGGCCGAGACGTCCCTTGGAGAGGTTGGCGATGAAGATGCGTTCGCGATCCATGAGGAACGGGAGGTCGATGCGGCTCTTGGCCTGGCCGAGGATGTGGCGGATGGCGGGGGACTGGAGGAACTGGCCGAGCTTGTTCTGGATGGGCGCGATGGCCTCGCGTTGGAAGCGGGGATCGTAGCGGTTGTATTCGTTGATCCAGAAGTCGCGCAGAAAGGGATCGTGGACCTGGCGGAGGATCCGTTCGCGGAACGTGGGATCGGTCAGGAGGCGGTTGACCCAGAGGAGGGTGCTGCCGGGACATTCCAGCAACGCGGCGACGGCATGGTGGAGGATGTATTCGAGCCGAGGCCCCCACGAATCCGCCCACAGGCTGCGGAAGGCCCCGACGATGCCGGAGGCGGCGAGGTGCCGTTGATCGGGCGGGACGCCATCCAAGGGATTGAAGGCCGGGGGATTTTCGAGATCGCCCGGATTGAAGTAGCAGAGGTCGCGGGCGCGATGGGAGGGGATGTGGGCGAGGAATTCCTCGGCGAGATCGCCGTGGGGATCGATGAGGCCGACGCCGTGACCGGCGGCGATGTGCTGGATGAGAAGGTTCTTGAGCAGGGTGGATTTGCCCACACCGGTCTGGCCGACGACGTAGAGGTGGCGGCGGAGATCGTCGAGGCCCAGGCCGAAAGGGACCGGGGAGTCCCAGCCGAGGCGGTTTCCGAGGATGAGATGGAAGGGTTGCATGGCCCGAGGTCAGCCGCCCGTCCAGCCACGACGAAGGCTCCCCCTTGGCATGTGGAGCGTTCGGCGCGGTCGTTCCGGGTCGCCGGCGACCGGTGGGGAACCGCCGACATGCGCACGGGGGCGAGCCGGCGAGGCAGGGGCGGCTGGCATCGGGTTCGGAAGACCTTCATTGTAGCATGGGGAGTTTAACCACAGATGAACACAGATTCACACAGATGGGGAAGAACCCGTCGGCGCGCGGTCGCGCGCGGCGCTGGTGGTCGTGACGCCGAGGCCGGTGGCACTCGGTGAAGTCGTCCGCGCTAGCGAAGTGGTGCTTTCCAAGGTGGCCGTGCGCCAGCACCCCCCACGCGTCGGAGTGGAGGCCGATAGGCCGGAGCGGCCGACTTCGGCGGTTTTGGTGAGACTGATCCGGTTAGGACAGTGGAACCCGCTAGCCGATAGGAAAAGCGCCGAAGTCGGGCGCTGCACGACGACGCGTGGGGGAGCTAGTAGCGCGGCACTGAGCCGCGAACCCGCAGTCGGTGCCCGTGGCACCCCTACAAACCCTGTTTGTAGGTCCTTGCGGACGGCCACCTTTGGCCACCTGGCGGTGGGCCACCTTGGACTCGGAGCTATCGATGGGCTCGTTGCAGAAATGGCCGCAAGTATGTTATGATAAAGGACATGGATATTTATCAATACACAGTCCGTGTGCATCCAGCGGTAGAAGGAGGATTTTGGGCGGAAGTGCCGGCGTTGCCGGGCTGCTTCACCCAAGGTGAAACCGTGGACGAAGTCATGGCGCGAGCCTCTGAAGCCGTGAACTGCTACCTGATCGGTCTGTTCCAGCGGGGCGAAGCGTTTCCGGTCGAGAAGCGGGCCAAGCGCGGCTTCGTGTTCCCGATGTCGGTGCGGTTGCCGAAACTCGCGTGATCCGGCTGCCCACGCTGCACGTCAAGAAACTCGTCAAAGCCCTGTTCAAGGCCGGTTTTGTCGAGGACAGCCAGAGGGGAAGCCATCGGCTCTTCTTCAACCCGACCACCCGTCGCCAGACGGTGGTGCCGGATCATGGGGAAGACATCAAACGCGGTTTGATGAAGAAGATCCTGAAACAGGCCGGACTGGACGAAGACGATTTCCGCGAACTCCTCTAGCAAAGAAGCCCGACCGATTGGTCGGGCTTCTTTGTGCTTCAAGGAGCGGAGAACTTGCCGTCCTGCGCCTTGAACTTGGGCTTGGAGCCGTAGAGCACGGTGTTGATCGAGGCGATGGGCTTCTTGGTGGTGAAGACGTAGCCGAGCTTCTGCACGGCGGCGTGGATCTCTTCCTTGGTCAGCGGCTTGGATTTGACCGCCTGGAACACGGCCTCTCGGAGCGACAAGGCGTTGCGGGCCTGCTTCCGTTTGGCCGGAGCCTTGGGAGTTTTGGCCGGTTTTGCAGCGACAGCGGTCGGCTCGGTGGTCGAGCCCAGCGCGGTGTTGATCGCGGTCAAACGCTGGACGATGAGGGTGCGTTCCTTTTCCAGCTGTTGGCGGAGGCTGGCGTAGTCCTTGAGATAATCTTTCGGCATCGCCGGGAAGGTAGAAGCGTGGAGCAAAAGGAGTAAAGCGGCGAAAGGGCCGGGTTAAGCCGTGCGAACCGTGTCGCACAATGCTTAGCGTTATATCCGCTACGGCCGGTTGGTTTTTGTGAAATAATCCAGAGGGCATCGAGGCCGTGGCGGATACAACGCCATTGGGCGAAACCGTCTGCGGCTTCAGCTTGTAGAGCCGGGGCTATAGGGGAAAGTATCGGAGATTGGCGCGCTGCGTTGAGTGGGCGGGAGCGGAAGGGCACCGCTTGAAGCCACCGTTGGGCTGCCCAAGTGAAGCTGACTGGGGTGATGGGCGGCGCGGCATCAAGGGCGGGCGTCTCTCTGATGGGACGCGGTCGAAATGGACAACACGGGTGCATGGCCCCTGCACAAGCGGCTTCGTGCGGGACGATGATCCGACCAAGGATGGGGCACGCCTTCGTATCATGAGGAATCGAGGAGTTGCGGGCGTGGTGGGCGAACGGGGTGGAGAATGCGCACGAGCACGAGCGACGGCGCTTGGCAGTGGGGACAAACCTGCGGTTTGGACAGGGCGACGTCCGGTTTGGTTTTCGGCACGACGGTCGTGGTGCCGGGAGGCAGGGCGTCCAGCGCGTCCCTGGCCTGGCGGATCTGCGCGTGCCGGTTCCGGTTCGAGAGCAGGCCGTAGTGCCGGATTTTGACGAAGCGGGGCGGGAGCAGATGGAGGCGGAAGCGGCGGATGAACTCGGACACGTCGAGCGTCATGGTCTTTCGACGGGCCTGATCCGTGTAGTCCTTGTAGGCGAACGTGAGCCGGGAACCCGGGCGGTCGAGCCCGATCAGGCGACGGTTGTCGATGGCGACGCGGTGGGTGTAGCGCGAAAGATAGGCCAGCACCTGGGCGGGGCCGGCAAAGGGGCGCTTGGCATAGACGACCCATTGGGGTCGGCAGGCCCGACGCAGGATCTGATGGAACCGACGGGCATCCGCCAACAGCTGGATTTCTCCGTGGAACTCCAGCTTGCCGTCGTTGAACAGCGCCGTGAGACCGTCGCGGAACTTGGCGCGGTAGACGGTCGAAAGGGCTCGCACCGGAAAGAGCCAGTGCGGCTTGGCCGGGCTCCAGCCGCCGTCGTCGCGCAGACCACCGCCGGTGACGATGGCATGGAGGTGGTAGTGGTCGAGCAGGGTCTGGCTCCAGGTGTGGAGGACGGCGGTGACGCCGATCCGGGCTTGGAAACGGCTCCGACCGAACTCCAGCAACGTCGCCGAGGCGGCGTCGAAGAGCAGCCGGTAGAGCGCGGCCTGGTTCTGCCGGATGATCGGGTTGAGAGCGTGCGGCAGGGTGAAGACGAGATGGAAATAGGGCACGGGCAGGAGCAGCTCCGTCTGGCGAGTGAGCCAGTCGAATCCGTTCGCCCCTTGGCAGGCGGGACAGTGGCGGTTGCGGCAGGAATGAGGGACGAAATGTTCCCGGCCGCATTGGCGGCATTCGTAGAGATGGCCTCCGAGAGCGGCGGTGCGGCACTGCATCACGGCACGGAGCGCCTTCCAATGATGGGGCGGCAGGCGGTGGGACGCCACATGCGTGGGCAGGCCGATGCGGAGCACCTCGCCGACGGTGGGTCCCGAACTTGCCTCCGCCCCGGAACACCGGGGTGGCATGGTTCAGTGGCCGATTGGGCGGGCGGAGGTGAACTCGATCAGATCGAGCGGGCTTCGGAACTGGTCCAGGCGTTCCCGCCGCAGATGCAGATAGGTCGCGGTCGTGGCGAGGCTGCGGTGGCCGAGCAGCCGCTGGAGCGAGACCACGTCCATGCCGGCTTCCAGCAGGTGCGTGGCGAAACTATGGCGCAGGGCATGAATGCCGCCGTGGCCGGGCAGTCCGGCCAGCCGCGCCGCCTTGTGGAAGGCGCGCTCGGCGCTGCGGGGCGTCAACGGCCGGGTGAAGTCCGGCTCACCGGGGAACAGCCAGGTTTGCGGGCGATAAGTCCGCCAATACGTGCGCAGCACATCGAGCAGTTTGGGCGACAGCATCGTGTAGCGGTCCTTGTGCCCCTTGCCCTGCTCGATGCGGATCTGCATCCGCTCGGACAGGATGTCGCCGGGCTTGAGGCGGCAGACCTCCGAGACCCGCAGGCCGGCGGCGTAGGTCGTCATCAGCAAAGCCCGATGCTTGAGGGCGAGCCCCTCCGACGTGAGGAGGCGTTCGATCTCGCCGGGGCTGTAGACCCGGGGGCGGACAATACGTTTGCGCATCCTGGGCAGCGCCGCTTCCACGTTGCCCAGCGGACGCTGCAGCACATGGCGGTAGAAGAACCGCAGCGCGCTGACCGTCACCACCATCGTGGCCGGTGCGAACTGCTGTTCCCGGAGCAGATGCAGCAGATACCCCTTGAGTTCGTCGTCCGTGATCCGGTCGGGCGGCCGGTTGAAATGCCGGGCCATCCGATGGATGACCCCGGTGTAGTTGTCGCGGGAAGAGGGCGCGAAGCCGCGCAGCTCCATTTCGTCGATCAGCTTTTGGCGGAGAGGGTTCATGGCGATGCGAACATCGCCCGGCTCGGCCACGCCCAACAGCGGCACGGAGAGCCGCAATCGACCATGTCGCACAATGAAACACCTGCGACATGGTTTCCAAACCACGGCTCGGTTGAGCCGTTTTCGTTGATCGACCCCGAGCCCACAAACCGACGTCCCGTCTCGGTTGCGGTCTCAAAACGCAGAACTGTTTGTTCGGCTGGAGAGTCGCACCAGCGCTCGTCTGGTGTTCACCCGACAGACATCGGCTCCAGTTCCCTTCGGCCATCGAAGAGTGGCAACGCAATGAAAAGCGCGGGGTGTCAAGGCCCCGTCAATTTTGCAGAAAAGGCCCCGGCTCGCCTGCAAGCCCCGAGGGATCTCCGCGCAGCGGTTTAGTCCAATGAAACACCTGCGACATGGTTTCCAAACCACGGCTCGGTTGAGCCGTTTTCGTTGATCGACCCCGAGCCCACAAACCGACGTCCCGTCTCGGTTGCGGTCTCAAAACGCAGAACTGTTTGTTCGGCTGGAGAGTCGCACCAGCGCTCGTCTGGTGTTCACCCGACAGACATCGGCTCCAGTTCCCTTCGGCCATCGAAGAGTGGCAACGCAATGAAAAGCGCGGGGTGTCAAGGCCCCGTCAATTTTGCAGAAAAGGCCCCGGCTCGCCTGCAAGCCCCGAGGGATCTCCGCGCAGCGGTTTAGTCCAATATAGTTTGTGCGCCATGCAAACAGGGAAGTGTCAAGGTGGGGTTGACGGCCTTCCCAGCGCGTGGTCTGGCGCGGCCCGGCGATGGTTCGCCTTGAACACGGCGCGGGCAAATCCGCGCGGAGTCGCCGAACGGAGATCGGCCCGATCCGCCGTGGGCGGAAGACGCAGCATCCGGCTGCCCTCCGTGGGAAAGACACGCTTCGGCTCCGGCATGACGAACCCGTTGCCCGTCCAGAGACACGTCTTCTTGGTGTAGGCGTCGCCGGGCGGGTCGAGATGGCCGCCGTAGTCGCAGGGATCGAAGGTGAAGTCCGGTGCGCGCCAATAGGTGGAGACCGTGCTCACCGGATTCTCGATCAGATACGGAGCCCCGCTCCATTCGGCCAAACGCACCGCAGCGTCGAACAGTTCGAGCGCCCCGATCAGATGGCCGAGACCCTTGTCCCGGAACCAGCGCGCGCCGCTGACGGCGACGTGGGTGCAAGGCGGAAAGGCGAAGAGGATCGCGACCTCGGCGAAGGGCGGCAGCCATTCCCGCACGTCGGCCCCGACCTTGCGCACGTTCCCCTCCCCGGTCGTGCCCGGCGGATGCTGGAGATCGACACAGTAACAGGTGAACCCCGCATCGGCCCACGGCTCGACCATGATCCCGGTGCGGTCGAAGAGGCTGACCACGATCCGCCGCGTCATCGCGGCGACTCGTTCCCCGGAACCCGGTTCGACCTCGACCGGTTCGGGAAGATCGCCCTCGGCGGAGTCGGCCGATCTTCCCCTTTCAAAGCCGCATCCATGTTCTTCTGCTGGGTATGATTCATCTGGGTATTCTTCTATAGAGAGAGGTCAACCGGCTTACCTCTGGGCGTTGGCCCGCTGACCCCTTGATGTCAGCCGGCTGACATCTGGGAACGGAACGACGAGGACTTTTTCTTCACCTGGAAGTGGACGGTGTAGAGATTGGTCTTCCCCTGCCCCCGACGTTTGATCGAAACGAAGCCCGCGCGCTCCAGCTCACCGATGAACTGCGTGACACTGGTGCGGCTCATGCCGATGTCCTCGGCCAAGCGGTCCTGCCCTGGGAAGCACGACTGGTTGTGCCACGCGTAGGAGAGGAACATGGCATAGACGAGCTTCGCCCCGACCGAGAGGGTCGGATCGCGCAGCACACAGTTGGGCACCTGGGTGAAGCCGCCGCGCGACACCGGGTCGAGGGTGTCGAGCTGGATGGTGCGTTCGAGGATTTTTCCGATGGGCTCCATGTGGTAGAATTATCCCATACCCGAGCGGCGCACACCATCTGTGCATGACTCCGGTCTTATTGGCTAATCCCTCCCCTTTCCATGCAACCACTCGATGTGCTGGCGCGCGGCCCCCATGATGCCGAGACGCAACCTCCGGAAGAGTTCAAAACCTCGGAACTCTTCGGAAATCAAGACGCGGAAGTTCCGCAAGTTTCCGAACCTTTCGGAAATGAACCGGAGGCCGACCGCAGGTCTTCGGAACCTTTCCGAAGCGCGGAACCCGCTCTTCCGAACTCTTCGGAAGGCTTCGGAAGCGAAGTTGAAAATCTTCCGAACGCTTCGGTAGAGCCCGACGTCGCTTCCGAACGTTTCGGCAACCGTTCCTTTGTGCAGCGCCGCGCCGACCACACGCTCACCATCAAGGAAGTGGTGAAGCAGTTCGAGTCGGCCGGAGTGGCGCGCACCGAACGCAGCGTCGTGAACTGGTGCCAGCCCAACAAGGACGGCGTCGCCCGGCTCGACGCCTACTTCGATCCAAACGAGCGCCGCTACTTCATCGCGCCGAGTTCGGTCGCTCACGCCATCGAGGAGGAGAAGCAGAAGCTCGCCCGAGCGCAGTCACCTTCACCATCACTTGCGGAAACAACCACACCCGCTTCCGCAACCTTCCGCAGCGATCCGATGACGGAACGTCGCACTTCGGAAGCTTTCGGAAACGAAGCTTCGAACGCTTCGGAAGCGTTCAGAAGCGAACCGGTGGACGACCGCAGTTCCTTCGGAAAGATTCCGCGCCCGACGGAAGAACGATCCGCAGGCGAACGCCAGACAGGAGGCTGCATGACGGCGAACGACAAGGGCAATGGCCTCGCCATGGCCGTGCTGAACGCCAT
>CAMLMI010000190.1 GCA_946480965.1 uncultured Verrucomicrobiales bacterium | reverse complement strand
GGGGCTGTTCGCGCTGCTGCTGGGAGGATTGATCGTCTTCAACCTCCTCGACCAATCGTCTCCACGCGTCCTGCCCAAGCCGCCGGTCGCACGGCTGGAGATCGGCCCGGCGCGGGTGCAGCCGAAGATCGTGTCGAGCGGCCTCCATCTGGTGGTGCTGGCCGACGACGGATCGCTCTGGGGCGTGGGGTATGACGACTGGGGACAGGCCGGTGGAACCAGGCAACGGCCCAACGCTTGGACCAGCCAGTTCCAACGCTTGCCCGGCGGTGCCAATTGGCGAGATGTTGCTGCGCTCAATCAGACGACGTTCGCGCTCCGGCAAGATGGAACCCTGTGGCAATGGGGAATAATGTTAGGCGATGCGTTGATTCCCGCTGGAAAAGGGCCGGTCCAAGTCGGCACCGCGACCAACTGGACGGACATCTCCGGCGCTGACGCAGCCATGTTCGGACTGCGCTCCGACGGGACACTTTGGACCTGGGGGCACAACGTGAACGGATACTTGGGGCTGGGCACCACCAGGCACCAGACCAACCCCATCCCGCTGAACGCGGAGACCGACTGGGCGGATGTCGCAGCAGGCGGCAGCATGACGGTGGGATTGAAAACCAACGGAACTGTCTGGGCGTGGGGACGCATGTTTTCCGGGGACTACTTCGACGGCACGATCCGTGACTTGGGGGCGAGAACACCGTTCCAACTCGGAACCAACGGAGGATTCGTTCGAGTCCAGTGCCTGCTGAATTCAGCCGTGGCCGAAGACCGGCAAGGGCTTTTATGGAGCTGCCACTGGTCGGACGGGACCAACCATGTCTGGCGCGCCTTGGAGGAAGTGCCCAACGGTTTGGCATCTTGGTCGGCCTTTGGTTACGGCGTCTTGTCCTTGGATCGGAAGGGACAAGCGTAGGTGATGGGGAGAAATCGTTTTGGTGTTCTGGCGCGGCGCTTCACGCACTCGTCCGACCGATGGTTGGCAGTCGCCGGAAGGGCGGATTCGGCGATCGGGATGAGCCATGTCGATTGCGCGGTGCTTAGCCGGAAGAACGAACTATGGCTTTGGGGAATCCGGCACGACGACTCGGAAGGGGCAACTGTGATAGCCCTCGACCGATTTCGGAAATGGCTAGGATGGATCTGGCCCGGCGCAATTCCCCAAACTCCTCTCCAGACGAGAGTCTATGAAATCACCCCTTGGAAAGCGGCCGAGTTTGTCCGGACCAATGGCATCGCCGTCGGGACCGTGCCTTGATCTGGGCGGGCAAAAAAGAAGCGCGGCCCGGATGGGGCCGCGCGGTGTGATCTGTTGAAACGGTTCTCTCAGCGGAAGAGCCGCTTCACCTTCTCGAAGAAGCCGCTGCTCTCGGGATTTACGTCCGCGCCGCAGAGGGCGGCGAATTCCTCCAGCTTGGCGCGCTGGGTGGAGTTGAGCTTGGTCGGCACTTCCACCTTCACGCGGACGAGCAGGTCGCCGGTGCCGTAGCCCTGAACGTTCTTCACGCCTTTGCCTTTGAGGCGGAAGGTGGAGTTGGTCTGGGTGCCGGCGGGGATCTTGATCTGGGCCGCGCCGGTCAGCGTGGGCACCTCGACCTCGCCGCCGAGCGCGGCGGTGGTGAAGCTGATGGGCACCTCGCAATGGAGGTCGTCGCCGTCGCGCTCGAAGATCTCGTGCTGCTCGACTTCGAGGACCACGTAGAGGTCGCCCGCCGGACCGCCGTTGATGCCGCCCTCGCCGTTGCCGGAGGAGCGCAGGCGCGCGCCGGTGTCCACGCCCGCCGGGATCTTGAGCTTGATGACGGAGGTGCGCTGGTGGCGGCCGGAGCCGTTGCAGGTCTTGCAGGGCCGTTCGAACGTGCGGCCGCGTCCTTCGCAGCGGGGGCAGGTCTGGGCGATGCTGAAGATGCCGCGCGAGGAGATGACCTGGCCACGGCCGCCGCAGGTGGTGCAGGTCTTCATGCCGGAGCCCTTTTCCGCGCCGGAACCGGTGCAGACCTCGCAGGTGTCGTCCTTGGTGACGGTGATCTCCTTTTCGCAGCCGAGGGCGGCTTCCATGAAGGTGATCTCCAGGTTGTAGCGCAGGTCGGAACCGCGCTCGGCCCCGCCCGGTTGGCGACGTTGCTGGCCACCGCCGCCCGCGCCGCCGAAGAACGCGTCGAAGATGCTGCCGCCCTCGTCGCCGAAGACGCTGCGGAAGATGTCCGCCGGATCATGGAAGCCGCCGCCGGCGGGGCCGCGTCCGCCCGCCCCGGCGCGTTGCCGGGGATCGAAGGCCGCGTGGCCGTATTGGTCATACGCGGCACGCTTCTGCGGATCGGAGAGGGCCTCGTAGGCTTCGCCCAGTTCCTTGAACTTCTCCTCCGCCGCCTTGTCGCCGGGGTTCTTGTCCGGATGATACTTGATGGCGAGCTTGCGATAGGCCTTCTTCAGGTCGTCCGCCGTGGCGTTCTTTTCGACGCCGAGAATCTCGTAGTAGTCGCGCTTCGTGGCCATGCAGGGTGCGGGAAAAAGGGCTTTAGGCGGCGGGCTTCTTGGCCACGACGACGGTGGCGGCGCGCATCAAACGGTCGCGCATCTTGTAGCCCTTGCGCAGTTGCTGGAGCACGGAGCCCTCGGGGGCGTCGGCCGATTCCACCTGGGAAACGGCCTCGTGCAGATTGGGGTCGAAAGGCTTGCCGGCGGCGTCGATCTCCTCGACGCCGGAGTCGGCCAAGACGCCCTTCACCTGCCCCAGGATCATCTGCACGCCGGCCTTGAGGGAATCGACCGATGCGCCCTCGGCGGAGGCGGCGAGCATGGCCATCTCGAAGTTGTCCACCACGGGCAGGAGCTTGGAGAGGATGCGTTCCTGGGCGTTGCGGACGGCGTCGTCGCGGTCGCGGACGGAGCGCTTGCGGTAGTTGTCGAAGTCCGCCGTCTGGCGCAGCAGGCGATCCCAGTGCTCGTCCGCCTTGGCGGCCTTGGCCTGGAGATCCGCGATCTGTTCCGGGGTCAACGCCTCGACCGGCGCGGCCTCCGGGGCCGGAGCCTGCTCGGCCGGGGTCTGGGTCTTGTTGTCCGCTGATTCGTTCACCGATTCCGTGCTCATGTCTTAAAAAACTGATGCCAAAAATGAGGGCGCAATGTAAGCACCTCCCGGAGACGGGGCAATAGCGGGAGTGGGACGATTTGGCGTGCGCCGAAGAGCCGCTTGAACCCCGGCTTCGCGCTTGGCCCGGAGCCGGGAAACGGCCACAACCGAGGCCGTGACCCCGCTGGAAACCTGGATCGAAGCCGCCGCCGGGCTGCTGTTTCCGAACCTGTGCCAGCTCTGCCGCGAACACCCCGCCCGGCGCGACGAAGGCTACGTCTGCGCCGCCTGTTGGAAGCGCGAGGGCGGCGTGCGCTTCATCAAGCCGCCCTTCTGCGACCGTTGCGGCCTGCCGTTTGCGGGCGCGATCACCGCCGAGTTCGAGTGCTCCAACTGCCGGGAGCTGGACCTCGCCTTCAGCCGCGCCCGTTCCGCCGTGGTGGCCACGAACGCGATCCTGCGCGTCGTCCACGGCTACAAATACTACGGGCAACTCTTCTACGAACCGTTCCTCGGCGATCTCTTTGGCCGGGCGGCGTTGCCGGAGCTGGCCAAGGAGCGCTGGGACGGTCTCGTGCCCGTGCCGCTGCATCCCACGCGCCAGCGGGAACGGGAATTCAACCAGGCCGAACGGCTTGCGCGGCATCTGTCGGCGCAGTCCGGCATTCCGGTGGAGACCGGCCTGGTCCGCCGCACCCGCTTCACCGAAACGCAGACGCGCCTGACCCGCGACCAACGCTCCGCCAACATGCGCCGCGCCTTCGAGGTCGTGGGGGAACCGGATCTGTCCGGCGGACGGTTCGTGGTCATCGACGACGTGCTGACCACCGGCGCGACCACCAGCGCCTGCGCCGCGATCCTGCGGAAGGCCGGAGCGGACGAAGTGATGGTGTGGACACTGGCGCGGGGAATTTGACGTGGTCTAGCACTTGAAAGAACGACGATGAAATTGGGATCTGTTATTGCGCTGGCCGCCTTGCTCTGCGGCATTGGATATCTCTGGGTCGCTTGTCGCCCAGTTTGGGAATTCGACCGCTTAGAGACGAACGCACGAAAGGCGATTTCGCCGGAAGAACTAGAAGCTTGGGCCATGGAACTCATGAGCCGATACCCGGACGGGTATTGGTTCAAACGTTCGGAGTTGAGCAACAATATCCCCCCGAAACTGTTGGCCCTTGCTCCTCGTGTGGGGCCCAGTGTGTATATCTACCCAGCCGAGAAGGACGACAAAGGTGAACGAATACGAGTTTATTGGGGAAGTGGTTTTCTGGGAGCAAAAGGATTCTCGATCGGAACCACCAACTATGTTGGAAACGGAACTCTCTGGAAACCGGGGATCTATTTCTACAAAAGGTGACAGCCCGGCGTCGCGTTGAAGGGGAGGGAAAGCAACCAGAAGCAGCCGCCCTTTCTCCATCGTTGCCAAGTCGCCCGGCGGCCTTATCGTCCCCGGCACGCTTCCGCAGTTGGTGCTTCGCGCCACGCCGAAGCCTTCGCCCTGTAAATTCATGGCCACCACGTTCATCACGAAGAAAGTTCCCGGCGTCGAAACCGTCGAGCCCTCGGTCACACCGCCCCCGGCGAACGCCACCACCTTCCTCAAGAAGCCCAAGATCGGCGCGTCCAAGAGCCGCAAGAAGGACATTCCCGAAGGCCTCTGGACCAAGTGCAAGAAGTGCTCCTCGATGATCTACGACAAGGAGCTGGACGACAACCTGAAGGTCTGCCCCAAGTGCGGCTACCACTTCCCCATCGGTTCCCACGAGCGCATCCATTCGCTGGTCGAGACCTGCTCCTTCGAGGAGATGGACGCGCAGATGGAGGCGGTGGACATCCTGAAATTCACCGGCGCGGCCTCCTACGAGGCCAAGCTGGCCGCCTCGCGGAAAAAGAACCCGATGCTGCGGGACGCCGTCATCACCGGCATCGGCAAGATCGGCGCGCACAAGGTCGCGCTGGGCGTGATGGACTTCTCCTTCCTCGGCGGCTCGATGGGCTCGGTCGTGGGCGAGAAGTTGACCCGCCTGATCGAAGCCGGCACGGAACGCGGCCTTCCGGTCATCATCATCAGCGCCTCCGGCGGCGCCCGCATGTATGAGGGCATGTTCAGCCTCATGCAGATGGCCAAGACCTGCGGCGCGCTGGCCTATCATGCGAAGAACAAGCTTCCCTACATCAGCGTCCTGACGCATCCGACCTATGCGGGCGTCATCGCCAGCTTCGCCACCGTCGGCGACCTGATCATCGCGGAGCCAGGGGCCGAGATCGGCTTCGCCGGCGCGCGCGTGATCAAGGATACGACGCAGGCGGAACTGCCGCCCGGCTTCCAAACCGCCGAGTTTCTCAAGGACCGCGGCCTGATCGACGCCATCGTCCCTCGCCTGGAGATGAAGGAACGCCTCACGGGCTATCTCGACTTCATGATGGAAGGCCGACGGCAGTTGGCGTCGCTCGGTTGACGGACTGAGCGCGGACGATGCCGCCACTGCTCCAGGTTTCCCCCGCAGGGTTGTATTGCCCGGCGGGGGATTTTTTTGTCGATCCGTGGCGGCCGGTGGATCGGGCGGTCATCACCCACGCGCACAGCGACCACGCGCGCTCCGGCAGCCGCCACTACCTCTGCGCGGCGCGAGGCATGGAACTGCTCCGGCAACGCCTTGGGCGCAACACGGCCATCGAAGGACTGGCCTTCGGCGAAGTCCGGGAGATCAACGGCGTCCGCGTCAGTCTCCATCCCGCCGGGCACATCCTCGGCTCGGCCCAGGTGCGGGTGGAGCATCGCGGCGAAGTCTGGGTGGTCAGCGGCGACTACAAGCTGGAACCCAACGTCACGGCGGATGCCTTTGAGCCGGTGCGGTGCCACACCTTCATCACCGAATCGACCTTCGGCCTGCCGATCTACCGTTGGCGCCCGCAGGGGGAGGTGTTCGCCGACATCAACGCCTGGTGGCGCCGCAACCAGGAGGAAGCCCGCACGAGCGTCCTCTTCGGCTACTCCCTCGGGAAAGCCCAGCGGTTGCTCGCCGGCGTCGAGCCGTCGCTCGGTCCGATCTTTGTCCACGGCACAGTGGAGGCGTTCCATCCGCTCTACCGCGCGGCGGGCGTTCCGTTGCCGGACGTGGTGGCGGCGGAATCGGCGGACATCCGCGCGGCAGCCGGACGCGGCCTGGTGGTCGCGCCGCCCTCGGTGGCCGATTCGGCGTGGCTGCGGAAGTTCGGCGATGTTTCCTGCGCCTTCGCTTCCGGCTGGATGCAGGTGCGTGGTGCGCGCCGCCGGCAAGCGCTGGACCGTGGTTTCGTGCTCAGCGACCACGCGGATTGGCCCGGGCTGCTGGAGGCGATCCGTCTGACCGGCGCGGAGCACGTGCAGGTGACGCACGGCTACACCGCGCCGCTGGTGCGCTGGCTGAACGAGCAGGGACTGAAGGCGGAGGTGTTGGCCACGCGGTTCGTGGGGGAAGCAGACGACAGCGAAGAAGATCCTTCTCGTTCTCGCGCTCCTTCTCCTTCTCGAATCGACGCCGATCCACCGGTTCCTCCTCCGCGTCTTCGTCCTCCTCTTCCTCCATTAGGCAAGGACGAAGACGAAGAGGAGGAGAAGGAGAGCGAGAACGAAAACAAAAAAGACGAGGAGGCTTCGCCGTGAAAGCCTTTACGCGTCTCTTCACCGAGCTCGACGAAACCACGCGCACTTCGGAAAAGCTCGCCGCCTTGGAACGCTACTTCGCCGTGGCGGCACCGGCCGACGCCGCGTGGGCGCTCGCGTTCCTGTCGGGCGAGGGATTGCCCCGTGCCGTGACCAGCCGCCAGCTCCGCGAGTGGACGGCCGAGGCCGCCGGCCTGCCGCTCTGGTTGGTGGAGGAATGCTACGAAGCCGTCGGTGATCTCGCCGAAACGATGGCGCTGTTGGTGCCCTCGGATGGTAGGGCGAAGGCTCCCGCCGAGCCGCCGAAGGGCGAACCGGTCTCTTGTGCCAGCTTCACTGGCGACTCCGGGACGCCAAGCACTCGCCAGCGCAGCCTGTCCTTTTTGAGCTCGTCCACCGGCGGCTCGGCGGGAGGCATCACCCAACCCACCGGCCGGGCCGCCGAAATGGGCTTGGCCCAATTGGTGGAGCAACGGCTTCTGCCGCTCGCGGAATTGGACGACGCTTCCAAGCGGGCCTGGTTGATCCAGACCTGGCGCGAATTGCCCGGAGCCGAACGATTCGTGTGGAACAAGCTCATCACCGGCGGATTCCGCGTCGGGGCCGCGCGGACGTTGGTCGTGCGGGCCTTGGCCAAGGTGGCGGGCGTCTCGCAGGGCGTCATGGCGCATCGGTTGGCGGGCCGGATCGAACCGACCGCCGAAGCGTTCCGCCGCCTCCTGTCCGCGGAGAAGACCGAGGGCGAAGCCGCGCGGCCGTATCCGTTCTATCTCGCGTCGCCGTTGGAAGGCGGCGCCGAGGCGCTGGGGCTTCCGTCGGAGTGGCGCGCGGAGTGGAAGTGGGATGGCATCCGTGCCCAGCTCATTCGGCGCGGTGGCGAAGTCGTGATCTGGTCGCGAGGCGATGAACTGGTCACCGAGTCCTTTCCTGAAATTGCCGAGATCGGCGCGAGGCTGCCCGAGGGCACGGTGCTCGACGGCGAAATCTTGGTCTGGGGCGAACAGGGACCGCGCCCGTTCGCCCATCTGCAACGCCGGCTCGGCCGCAAGAATCCGGGCGTGAAGCTGCAGCGCCAGTTTCCAGCGGTGTTCATGGCCTACGATCTCCTGGAAACCAACGGCCGGGACGAACGCGAGCAGCCGATGGAGAGACGCCGCACCGAATTGGAGCGGGTCGTCGGTGTGGTCGCCAAAGGCTGGCGGGAATCAACAGGCGAAGAAAACCGGCCCCGGACGGCAACCCAGTTGGAGTTGGGCTGGGTGACATCGGCGGAGAGGGTCTCCTTCACGGAACCCACCCCTGCCCCTTCCGAGGAGGGGATAAGGCAGGACGCCGACCAACCGTCGAGCGTGCGTGCCCGGTTTCCCTCCCTGGAGGGGTCAGGGGTGGGTTCTCACATCGACGTTGCGGTTCCACTCCGACTTTCACCGCGCATCCCGTTCTCCGCTTGGGATGAGCTGGAGCAGCAGCGCCGCCGTTCGCGCGAACTGGGCGTTGAAGGCGTCATGCTGAAACGGGTCGGCTCCGCGTATGGAGTCGGTCGTGTGCGCGGCGACTGGTGGAAGTGGAAAGTGGACCCGTTCACCATCGATGCCGTGCTCGTCGGCGCGCAGCAGGGCCACGGTCGCCGGGCCGGGCTTTTCACCGACTACACCTTCGCCCTCTGGCAGGGCTCCGAGTTGGTCACGATGGCCAAGGCCTACTCGGGCCTCACGGACGACGAGATCAATGAAGTGGACGCCTTTGTGCGGGCCAACACCACCGGGCGATTCGGTCCGGTGCGGGGCGTGAAAGCCGAGCTGGTCTTCGAGCTGGCCTTCGAGGGCATCCAGGAATCGCCGCGTCACAAGGCCGGGCTCGCGCTGCGTTTTCCGCGCATCCATCGCTGGCGGCGCGACAAG
>CAMLMI010000189.1 GCA_946480965.1 uncultured Verrucomicrobiales bacterium | reverse complement strand
GGCGGGATCGAAGTTGGGAACGATGAACGCGACCTGGCCCGCAAAGACGCGTCCGGGATGGGAAGGCGTGGTGACTTCAACCTTTTGGCCGAGTCGCAACCACGGCAGGTCCCGTTCATAGACGGAGAGCTGGAGCCACATGGTCGAGAAGTCGGCGATTTCGAAGAGCCGGTCGCCTTCCGCCACGTATTGGCCTTCGTAGATGTCCTTCACGACGACGGTGCCGGTCATCGGCGCGAGCAGCGGCAGGCTCAGGTCGGATTCGCGGAAGGTCTTTGGCAACGCGTCGATTTGCGCGTCGGACAAGCCGAACTGGCGTAGGCGCAGGCGGGCGGAGGTGACGAGCGAAGGTTCGGAAGTTCTGCCTTGGCTTTGGAGCAGGAGAAACTCGCGGGCAGCCGCGAGCAGCGGCTTGCTGTAGATGTCGGCCAAAGGCTGGCCTTCGGTCACCTCCGCACCGAGGAAGTTCACGTGGAGGCGTTCGATGCGGCCGTCGAGGTAGGCGGCTAGCACGCGGTGGCGCGAATCGTCGTCGTCGATGGTGCCGGAGAAGCGGAGCGTGCGTTGGAGCGGGCGGCGCTGCGCCTCGCTGGTCGCGACGTGGATGGCCTGCACGGTGTTCGAGGAGAGCTGGACGAGGCCGCTCTCGGCATCGAACCCGGCGTCGCCCTCATACACCGCGACGAGGTCCATGCCGCAGATGGTGCATTTGCCCGGCTGGTCGGACTTGATCCACGGGTGCATCGGGGATTGGTAGAACTTGGGCGAGGAGGACGGAGCTTTGATCCCGGATGCCTGATTCCGGGCGCCAGGTGATGGGAAGATGCCGCGAAGGAACCAGCCACTTGCTAGGGCGGCACCGGCAACGAGGACGAAGAGGAGAAAGCGTTTCATGGAGTCTGACGGGAAGGGGAGTTTGTCGATCCGGCATCCGGGATTTGGAATCCGGCGCCGGCTTCTTGGTCATCGAGTTGATCCAAGGCCTCCAGATCGGCGAGGCCGCAGCAGAGGGTGATTTCGGCGAGCATCCGCCACTGTTCAGCGATGGCGGCATCGAGCATCCGGCGATTCACGATCCATTCGCGCCTCGCGGTGAGGAGCTGGGCCAAGTCGGCCTCGCCGCTGGTCCAGCGCTGGCGCAGCAGCTCGACCAGTTCGGCGGAGCGGGGAACGACCCGGTCGCGCAGGGCGACGGCTTCGCGACGGGCGTTGTCGGCGAGGGTCGCGACGCGCTCGGCCTCGACGGGCACGTAGCGTTCGTAGTCCTCCAGTTCGTGGCGGGCGGCTTCGGCCTCGGCCCGGGCGCGGGAAACGTCGGCGCGATAACCCCGGCGGTTGAACCAGGGAAGCGTGAGACCGACACCGATCATGCCTTCGCGGATCTCGCCGCTGCCGGAGTATTGCCGCATCTCGCCGAAGACCGTGACCTCGGGCTTCGCGGCGCGTCGGGCGACATTGGCACGCGCTTCGCCGACTTCGGCCTCGCGGCGAAGCACCTTCAATCGGGCCTCGTTACGCAGCGTGAGATGACGGAGCCGGTCGTTGAAGCGGACCAACGGGCCAAGTTCGGGCAAGCGAAGTTCCGGCCAAGCACCGGAGGCGTCGCGGGACAGCAAACGGTCGAGCTCCTGGCGCGACTGCTTGGCCAAAGCCTGTTCGCCCGCTTCTTTCGCGCGGAGCAGGTCGAGCTCGTTTTGCAGCCGGAGAATCTCCGAGGCGTCGCCGTTGCCCGCCTTGAAGCGTTCTTCGGCGACGCGCAGGAGGGCTTCGAGCCAGTGCCCTTCCTCGCGGGTCAATCCGACCTGTTGATCGAACAAGGCGGTCTGGATCAGCCGCTGGACCAATTGCAGGCGCAAGAGCTGGAACTGGTAGTCGCTGAGGGTTTCGGCACTGAGGGTTTCGGCGGCGGCGACGGCTCGGGCGGCGGCGGGCTGGCCGAAGAGCGGCAGCTTTTGCGAAACACCGTAGACGAGATCACCGTCGTCGCGGCGCATCATCGAAGGGGCCATCATCACGCCGAGGGAGACCTCGGGATCGGCCCAAGTGCGGACGGCATCGGTGCCCGACCGGGCAGCAGCGGCACGGGCTTGCGCGGCCAACAGCGAGGGCGCGTTGGTGCGCAGCTCTTCCGCGTAGCGGTTCATTACCGCCGGATCGAGGCGGAGGGCATTCGTTTCAGGCCCGGCCCAGGCCGCCGGCGCGCCCAAGGCGAGCAAGCAAAGGAGTTGTGGAAATTTCATGGGAACAGTCGGCCGGAAATGGTCCGGCACGGATCAAGTCGATGGACACGATTCTCCCGGGAATCTGGTGGGAAGAATCCGGACTTGGCGCGGACGAGAAGCTTTCCAGCACGATGGCTGGGCACACTTCAGGCGCGCACGGCTGTTCTCAAATGAGGAGGAGGCAGTGCCGCTGGTAGAGCGGCACGGAACCGACGGACGAAGGGGAAACGGGAAGGGGAACGGATTCCTGGCGGGCATCCAGCGCCACGGTCAGAACCAGCGTGAGTGGCGGAGGGGCCAGGAGGGAGCGGCCGGAATGGTCAGGCGATGGAACGGACGCCGGAACCGTGGCCTGGTCGCCGCCATTGGCCGGGGTGATGCAGCAGGCGCAGTGGGAGCAGCCCGCTTCATCGCTCATGGAGCAGGCCGCCGACTCGGATGAGCCGCCAGCCATCGCTCCGCACGGAGACACGACGCCGACCAGCAACAGCATAAAGCTGAGGGCAAGGGCGACGACGTGTTTCATGGCATTCAAATTAACGGACGATACGCGGAAGACTTACTTCTTTTTGTCGTCCTTCTCCAATTTCTTGAGGAATTTCTTGGGATCCTTGTCGAAGTCCTTCTTGCAGGACTTGCAGCACATCTTGATCTCCTGGCCCTCGTGGACGAAGACGAACGGCTTTCCCATGCTGCCCAGCTCCTCGTCGGCCACGATGCAGGTCTTGAGCGGGTAGGGCTTGGGCTTCTTGTCCTTGCCCTTGGCGTCTTCGGCAGGGGCGGAAGCGACGCCGAAGATCACGGCGACCGCGAGCAATGGGAGGAGGAGCTTTTTCATGTCGGTCTTCAGTTGTTGAACTCACGAATAGACCATGAACCGGGGCTGCGCACTCAATTTTTCTGAACGGGATCTGCTCGTCGCGGAAGGCGGGATTGCCGAAACGACGGGTGCGGCCTAGTTTCGCGCATCGTTATGACCCGCCAGCAAGTGCTCGACCTGTATTTCATGGACGCCCGCTGCAAGCTCATCGAACTGGCCGCGTTCCTCGACCGCGTGGACCGGGGCACGGGCGATGCGGACTTCCGTCTGACCGCGTTCCGCGACGCGATGAAGCACTTGGCCGACGGCGAACCCAAGCGGGCCGAGGCTGTTCTGCTGGCCTTCAGCGATCCGACGGCGGAGCCTATCGCCAAGGCCCCCGGCAAAGGCGCGGTGGGCGCGTGGCCGGGACAATGAACATGAAAAAGAACCCGCGATCATCCGACGGATTGCCTTTGGTCGGCCTGACCCAGCCTCGCCGTCAGTTCGGTAAAATCGCCGTGTCGATCGACCGGCTCGGCGCGGTCGTGATCATGGAACGCGGCGTGGCGGTGGCCACGATGCGACGGATGCAATCCAAGTAGATCAATCATGGACTCCAATGACTGCTGGATGGTGCGGGCAGGCGGCGGCAACCGCCTCATTGAACTGTTCGCGGAAGGGCGTGTGCTTATCGGGTGGGCCGAATTGGGCGATCTGATTGGCTACGCCGACAAGGACGCCTTGAAGCGGCGCTATGCGGAGCTCTATCCGGATCAACTGGACGCCAAGATCGCCAACGCGGTCGCGATGTTATGGAAGTTCAGCCGAGAGATTCGGCAAGGCGACAAAATCGTCACCTACGACAAGTCCCGGCGCGAATACCTGTATGGGCATGTCACCTCGGCCTACCGGTTTCGTCCGGCGTTGAACGAGGAGTATCCCCACGAACGCTCGGTGAATTGGACCAAGAAGATCAGCCGCGACGCGCTGAAACCCTCCTCAAGGAATTCGCTCGGGAGCACGCTGACCTTGTTCTGGGTCAACGAGGATGTTCAGAAAGATTTGGCAAGTTCGCCGGATGTGTCCGAGTCGCCGAGCATCCCCAGCGACGTCGCTGAACGGGTGGAGAAGGAGGAGCTGGACCTCATCAAAGATGAGACCAAGGAGAAGAGCGTCGAGTTGATCAAAGACCGGATCGCGGCTCTCTCCGACCGGGATCTGCCCGAATTGGTCGCCGCCGTGCTGCGCGCGATGGGCTTCAAGACCAAGGTGTCGCCCCCAGGCTCGGATCGCGGCGTCGATGTCCTGGCCTCGCCGGATGGACTCGGGCTGATGGAGCCGCGAATCAAGGTCGAGGTGAAGCACCGCAAGCACACGCAGATGGGCTCCCAAGACCTGCGGAAGTTCATCGGCGGCCTGCGGGGCGGGGACCGTGGCCTGTATGTGAGTTCCGGCGGTTTCAGCAAGGAGGCGAGATACGAGGCGGACCGCGCGCAGTTCCCGGTCACATTGATCGACTTGGACGACTTGACTGAACTTCTGATCGAGAACTACGACCGCTTCGACGCCGAAGGACGCGCCTTGATCAACCTCGTCCGCGTTTACTGGCCCACCTGATCTACCCCATGCGCTATATCGAACCCCACGGCCACATGGTCAGCCGCACGACGGACGACTACCTCGACATGGTCACCGCCGGTTGCGCCGCCGTCTGCGAGCCCGCGTTTTGGGCCGGCTATGATCGCTCGTCGGTGGACGGCTTCCGCGACTACTTCCGGCAGTTGACCGAATACGAGCCGGCCCGTGCCGCCAAATACGGACTGCCGCATTATTGCTGGCTCTGCATCAACCCCAAGGAGTCCGAGGACGTGAAACTCGCGGAGGATGTGATCGCGCTCATCCCGTCTTTGTTGGACAAGCCGACCGTGCTGGGGATCGGCGAGATCGGGCTGAACAAGAATTCCCGCAACGAGCTCAAGGTGCTGGAAATGCACGTGGATCTCGCGGCGAAGTACGACCAGCTGATCCTCGTCCACACGCCGCACTTGGAGGACAAGCTCAAGGGAACCCGCCTCATCCTCGACGTGCTCAAAGCGGATTCACGCATCAAACCCGAACGGGTGCTGATCGACCATGTGGAGGAGCACACCGTGCGCGCGGTGCTGGATCGCGGCCATTGGGCCGGGATGACGCTCTACCCGATCAGCAAATGCACTCCGGCCCGGGCCATCGATATTCTGGACCATCACGGCTCGGAACGACTGTGGATGAACTCCGCCTGTGATTGGGGCGAAAGCGTGCCGTTGGCCATTCCCAGAACCGCGCTGGAGATGCGGCGACGCGGCTGGAGCGCTGAGGCCATCGACCGGGTGATCTACCAGAATCCGATCCGGTTCCTGAGCCAGTGTCCGAAGTTCAGGTAGCTGGTTTCGCCGAAGCTCTGAAGGACAACTAACGACTGACGTTGTCTGCCTTGGTAGTGAGGCTGGGCTTTGACGAATCCGGTTCCTAGTCACCATTGACTACAACCTGCCGGTAAAATTTCATCGAAGAACTACCAACTGTGAGGAAAAAAGGCGGCTTCCATGATAGGAAGCCGCCTTTGAACGGGGGAGCTTGAAAGCTCTCAACGCCCCGTGGCAGAACCGGGCTTGCACCAGAACTGGTTCTTGGTGGTTGAAGCCAAGAGCGGGCGAGCTACTTCAAACTTCATCAGTTGAGCTCTGCCTTGGAGCTCTCCAACCATAGCGCCGCCTTTGTTTTGGTTAGGACCCGATGAATGGCGACGGGAAAGGCCTTCGACTTCGCTGGGGAAATTTGTTGGATCATTGAAGAACACTCCCCGCCATCCGGGCGCCGGATAGTCGGGATCGTCGTTGGATTCCCAGAAGACGACGTCATCCGGATTGAATTGAGTGGTCTTCAAGCCTCGCCCGCCGTTGTCCGAGTAACCGGACATAGCTCCGTTCATGCAATAGGAGGTGATTTTTTGTATCCGAAGCGCGAACCACTGAGCGTATTTACCGGACGAGATGGTGGCTGCGTCTTTAGGGCAGAAATAGATCTTTTCGCTCTTGATGATAGGCCAGAGCTGGCCACGAGGGAGAAAGTCGTAGATTTGCCGGTAGTATGCGTTTCCGGGAGTCAGAGCCGTAATGCCGGCGGCGCTCGGCAATCCGCTTCCATAGGCCCAGTTGTTGTAGCCCAAATTCCAGCCCGTGTAGGGCAGAAACTCGCTGTTGTCCAAAGAATACATGGATACAGCCAAGTGAGTCTGCTTCACATTATTCAGATCGACGGTGAGTTGGGCGCGGTCCTTGGATTTGGCCAAGGCAGGAAGGAGCATTCCGGCCAAGATCGCGATGATCGCGATGACGACCAGCAGTTCAATCAGGGTGAATCCGGCGCGTCGGGCCGGACGGGGATTACGACAGGTGGAGTTCATGGTGTTGCAGGGACTGGTGAGAATAAAATGCACGCTTAGTGGCCGGGTCAATGCTGTGCTCATCGACGCACGTCACTCTTTTGGCCAGTGCGGGGCTCCATTTTTCACAGCGCGAGGACGGCCAAAGCGAGGCAAAGCCCCCCGATCAGACCTGCCACCACGTCGTCGGCCGTGACTCCCCAGCCTCCAGGCAACGCTTGGGTTTGGCGAATGGGCCAAGGTTTCCAGATGTCGAACAAACGGAAGAGCAGAAAACCGGCGAAGATCCATCCCAGATTTTTCCACTGGAATGTCGCCGTGATCGAGGGGAACGGGGCAGAGGAGGTGAATCGTTCTGCCAGCAGCCATCCGGCATAGGTCAGGGGCAGGGCAGTAATTTCGTCGATGACGACAGAGCCGGGGTCGTGACGCCCGAGGAGCCGCTCCGCGCGGTCGCATAGCCAGACGGAGGCTCCGATGCCCGCCAGTGTTCCCAACCAAAATCCGGTCCATGAGCCGGTGGCCAAAAGCGCGGCCAGCCAGGCGATTCCAACGAGCGTTCCCGCCGTGCCCGGTGCCTTGGGAAAGCGGCCGGTCCCGAATCCTTCGGCGACGAACAGGATCAGCCGGTTCACATGTCGTTGAGGTAGATCCGACGGTTGCGCCACAGGTAAAGCCAGCCGGAGAGGCCGGTCAGGACGACGGTCGCCCATTTTGTCGCCTCGGTGAAGGCCACGATCCAGGGTCGACCCGCGACGCTGAAGCCGAACACGGCTTCGCCGACTTGGCCCCATTCCCGGTAGCTGGCCAAGACCAGCACCGCGATGATGCAGACGATCTGGGAGATGGTCTTGTGCTTGCCGTAGCGCTCGGCGGCAATGACGACGTTTTTGGACGCGGCCAACATTCGCAGTCCGGTGATCGCCAGTTCACGCGCCACCACGACGACGACCATCCAAGCCGGGAACCAGTCGCGGTCCACAAAGGCAATGAAGGCCGAGCAGGTGAGTATCTTGTCAGCCAACGGGTCCATCAGCGCGCCGAAGCTGGTGATGAGCTGGCGTTGTCGGGCGATCTTGCCGTCGAAATAGTCCGTGATGCTCGCGGCCACGAAGACCGCCAGCGAGATGGTCTCATGGAACGGAACCCGGGAGAACATCACGACGAGAAACACCGCCGTCAGGACGAAGCGGGACACGGTCAGTTTGTTCGGCAGATTCATTCCGGAAGCCAAGGCACTTAGCGGATTGTGCGGTTTGAAGGAAGCGTGAATCTCCGGTATCGGGTGGAGATGGGTGGGTCTGCCCCGCAGTCAAAACGCTGCCATGCCGTGCTGCGCAAAGCGGCTGCGGAGAAATGGAGGAACAGTTGCAGATCGCCGGCGAGCCGGGAATCAAGCTGCCCGGGCCGAGAGGAATGGCCCCCTACGACGGCGACGCCATGTCCCGGTGCGGCAATCCCGCCGTCGAGATCAGCGCCCTCAAGGCCGAGTTGGCCAGGTTGCGCCAATCGCGGGACGTCCCAAATATCGGCGAGCGTCTTCAGCACGCCGTCAACGTCCGCTGTCAGACCATCCCAGCAATGAACTCCGAGCACGAATTGGTCGGCCTCCGCGACGCCCGGACCCGAAACGGTTTGTGCTCCGCACCACCGGCAGTCGGCATGGCCGGCCATCGCGACTAAGCCGCAAGGCCGGACCTGCGCCGCCATCGTGATAGTCCGCTTTTGCAGTCGTCACCCCTCCGACAGCTTCGTGTTTTTCACCCACGCCGCCATTGCTAGGTCCTCAACAGCAAACGCTCCAAAGAAAGTTGCCGCCCCATCTTCACAGTCAGGCGCTCTGGCCGCAGAGGCTCTTCGGCCGAAGGTAGGTCGGCGTTGCCGAGGCTCGGTTGTGCATCCTGCGTTGGCTCTTGCCCGAAAACGAAGACGGCCGCCGTGGAGCGCGTCCACGGCGGCCGTTGCACGGGCTTCGCTCAACGTCCGGGCTGGCCGGGCTTAGGCGGGAGGAGCTTCAGCAGTTCCTGCTGCTTCATATACCAGTCGCGCAGCGTGCGGGAGAGCATGGTGTCCTTGAACTCCTTGAGGCTGTTGATCAGGAGCACACCTTCGACCTCGTCCTTGAGCTGCTTGTTGAGGTCGCCTTTGGCGTCAGTGGCCCAGCCCTTG
>CAMLMI010000188.1 GCA_946480965.1 uncultured Verrucomicrobiales bacterium | reverse complement strand
CGGTCTTCACGCACATGCCGAAGACGGGGACGGACTTGGTCTTGTTGTTCGTCCGGAGCATCTGGAAGAGCGTGAACCCGGCGCTCTCGGGCAGCGAGAGGCTGACGAGGATCACATCGGGGTTCTGCGCGTGGCAGTAGTCCACCGCCTCGCCGTTGGTGGAGCGGCCGGTGACGGTCCAGGTGGTGTCCTTCAGGCCCTCGGCGATCAGATCGGTGATGGCGGGCTTGTCGTCCACCACGAGGATGCGCAGGGGGTCGTCGAAGCGCTTGGCCTTGGTGGCGGCGCCGCCCTTGGGCTTGAGGTCGATGACGCGGCTGACGCGGTCCACGATCAGCTCCTCCTTGAAGGGCTTGATGAGGTAGTCGCGGACGCCCTGCTTGGCGATCTTCAGCACGTTCTCCCGGCCGGCCTCGGCGGTGAGCATGATGACGGGGATGCCCTTGAGCTCGGGATCGGACTTGAGCTTGGTCAGGGTCTCGTAGCCGTCCATCACCGGCATGGTGATGTCGAGGATGATGATGTCCGGCTTCTCCTTGGACGCGACGGCGAGGCCTTCGACGCCGTTGCAGGCTTCGAAGACTTCGCAGTCATACGACTTGAACGCCTTCCCGATGATCAGCCGGATGGTCTTGCTGTCATCGACGGTGAGGATTTTTGGGCCCATGTTTTCTCTTAGTCGGCAGGTTTGAGGAGCACTTCAGTGACAACCTGGTGGTTGTCCACGGTCCGGAACGAGCGGACGGCCCGTTCGGTGTTGCTCACGCATTCGATCACGAAATTGCTCCCCCGGACGATGGAGGGGATGGTCAGCACGGTCTGGACGCCGCGCTCGTAGAGCTTGGCCTTCACGTTGCCGACGACCATGTTGGCGACCTCGCCCACGGTGTCGTTGACCATGTCGTCCACCTCGGGGCTGGATTCCTCCAGGCCCATGGTGGTCGCGGCCACCTTGCGCGCCAGACGCGCGGTGCAGTAGATGTAGACGACTCCGGTCATGTCGCCGATGAAGCCGACCGCGCCCGCCACGTGGGGCTCGCCGTTCAGCACGAGGGTGCCGGCCTCCTCCGGGGTCACCGGGAGCGCAAAGGCCTGTCCAAAGACATCGACGACGGCTCTCTGCACGAGTTCGTCAAGATTCAGCTTCATCGCTGGTAGGCATCGGCAGCGCGCACCCCGACTTGAGGGGAATCGGAGCTTCCGGCGACAACGCGGCGGAAAAGGCTTCCGGGACCGGCGGCGGACGAAAACACCGGGGGAAGGGAACGGGGTTAATCCTTTTCCGGAAACCGCCGATGAACACGGAAATGTCTTTCACGATCATCACGCCGACGCGGACGCTGGCCCCGCTCGAATCCTCCCAGATCGAGAACCGACTGAGGCAATGTCCGCGCCTGCCGTCGCTCAACAGCATCAACAGCGCCCTGCGCGAGCTGCTGACCGCCGACCAGCGCTACACCTCGCAGATCGCCGAGGTGATCCGCCGCGACCCCAGTTTGACCGCCCGCCTGCTGCGGCTGGTGAACTCCGTCTATTACGGCCTCTCCGCGCCCATCAACAGCATCGAGGAGGCCGTCTTCTACCTCGGCATCCGCCAGATCCGGCAGCTCGCGATGGTCACACCCGTGATCGAGGACTTCCAGAAGCTCGCCGGCTCCAGCCCGTTCAAGTGGCGCGAATTCTGGCAGCACTGCATCGGCGTCGCGATCGTCACCCGCGAAGTGCTCGGCGCCGTCCAGGCACCGCCCGACGAGGTGGACTACGTGGCCGGACTGACCCATGACGTGGGCAAGATCGTGATGGCCTCCGCCTTCTCGGAGTATTTCAGCGAGATCCACCGGCGCATGACCGAGACCGGCCGCCCGCTCCTCGCCATCGAGGCCGAGGTGCTCGGCATCGACCACGCCATGCTCGGCGCCCTCTACCTGAAGAACCACCATCTCCCCGACGTGCTGTGCGAAACGGCGCTCCACCACCATGATCCCGCCAAGGCCGGCCACCACGCCCACATCGTGGCGGCGGTGCAGATCGCAGACCTGATGGTGCGCAACGCCGGGATCGGCGACAGCCTCAACAAGGGATCGGTCACGGCCGAGACCTGCTCCTCTGCCGCCGGTTGGGGCATCCTCTATCCAGCCCTTACGGACGGAGAAAAGGCCATCGCCCAGGCCAATCTGGACCGTTGCATCGCACGCCTGCCGTCGATGCTTGAGGGACTGGTTTGATGGAAGTCGCTCAGGCTCCGACCTGGTTCCGGATCGCCTGGCAGATCTTCACGCTCCACTCGTCGAGCACGGCCTGTTTCGGGCCTTCGATGAGCAGGCGGGCCTTGGGTTCCGTGCCGGAATAACGCAGCAGGACGCGTCCGCCGTGGGGTTGGACGGCGGCTTCGGCTTGGGCGACGAGATTCAACACGCCATCGAGTTCCTCGAACGGTTTCTTCTCCCGCACCCGCACGTTGGTCACGAGCTGGGGGAAGCGCGTCCAGCAGCGGGCGAGTTCCGACAACGGCTTCTGCCGAACCTTCATCTCGCGCAGGATCTGGAGCGCGGCGACCAGGCCGTCACCGGTGGTGGCGTAGTCGCCGAAGATGATGTGGCCGCTCTGTTCGCCGCCGAAGTTGTAGCCGCCCCTGAGCATCTCATCGATGACGTGCTTGTCTCCGACGGGCGTGCGGATGATGCGGCCGCCGGCACGGGCAATGGCGGGCTCCAACCCGGCGTTGCTCATCACGGTCGAGACGAGCGTTTTTTCCCGCAGCGTGCCTTCGGCCAACATGCCGAGCGCGGTGATGGCCATGATGTCGTCGCCGTCGATCATCCGGCCGTTCTCGTCGCAGAGCAGGACGCGGTCGGCGTCGCCGTCGTGGGCGATGCCGAGGTCGGCACCGTGTTCGCGGACCTTGGCGCACATGGCCTCGGGGTGCATGGAGCCGCAGTCCTTGTTGATGTTCCGGCCGTCGGGAGAATTTCCGTAAACGTAGATTTCCGCGCCGAGTTCGCGCAGCACGCAGGGCGTGGCCTTGTAGGCGGCGCCGTTCGCGCAATCGACCACGATGCGCAGTCCTTCCAGCGTCATGCCGCGCGGGAAGGAGGTCTTGGCGTATTCGATGTAGCGGCCGAGGGCGTCGTCGATGCGGACGGCCTTGCCGATCTCACCGGCGGTGGGACGGAGCGATTCTACGTCGCCGCTGAAGACGAGTTCTTCGATCTGGCGCTCGATGGCGTCGTCGAGTTTGTAGCCGTCGGCGCGGAAGAATTTGATGCCGTTGTCGTCGAAAGGATTGTGGGACGCGGTGATGACGATGCCGGCATCGGCCCGCAGGCTGCGGGTCACGTAGGCCACGCCGGGAGTGGGCAACGGCCCGATGAAGAGCACATCCACGCCCATCGACAGGATGCCGGCGGACATGGCGTTCTCCAGCATGTAGCCGGAGAGGCGGGTGTCCTTGCCGATGACGATCTTGTGCTTGCCGCGCCCGCGCGACTGGGATTCCAGGGTCTTGAAGACGTGGGCGGCGGCGCGGCCGAGCTTCAAGGCGGTCTCGGCGGTGACGGGCTCGACGTTGGCGGTGCCGCGGACACCGTCGGTGCCGAAGATTCGTTTGGGTTGGCTCATGGGCTATTGGATGCTGCGTTCGACCTCGACCACGCGGACCTCCGAAGGGGTGACTTCGCGGAGCTCGATCTCGTCGGGATAGACCACGCGGACGCGGACGCGGTCCGAGCTGGGGGCGTTGGTCGCGGAGAGATCGACGAAGGCGCGGAGATCGGCGGCGGTGATGCGTTCGAGAATGTTCTTCGGCCCCTCGATGGTGGCGGTGACGGAGTCGGGCGTGACCCGGATGAAGCGTCCGTCGTTGGCCGTCTTCAGCACGTGGAGATGGAGGTTGAAGCTGCGGGTGTCGGCCGCGTCGGGCTGGAAGATGAGCGCGAGGTTGCCGCCCGTGATCTGCGTCTGGACGACCAGCCAGATGAGGAGCGCGATGACGAACGACAGCGCCTTCAGCCAAAAGTTCTGGAGGATGAGTTGGCGGATCGACATGTCAGTCGGGCTTGGAGTCCTGGGGCTGGACGCGCTGGGTCAGGGCGGCGCGGAGCCATTCGACGGCCGTGCGTGGCTTGCTGCGGATCAACAGCGCGGAGGTGAGGAAGGCGCGGAGCTGTTCCAGCGTCACGCCCCGGATCAAGCGACCTTCGCTGGCGTAGGAAATCGAGCCGGTCTCCTCGGAGACCGCCACGACGATGGCGTCCGTTTCCTCCGTCAAACCGATGGCCGCGCGGTGGCGGGTGCCGAGGGAGGCGTTGAGGTCGCTGCGGCGGGTCAACGGGAAGATGCAGGCCGCGCGCGCGATGCGGTCGCCCACGAGGATGACGCCGCCGTCATGCACCGCGTTGTTCGGGAAGAAGATGGTCTCGAACATCTCCGGCGTTGCCGCGCAGTCGATGTTCACGCCGCCGCTGACGGCGTCCTGGAGGGCGATGGTCCGCTCGATGGCGATGAGCGCGCCGATCTTCACCTCGGCCAGGCGTTCGACCGTCTCGATGACGATCTCGATGGTGTCGCGCTGCTGCTTCACCGGCGTGAGCATCGACTGCGTGCCGAGCCGGGCGAGGATGCGGCGCAGCTCCGGTTGGAACAGCACGACGATGGCGATGGCGGAGAAGGCGAAGAACGTCCGCAGCAACCAGCCCAGGACCTCCAGATGCAGCAGCGCGGCCAACCCGTGCATGACCAGCAGCGCCACGGCGAAGCCATACACCACCGGCGCGCCGCGCGATCCCCGGATCAGGTTCAGGGCATAGTAGATGCCCACGGCGAGAAGGGTGATCTCCACGCCGGCACGGAACAAAGTTAGCCAGATTCCGGTCATCAACGGTGCCGCAGCAGCGCATCGGTCAGTTGGAGGGCTTGGCGGGTGGCGGCGACGTCATGGGTTCGGACGATGGCCGCGCCCAGCCCGACCGCCCAGCAGGCCCCGGCCAGACTGCCGGGAAGGCGATCTTGGACGGCGGCTCCGGTGAGACGACCGATGAAGGACTTCCTCGAAATCCCCACCAGCAGCGGACGCTTCCGGTTTCTAAGAGCGTCCAACCGGCCGAGCAATTGCAAATTGTGCTCCAACGTCTTGCCGAAGCCGATTCCGGGATCGAGCGCCACTTGCTCGGCCTTCACTCCGGCCGTCGCCACGCGTTCCAGCCGGTCCGCAAAGAACGCGTCCACCTCCGCCACCACGTCGGTATAGCTGGGCTGGAGCTGCATGGTCCGAGGCTCGCCCTGCATGTGCATGGCGATGTAGCCGGCCCCGGCTTCCGCAACGATCCGCCACATCGCGTCGTCCGCGCGGTTGGCCGCCACGTCGTTCACGATGGCGGCTCCGGCCTCCAGCGCGGCCCGCGCCACGGCGGGCTTCATCGTGTCCACCGAGATGGGGCCGAGGTTCCGCCGCGCCAATTCCCGGATCACGGGAACCACGCGGGCCAATTCCTCCGCTTCGTCCACCGGCGCGGCGTCGGGCCGGGTCGATTCGCCGCCGATGTCCAGGAGGTCCGCGCCTTCCGCCACGAGCTTCTCGGCGTGGGCCACGGCGGCGTCCGTCCGGTGGAACTGCCCGCCGTCGGAGAAGGAATCGGGCGTGACGTTCAAGATCCCCATCACCAGCGCGGGGCGGGGGAACTCGTAGCGAAAGCGTTGTCCGGACCAGATCATCGGGTGGCCGAGCCTACGCGGTCTCCCCGGTTCCAGCCAATGACGAGATCCATCAGTGCATCGGCGATCCCGGCGACGATCCGGTCCGGCACGCCGATGCCGGGATGGGCCGACTGGGTCAGGAGATGCACCTGGTCGTTGATGGGATCGATCACCACCGGTTGGCCGGAGGGATCGACGCAGATCTCGGTGGAGAAAAGCTGGAGCCCGGAAATCTCCGCCAACCGTCGGGTGATCGCGTGCAAACCACCCAGCACGAGACGCGTCTCGTCCTCGGTGGAAAGCTCCCGGTAGCGGTCCGTGAAGCAGTTCCACCAACAGGCCCAGGTTCGACCGGCCACGAAATACACGCGGAAGTAGGCGGGTTCCCCGTCGATGAGCTGGGGCTGGATGCGGCGTTGCAGGAGCAAGGCGCGGTCTGGCCAAAGCGCGAGCGACCGCCGCAGATCCGCCGGGCCGACGGCGTCCAGCACCACACCTTTTCGCCCGTAGCCCAGACTGGGCTTCACCACGAACGGGCGGCCCAGAAGACGATCTTCTTCCGCCGTTGCCTGCCAGTTCTCCACGGAATGGGCTTCGAGCAGCACGGTCGCAGGAACGTGGATTCCGCTGCCCACGAGCCGTCGATGCATCGCGGCCTTGTCGAAAGCCGGGATGGCCCTCGACGGCGGATCGATCATCCGCACGCCCAGCCTTTCCGCCGTGGCGACGAGCCGGGAGAACACGTTCCCCGGATCGTGGTGTTCGCTGTGGAGATTGATCAGCGTGCGGGCGACGACGGACCGGCTCTCCAACGCTTCCAGAAACGCGGTCGCCCAGAGCGGTTCCACGAGGAAGAAGTTCAATCCCACTTCCGCGCAACGCCGCTGGAGCCGGTGGATGAAGAAGTCATCCGTGTCCAGCGCGTGGGTCAGGGCCAGATCGTAAACCCTCGGAACCACGGCTCAGTAGGACTCCGTCTTGCTGTCGGTCTTGGGCCGCTGGATCAGCTCGATCTCGTAGCCTTCCGGCGCGTCGATGAAGGCGAAACCGCCCTGGCCATCGGGCTTCATCGTGGGGCCGTCGGAGAACTTCAGCCCGAACTGGGCGAGGTGCTTGTCGAACGCCTCCAGGCTGTCCACCTCGAAGGCCAGATGCGTCAGATCAGGTTGAACGACGACCGGACCGCTGCTCGGGAAATAGCAGAGCTCGATCAGTTCCTCGCTGCCCGGCGTCTTGAGGAAAACCAGTTTGGAGCCGCGCGGCGATTCGTGGCGGCGAACCACTTCGAGGCCGAGAACCTTCGTGTAGAACTCGACCGACTTGTCCAGGTCGTTCAGGCGGTAGCGGGTGTGGAGCAGTTTTTTGACGATCATGCCCGCAGCTTGTCCGCCGTGGCGGACGGGCGCAACCGCCGATCTTGCGTGCGCTCAGTTCGGCGGGTTTTCCGGCGCTTTTTCGCCGCTGCGGAACGGATACTTGAACTGCTCCACATAGCCGGGCGGCACCGGATGACCTTCGATGCCGTAGCCCTCCGGCCACTTCTCCTTCGGCAGGAAATGGGTGCCGAACAACCGGTCGAAGAGCGGGAAGTGGATGGCGAAGTTCACGTCGATCGCCTCCTTTTCGATGCCGTGGTGCCAGTGGTGGAAACGCGGCGTGACCAGCAGCTTCTCGATCACCGGGAACCGCCAGTTCAGGTTCGCGTGGACGAAGGTCGAGTAGAGATAGACGACGAAGATGTAGGCGTTGACCGCATTGGGGCTGAAGCCGAGCACGAACATCGGGATCACCGTCGTGCTCCGCAGCGCGAGGATCTCCAGGAAGTGCATCCGCGCCCCCGCCATCCAGTCCATGCTCTGCGCCGAGTGGTGGACCGCGTGGAACTTCCACAGCCACGGAATCCGGTGGAACGCCCGGTGGACCCAATACTGCACGAAGTCCGTCAGCACCATGATCGCGGCGAACTGCACCACGAACGGCAACGCCCCGACCCACGCCCGGAGCTCCGTCATCGGCGCGACCAGCAAGACGGAACTCGCCGGGCGGAAAGTGAGAAAGGTCAGGATTTGCACCAGCAGGCTGCTGACGAGGAAGTAGAACAGATCCTCCCGCCATTCCGTGCGGAAGACGTGCTGCTCCGGCCGACGGGCGAACATCCGTTCCAGCGGGATGAAGAGAAAGCCGGTGAAGAGAATCCTCAGGACGAAGAAATCCAACCCGAAGGTCAGCGCCGTCGGATCGGGCACCGTGGCCGTGGATTCCGATCCGCCCAACAGCACCGCCAACAGCGCCAGCGCGATGCCCGAACCGCCGAGGATCTTCCCCCGGCGCAACACCAGGCTGATGGCCGAACAACCGAAGCCCGCCAGCAGCAGGAAATGCAGCCCGAACCGGAACCACGGCCCGTCCTGCAGCGCGCGCATCTCCGGCGTGGTCAACGTGCCGGGCGCCTTCAGCGTCAGCACGAGGAGAAAACCCGCCAAACCCAGGATGAACCCCAGCACACCGCTGGCCCAGCCGCTGCCGAACCGCCGCAACGCCGGCGGGGCTTCCAGTTCGGCGCGCAGCTTCAGGCGGGCATCATGCAGGCTCATGGAGGTGGTTTCCTATCAGTTCTCGAGCCGCTCCGTCACTCCGACTTTGGAAGGAGACGTTAATGCGATGAGACGTGTAACCTCCGCGTTTAGGGATTCGGAGACCAACGGCCGAAACCAAGGATTAGACTTCGGTTGCTGGCAATTGCGACGCCTCTTGCAGGGCCTTTAGTGTCGTCCCAGTCTCCGTGGTCCACTCAGTTCGTCCATTTGCGGATCTGGCAAGAACCACTCCGGCCGCAGTTGAAGGAGAGTCAAAATCATAATCCTGCGCGAAGACCAACTTCTGGTCGACGATTCGGACGGTTTGGTTCTCAAGGAGAGATTTCCGGATT
>CAMLMI010000187.1 GCA_946480965.1 uncultured Verrucomicrobiales bacterium | reverse complement strand
CTCTCGCTGCGGCCATTGATGGAGGCGGGCCAGACGCTGGCCAGCAAGCTCGGCAGCTCCGAGATCAACATAGCCTACGGCGACCCGCTGCACTGGGCGGCGATGGTCGGCCTGGGGCTGCTGCTGCTGGCCATGGTCGGCGGCGTGACCGCGCTGGCGTTTCGGCTGTTGAGGAAAGGAACGACGCGTGAGTAGGCGTCGTCTCTTCGATCTCGCCTTCCGCACCGCCGCAGGGCTCTGCGCCCTCATCGCGTGCGGCATCCTCGCGACCATCGTCGGGACCATCGTGGCCAAGGGATTCCCGGCAGTGAGCTGGCAGTTTCTCACCGAACAGATCCGCCTCGTCGGTGCCGATGGCGGCATCTTCTACAACCTCGTCGGCACGCTCATCCTGCTGGCCAGCGCGTTGACCGTATCAGCGCCGTTGGCCATCGGCACCGCGCTGGTCGTCGGCTTCTACCTGCGCGACGAACGTTGGCGGCGACGCTTCCAGCTCCTGCTCTACGTGCTCAACGGCGTGCCCAGCCTGCTCTTCGGCCTGTTCGGCTTCATCGTCTTCGTGAAGTTCCTCGGCTGGGGCAAGTCCTGGCTCACCGGCGGCGTTCTCCTCGGCCTGATGATCCTGCCGACCGTGACCGTGGCGCTGCTGGAACGCCTCCGCGCCGTTCCCGCACGCTACTTGGAAGCCGCCGCCGGACTCGGCCTGCGTCCGTCGCAAATCGTCTGGTCGGTGTTGTGGCCGCAAAGCGTCGGCGGCTGGATCACAGGTTCACTGCTGGGTTTGGCGCGGGCCGCCGGAGAAACCGCCCCGATCATGTTCACGGCGACGATCTTTGCGGGAGCGACCTTGCCCGGCGGAATCAAGGAAAGCCCCGTGCTCTCGCTGCCCTACCACATCTTCGTCCTCGCGCAGGATTCGTTCGATCCGTCCGTCGGCCCCAAGGTCTGGGGCACGGCGGGTGTCCTCCTGGGCTTGGTTTTCGCCCTGAGCCTGATCGCCCTGCCGCTGCGCCTCCGTCTCCACGAAGAAGCGACCCATGACTGAATCTCCTGTCGCTCCACCCGTGCTGGAAGTCCGCCAGCTCGACGTCTTCGCCGGCCCGCGCCAACTGCTGCGCGGCGTCGATCTCCGCATTGCCGCCGGATCGGTCGTGGCGCTCGTCGGCCCCTCCGGCGCGGGCAAGAGCACGCTGTTGCGCTGCCTGAACCGCTTGATCGATCTCAGCCCGGGCCTGCGCGTTTCCGGCGATGTCCTCTTCCACGGCCGATCCATCTTTGCGCCGGGCGTGAACGTCGATGCCTTGCGTGCCCGCATCGGCATTCTTTTCCAACAACCCGCCGTTTTCCCCACGAGCATCCGCCGCAACGTGCTCTTCGGCGTTCGCCATCTCGGCATCGTGCCCAAGTCCGATTGGCCGGCCCTAGCGGAACGCGCCCTGCGCGACGCGTCTCTCTGGGACGAGGTGAAGGATCGATTGGACGATTCCGCGCGGAAGCTCTCCGTCGGCCAACAACAACGCCTCTGCCTGGCCCGCACCCTGGCGGTCGATCCCGAGGTCGTTCTCCTGGACGAACCCACCAGCGCGCTCGACGCCCGTTCCACCGAAGCCGTGGAAGAATGCCTTCTTCGCCTCAAACGCCGCCGCACGCTCGTGCTCGTGACCCACAACCTCGCCCAGGCCCGCCGCCTCGCCGACGTTACCGCCTGCGTGTCCGTGCGCGACGGCGCGGGCGAGATCGAGAGCTGCACCGCCTGCGGAACTCCGGAAAAGATCGCCCTCCGCTGAAGACCACAGAAGCCGTTCAACGCGTCTCCCGACGCCGGGCCTTCTCCAGCACGTCCGAGATCTTCACCGGCACGCCGCCGAGCCGTTTGCTTTCCTCGGCCGCCGCCATGAAGGCGAAGAGCTCGATCGTCTCTTCTTTCGGCACGGGCGAAACACCGGTCTGGAAGAACTTCACCACCTCGCGCAGCAGCGGCGCGTAGGAATCCGCCCCGGCCTTCTGCTCCGCCACTGCCTTGCTGCCGAAGACCACGACCTTGTGCGGCGTGGCCCGGCCGCGCAGCCCTTGGAGCGTGCCCACTCGGTCGCCCCTCCAGCGTCCAACGACCACATCGTTCTCCGGCGTGAAGGTCCGCGTGACCGCTTCGCAGCCCGTGCCCAGCACCGTGAAGAGCGCTTCGGCCGGATGGATGCCATACCAGAAGAGGTCCGGGTGGCTCGGCTCCAGATGCGCCGGGCCGTAGGAGATCGCCGAGCGGACCTCGCCCACCTCCGCCGCCTTCAGCTCGCGCATCGAGTCGTAGTAACGGTAGGATGACGAGGTGAAGACCGGCACTTGGGCCTCTTCGGCCAGACGGTAGATCTCCAGCACGTCGGCCAGCGACGCCGCCAACGGCTTGTCGATGAAGAGCCGCTTGCCCGCGCGGATCACCGGCCGGGCCAGTTCCAGGTGCGTGCGGCCATCCACGTTCTCCAACATGACCGCGTCCACCTGGGCGCAGAGTTCCTCGACGCTGCCGACGAGTTTCACGCCGAACTCCTCCGTGAGCTGACGGGTGAAGCCCTCCATCCGTCCGGCACTCGAAGGGATGTCCGGGCTGAAGCTCTTGAAGGCCGCCACCACGCGCGCGCCGGGCACGTGTTCCCGGTTCGTCGCCACGTTCAGCGCCCGGGTGAAGGCGACCACGTGCGAGGTGTCCAGCCCGATGATCCCGAGCCGCAGCTCTGCGGCTTCCACGGCTAGGCCAAGACACGCGCAAACCAAGACGAATACTCGACGCAGCATGGCGTCAGCCTAGGGTGACGTTCACACACAACGCAATCGACCAGCCATGCCCCACGACCTTTCCCGCCGTGACTTCGTGAAGTCCGCCACCGTCTTCAGCTTCGGTCTCGCCGCCGCCTGCGCGTTCGCCCCCAGCCTGCGCGCCGCCGGTTCGCCGAACCGCCGCCTGCGCGCGGCCGTGCTCGGGCTAGGGCGCGGCTTCGACCACGTGAAGGCGCTCCAGCAGATCGACAACGTGGACATCGCGACGGTCTGCGACGTGGATTCGCGGCGCTTCGAACGGGTGGTGAAATCCTTCACCGACAAGAACCGGCCTGCGCCGAAGACGGAGAAGGACTTTCGCCGCATCCTCGACGACCCGGCCATAGACGCCGTCTTCGTCGCCACGCCGAACTTCTCCCACGCCCCGATCACGATCCTGGCCTGCGCCGCCGGCAAACACGTCTATGTGGAGAAGCCCGGCAGCCAGACCGCGCAGGAGGCCGAGTGGATCGTGGCCGCCGCGCGGAAGCACAATCGCGTGGTGCAGATGGGCAACCAGCGTCGCAGTTGGCCGGGCGTGATCGAGGCCATGCAGAAACTCCGCGAAGGCGTCATCGGCAAGGCGACGTTCGCCCGCGGCTACTACACGAACGCGCGCGGTTCCATCGGCTTCGGCAAACCCTCGCCCGTTCCCGCCGAGCTCGACTACGACCTCTGGCAGGGCCCCGTGCCCGAACGGCCCTACGTGGACAATCTCGTCCACTACAACTGGCACTGGCGCTGGCATTGGGGCGGCGGCGAGCTGGCCAACAACGGTCCGCACGCGCTCGACCTCATGCGCTGGGGCCTCGGCGTCGAGCTGCCGCAGCGGATCACCTACAACGGCGGGCGCTACAGTTTTCAGGACGACCAGGAATCGCCCGACACCGGCACCGCGCTCTATGACTTCGGCACGGCGGGCATTTCGTGGGACCACAGCAGTTGCCATCAGCGTGTCGGCGAACCCCTGCCCTTCGTCTCCTTCTACGGAGAAAACGGGATGCGCCTCGACCAAGTCGGCAACGGCTACCGCGTTTTCGACGGCAAGGGAAAGCTGGTCCAGGAGGGCAACGGCCCGGGGGGCGACGTGGACCACATCCGCAACTTCCTCGACGCCATTCGCGGCGACGCGAGGGCGAATTCGGAGATCGCCGTCGGCCAGACCAGCACCCTGCTCTGCCACCTCGGCAACATCGCCTACCGCAGCGGCCACACGGTTCGGTTCGACCCGGTGAAGCGGAAGATCATCGACGACCGTGAAGCCGCGAAGCTCTGGAGCCGCGACTACCGCAAAGGTTGGAAGCCGAAGGTGTAGCCCGCGCACCTTCGAGGATCGCGCATGGAGCTGGTGCCAGCGGCCATTTGCCGCGGCCTGCACCATCATCTCCAAGCCACCCTCAGAATGGCAAAAATCTCAACGTGGATGGACAAATGGTGGGCTTTTCAGGCGGCGCGGTTTCACCATAGCTTCGCCGCCTGTTTCGTCCGTCGGTTGATCCGGCCATGCTGTCCCGTTTCATCGAAGAGTCTATTGGTGCGTGGTGCCGCCCGCTTGGTGCCGCGCTGTTCTTCCTTGTCGCCATGGCCTGGACCCAGCCGATGGCGGCGGCCGAGCCGGAGGCCGCCACTGCCGACGTGCTCGTCCCGAAAACCACACCCGCCACGTCCGGCCCCACGCTCTTCCTCATCGGCGACTCCACCATGTCCGACAAGCCGGTCCATCCGGCCAATCCCGAACGCGGCTGGGGCCAGCTCCTTCCCACTTATTTCAAGGAAGACCTCCGCATCGAAAACCACGCTGCCAACGGCCGTTCGTCGAAGAGCTTTCGCGACGAGGGCCGCTGGAAGACGGTCCAAGAACGGCTCAAGCCCGGCGACTTCGTGATCGTCCAGTTCGGCCACAACGACCAGAAGATCCAGTCTTCCGACCGCTACACCGGCGCGTTCGGCACCTTCACCGAGAACCTCGCCCGCTACGTCTCGGAAACCCGCCAAGCTGGCGCTCATCCCATCCTCGCCACGTCCATTGTCCGTCGGAAGTTCGACGCCGACGGCCGGTTGATCGACACCTTGACCAACTACATCACCGCCGTCCGCGAACTCGCCCTCAAGCTCAACGTCCCGCTCCTCGACCTCAACCGCAGCAGCGCCGAACTCGTCCAGCGCATGGGTCCCGAGCGTTCCAAGCAGCTCTTCAAATGGACCGAGCCCGGTGACTACCCTGAACAGAAGGACGCCTTCAAGGATGACACCCACCTCAACGCCTTCGGCGCTTCCCGCGTCTGCGACCTCGCCGTGGTCGAGCTGAGGACCAAGGTTCCAGACTTGGCCAAGTGGTTGAAATAACCTCCGCGACTGGGACTGATTTTCTTCAACCACAGATGGACACAGATGAACACAGATTCGGCGGCGTTGGTCAGGCATCCTGCCTGACCATCCCGAGCTTCATCGACTTCACAAAGCCACGTTCAACAGGAGCGATACCAACCGCTCCCATCCCCATCTGTGTGAATCTGTGTCCATCTGTGGTTAACCCTTTCCCCTCATTTCCCAACCCATGAGCACTCCGTTCAAACTCACCCGTGTCCCTACTCTGAAGACCGTCGCGGACTTCCGCGCCCACGTCGTGTCGCTCGGCGTGGAGATCCCGGCCGAGGACGCCATCGCCTCCGCCGATTCGCCGCTCTTAAAGCCCGTCGATCAGGTCCAGGTCAACGGCAAGACCATCGGCAACCGCTGGGCCATCCAGCCGATGGAAGGCTGGGACGGCACCACCACCGGCGGCGTCACCGACGAGATGCGGCGGCGTTGGCAACGGTTCGGCGAGAGCGGCGCGAAGCTCATCTTCGGCGGCGAAGCGATGGCCGTCCGCCCCGACGGCCGTGCCAACACCAACCAGCTCATCATCCAGGAGCACAACAAGGCCGGCATCGCCGAGATCCGCGAGATCCTCGTGAAGGCGCACCAGGAGCGCTACGGCCGCACCGACGATCTCATCATCGGCTTCCAGCTCACGCATTCCGGCCGCTTCTGCCGGCCCAACGACAAGAAGCGCTGGGAATCGCGCGTCGCCTACCGCCACCCGATCCTCGACAAGAAGTTCAACGTCACCAGCGACGACCAGGTTCTCAGCGACGGCGACGTGGAGGAATTGATCCGGTGCTACATCAAGGCCGCCCGCATCGCCTACGACGTGGGCGCGGATTTCGTGGACATCAAACATTGCCACGGCTACCTGCTCCACGAGTTCCTCGGCGCCCACACCCGGCCCGGCAAATACGGCGGCAGCTTCGAGAACCGCACCCGCATCCTTCGCGAGATCGTCGCCGGCATCCGCGCCGACGGGAACCCCATCGATCTCGGCGTGCGCCTGAGCGCCTTCGACTTCGTGCCGTTCAGACCCGATCCCGCGCTTTCGCAACCCGGCAAGCTCGGCCCAGGCATCCCGGAGGACTATTCCCATTGCCTGCCCTACCGCTATGCCTTCGGGGTGAATCCGGACAATCCCGTCGCCTACGATCTCACGGAGACCTTCCAGTTCGCCGACCTCTGCGCGGAGCTTGGCGTGAAGTTGCTGAATCTCAGCGCCGGTTCGCCCTACTACAATCCCCACATCCAGCGCCCCGCCGCCTACCCGCCCTCGGACGGCTATCAGCCCGCGCATGATCCGTTGATCGACGTCGCCCGGCAGCTCTCCGTGGTGAAGCAGATCAAGCAACGTGCGCCGAAGAACCTCGCGGTGATCGGCTCTGCCTACAGCTACCTCCAGGAATACCTCCCGCACGTCGCGCAATACGCCGTCCGCAACGGCTGGACCGACCTCATCGGCCTCGGCCGCATGACGCTCAGCTACCCCGACATGCTGGTGGACGCCACGACCAAGGGCACCCTCACTCCGCGCAACATCTGCCGCACCTTCAGCGACTGCACCACCGCCCCGCGCAACGGCCTGATCAGCGGCTGCTACCCGCTCGACAAGTATTACAGCGCCAAACCCGAATTCGCGCAGTTGAAGGAAATCAAGAGAGCGGTCGGGGCGTGAGGGGAGGTGTTGCCCGTGTCGGGAAGCTGATGGCAGGCGTTTTCCCTGTCGTGGCCCTTCCTTCTGCCCATAGCGATCCCCTCGCTCTGCTTCGCACGTCACTCCGGCACCAGCGAACGGAGCTTTTCCGGCGGCGGGTTGGCCCGGAGGTATTCGAGCGCCTTGTCGCGGTTCTGCTGGAGCCAGGAGCGGGCGGCGCGTTCGTAGGGTTCGGGATCGGCGTCGAGATTGGGCAGAGTGGCGGCCCAGCGCAGGGCGCGCTCGGGGTCGCGCGAGGACATGCGACGGACAAATTCGCCCACGGCTTTGGTGCGCTCCGGGATGTCCGGCATGGAACCCAGCCACTGTTCCGCCAATTGGGGATTCTCCCGGGACAGTCGCGACGCGAAGACGCGATAGGCCTCCTCGCGGGCCTCGCCCGGCGGGAGCGACGCGGCCCATTCGCCCGCCTTCGCCATATCGGTCTTGGCCATTTGATCCGCCAGCGAACCGGCCAGAAACGGCGTGGCGGCCTCGGGTGGAAGCCTGCTGAAAAGCGCCTTCAACTCGGCTGGATCACGTTGGGCGACTCTCTGGGCCCATGAATCCCATAGGGCGCCGTGTTGTTCAGGAGAAGCCAGATCCATCAGATCAAGCGCGGCTTTGAGCGGATCTCTCTGAGCTCCGGCGGCCCCCATCATTCCCTGTAGCGCCATCTGTCTCTCAACCCCCGACAACTCCGCTTCGACAAACTGCAGCGCAGTCGCGAAATCTTTCCCGGCCAATCCTCTCGCCACGCCCATCACAAGCATGGGCGTTTCTCGAAGTTTTTCGGGCATTTGGCGAAACCGTTCGAGTGCCAATGTCGGGTTCACCTGCGCCAGTCGGTCCAAGGCGTTCCCCATCCAATGGGATTTTTCCACAACGGGCAGATTACTGCGCAAGAGCAACGCCACAATGACTTCCGGATGCGTCGAAGATTGAAACTCCCACCTGTGCAGGAAGAGTTTGTCGAGAGGCCCGGGCGGCAGACGGACCAGCTCCTGCAGAGCCGCGTCGCGGGCTGATCCTTTGAGTATTTCGAGCAGATGGGAGGCTTTCAGCACCTCGGCTTCCGAGGGAACTCGCGCATGGAGTTCCCGGATCGCTTCCGCGCCGCCCAATCGTAGGAGCCCGGCAAAACCCGCTTGCAACAACTCAGCATTCTCGGACGCCGCCAATCCCACATACTCCCACGCCCAGTCGAACGCCGCCACCGGCTCCCGCGTGCCCCAAGCGGCCACCAGATGGACCTTGGCTTGGTTTCCGTTCCACGTCGGCGGCTGCGCGCGGAGATAGGTCGCTAAGCCAGCCAAGTCTTTCTCCGCCCAGAGTCCGGCGAGTTGGTTGGCCAGCAGGCCGCCGAGCTGATCCGGAGAGCGTTTCCGCAGATGCGCCAAGGCTCCTTCAAAATCCACGTCCGCCCAGCACCGCACGGCCGCGGCCACGGCGAGGCTCCATCGTTTGGAAGATCGTTCGGGAATGCTCTTCAAGAACGGCTCGAACTCCGCTCCGAGCGTCGCACCCAGGCTCTCGAACAGCAGTTCTTCCAGCGTAGTTTCCGGCGCTCCCAGCTGCGCCCGTTCAGGTGAAAGACAGATCGAGTCCACGATCCAACGCAGATCGGCGGACCCAAGCCGTGCGAGGATGGCCCGCGCCTTCTGCTCCCGTTCCGGCGACGGCACCGTGTGGAAAACCTCGATCAAAGCATCCAGCGACTTCATCGCGACGGCGGGATCGGTCGCCGTTGTCCGCTCCGGCTC
>CAMLMI010000186.1 GCA_946480965.1 uncultured Verrucomicrobiales bacterium | reverse complement strand
GCTGGCTTGGTGGTTGGTGCCCGCCGCCGCGCTGCTCAAACTGCTGATCGAAGCCGAAGCCTTCACCCACTGGAGCGCGAAGGGTTATCCGCCATTGAAGAAATCCGCGCTGCTCATCGCCGGTCCATTGCAAGGCATTGCTTGGACGCGGCTGTTGACGCTGCTGTTGGGCGGACTGGCGTTGCCGCTGCTTTTGAGCCTGGACCTCGCGTCGAATCCGCTGCCGTGGGCCGCGCTCTCGTTGGGTCTGCTGTTGGTCGGGGAAATCTGCGAACGGCTGCTGTTCTTCGCCGCCGTCGCGCCGGACAAAATGCCGGGAGGGGTCGTCGCATGAGCATCGCCACCGTTCGTCCACAAGCCACCGCCATCGAAAACGCCCTGCGCGCCTTCGACGGCCCGATGACCACCGAGCTGGTCCAGTCGCCCGGCCAGTTCGGCCTCGGCAACGTCCCCGCGCGGCTCAAGCCCGACGACACGACGACTTCCGTCTGCGGTTTCTGCTCCACCGGCTGCGGCCTGCGCGTGCATCTCAAGGACGGCCAGGCCGTGAACCTCTCCGCCGAGACCGCCTACCCGGTGAACCTCGGCATGGCCTGCCCCAAGGGTTGGGAAGCGCTCACGCCGCTCGCCGCCAACGACCGCGCGACCACACCGTTGCTCCGCGATGAAAAGACCGGCGAGCTGAAGCCGGTCGATTGGGAACAGGCCCTCACGCTCTTCACCGAACGCTTCAAGGACATCCAGCGTCGGCACGGCCCCGAGTCCGTCGCGTGGATCGGCACCGGCCAGATCACGGTCGAGGAGTTCGCCTTCCTCGGCGCGCTCGGGAAGTTCGGCATGGGCCTGAAGCACGGCGACGGCAACACCCGCCAGTGCATGGCCACCGCCGTCGTCGCCTACAAGGAGTCGTTCGGCTTCGACGCCCCGCCCTACACCTACGCCGACTACGAGGCGTCGGACGTGCTCGTCTTCATCGGCGCGAATCCCTGCATCGCCCACCCGATCATGTGGCAGCGCGTGCTGCGGAACCCGAACCATCCCGAGATCGTCGTCATCGATCCGCGCCGCACCGAGACCGCCGTCAACGCCACCCAGCACCTCGCGTTGAAGCCGAAGAGCGATCTCACGCTGCTCTACGGCATCGCGCATCTGCTGATCGAAAGCGGCTGGATCGACCGCGCGTTCATCGAGAAATCGACGACGGGCTTCGACGAGTTCCGCGAGTTCGTCCACCGCTTCACCCCGGACAAGGTCGCCGCCGAGACCGGCCTGACCGTCGGCCAGCTCTACCACTTCGCGGAGACGATCCATCGCGGCAAGGCCGTGAGCTTCTGGTGGACGATGGGCGTGAACCAGAGCCACGAAGCCACCCGCACCGCGCAGGCCATCATCAACCTCGCGCTCATGACCGGGAACATCGGCCGCCCCGGCACCGGCGCGAACTCGATCACCGGCCAGTGCAACGCGATGGGCAGCCGCCTTTTCAGCAACACGACCAATCTGCTCGGCGGCCACGATTTCAAGAACGCCGCCCATCGCGAGAAGGTCGCCGGCATCCTCGGCATCGAGGAGGAGCGCATCCCGCGCGAAGCCTCCTGGGCCTACGACCAGATCATGGCGGGGATCGACTCCGGCGCGATCAAGGGCCTGTGGATCATCGCCACGAACACGGCGCATTCCTGGATCAACCAGAAGTCCGTGCCCGAGCTGTTCAAGAAGCTGGAGTTCCTCGTCGTGCAGGACATGTATGCCAGCACCGACACCGCGAAGCTGGCGGACCTCGTGTTGCCCGCCGCCGGTTGGGGCGAGAAGGACGGCACGCTGATCAATTCCGAACGCCGCTTCGGCCTGGTAAAGAAGGTGTCGCGCGCACCGGGCGTGGCGTTGAGCGATTTCAGCATCCTCCGCCTGATCGCTCATGCGTGGGGCTGCGGAGGAATGTTCGCGGAGTGGACCTCGCCCGAAGCCGTCTTCCGAATCCTCCAACGCCTCTCCGCGGGCCAGCCCTGCGACATCACCGGCATCGACGGCTACCGGATGCTCGACGAATGCGGCGGTGTGCAATGGCCGTGGGCGAGTTCGGATCTGGGGTCTGGGAGATCGGGTCTCGGATCAGCTCCCGAGACGCCATCTCCGATTCCCCATCCCCCATCTGAGCGCCGCCTCTTTACCGACGGCCGCTTCTTCACCCCCGACGGCCGCGCCAAGTTCATCTTCGAGCAGCCCCGCCCCGTCGCGGAACCAACCAGCGCGGCGTATCCGTTCATTCTCTTGACCGGACGTGGCACCAGCGCGCAGTGGCACACGAACACGCGCACCGGAAAATCCGCCATTCTCCGCCAGCTCTACCCGGCCAACGCCTACGTCGAGATCCATCCCGACGACGCCGAACGCCTCGGGATCGCGCCGAACAGCCGCGTCGAGATTTCCTCTGCCCGCGCCCGCGTCGAAGCCACCGCCTTCGTCGCCGCGACGGTGCAGCCCGGCCAGGTCTTCCTGCCGATGCACTACGCCGAGACGAACCAGCTCACGCACCCCGCCTTCGATCCCTATTCGCGCCAGCCCAGCTACAAGTTCTGCGCCGTGAACCTCAAACCCCTCTGAGCCATGAACCAGATCGCCGAAGAAACCCGCACGTTCGATGTCGAGAAGCTCGTCCGCTTCCACGACGACCACGCCGAGGTGACGGAGCTGTCCGTCACGGAGTATTCGCGCATCGCCGTCTGGGGCGTGAAGCCCGGCCAGGAAGTCGGCGCGCACACCCACCCCGCCGGACAGGACACTTGGGTCATGATCCGCGGCGAACTGACCTACTACCTCGGCAACGGTCAGACCCGCACGATCCACGCGGGCCAGCTCGACATCGCCGACCGCGACGAAGTCCACGGCGCGCGCAACGACGGCAAGGAGGACGCCGTGTTCCTCTCGATCTACAACGCCCCCGAGATCGGCTGGGCCAAAGCGCAGGCATGATGAATCCTACGATAGAATTCTACTGCGAAGTGGTAGGGCGAAGGCTCCTGCCGAGCCGCCTCGGTGCGCTTTCCAATCCAGAACGCGACTCTGGCAACTCCTTGGCTTCATCCAGCAGCCGCTTTCGCCCTTCCTCCCTGAGCACATCCACCGGACGGCTCGGCAGGAGCCTTCGCCCTACCCGTGCTCGCTTCGGAGTTCAGCGTTTCCCTCGTAGCGGCACAGGCGCCCCCGCCTGTGACCGTTCTCCGGGCGCCCCCGCCCGGAGTTCTTCTGCTTCAACCACGGATGAACACAGATTCACACAGATGAGCTGCGGTCGAGAGACACGGCCCCGCTCATTCCATCTGTGTTCATCTGTGTCCATCTGTGGCTTCCCTCTGAATAGTTTCCACTCTGCGGGCGGGGGCGCCTGTTCCACCCCCTTCGACGTTCAGCGTTCGACGTTGGAAGTTCAGCGTTTCCCCTTCTCCGTATGAGCACCGCCACTCTCCCCAAATCTCCCTCCGGCGAATTCACCGCCGAGCAGAAGGAGTATCTCTCCGGCCTGCTCGCCGGCGTTGCGCAGCGCCAGATGTATCCCTACGTCGGCGTGCTGCCCGGCGGCGCGTTCACCGCCAATGCCGGCCAGGGCGGACCCAACCTCGCCGCACCGCAGGAAGAAACTGTCCACGGCACCCCGCTCGGCGATCTCTGCAAACAGGAGCTCTGGAAACACCAGGAGCACGGTCTCGATTGCTGGGACAAGCTCATGGCCCACGCCGCCGAGAACAAGGCGCCCGACGACGAACACAACTTCCGCTTCCGCTTCCACGGCCTCTTCTGGGTCGCGCCCAACCAGCAGTCGTTCATGCTGCGCTGCCGCATTCCCGCCGGGGAACTGACCAGCATCCAATTGCGCGGCTTGGCGGACATCGCGGAAGCGTGGGGACCAGGCAAAGCGGCCATCACCACGCGCTCCAACTTCCAGATCCGCGAGATCGCGCCCAAGGACGCGGTCAACGTCCTGACCAAGCTCAGCCAGATCGGCCTGACCGCGCGCGGCGCGGGCGCGGACAACGTCCGCAACGTCACCGCCTCGCCCACCGCCGGCATCGACCGCCAGGAGTTCATCGACGTGCGCCCGTTCGCCCACGCGATGCACCACTACATCCTGAACAACCGCGACCTCTACGACCTGCCGCGCAAGTTCAACATCGCCTTCGAGGGCGGCGGGGCGATCGACACCGTGGCCGACACCAACGACATCGGTTTCATGGCGGTGAAGCTAGTAGGCCGGGCTGCCAGCCCGGCAAGTAGTCCAGGCAGCCTGCCTGGACCCTCTCCCAGCGGGCAGGCTGCCCGCTCTACGGATGACGAGCTGGCAGCTCGTCCTACTAGCGGCACTTCGATCAAGGACGGCTCCCCCGTCACCCTCGAACCCGGCGTCTATTTCCGCGTCGAACTCTGCGGCATCACCGGCCACAAGCAGTTCGCCAGCGACGCCGGCATCGTGGTGAAACCGGCCGAATCCATCGCCATCGCCGCCGCCATCCTCCGCGTCTTCGCCGATCATGGCGACCGCACCGACCGCAAGAAGGCGCGCCTGAAATACCTCGTGGACAAATGGGGCGTGCCTAAGTTCCTCGACGAAGTGCAGAAGCGCCTCGCTTTCCCGTTGGTGAGGCTGCCGCTGGAGCAATGCACCCAGCGCCACCCGTCCATCCGCCACGGTCACGTCGGTGTTTTCCGCCAGTCGCAACCCGGCAAGAACTACGTGGGCGTCGTCGTTCCCGTGGGCCTGATGAGCGTGAAGCAGATGCGCCGCATCGCCGATCTCGCCGAGAACTACGGCTCCGGCCAGATCCGCCTCACGCCGTGGCAGAACCTGATCATCCCCGACGTCGCCGATGGTTTCGTCGAGACGCTCAAGCGCAACCTCGTGCGGATGGGTTTCCATCACGAGGCCACGAACATCCTCGGCGGCCTCGTCGCCTGCACCGGCAACAACGGCTGCAAGTATTCCGGGGCCGACACCAAGGGCAACGCCATCACCCTCGGCCATCACCTCAACAAACGGTTCCAGCTCGATCAGCCGTTGAACATCCATCTCACCGGCTGCCCGAACTCCTGCGCCCAGCACTACATGGGCGACATCGGGATGCAGGCCGTGCGCGTGCCGTCGGGCAAGGACACGGTCGAGGGCTACAACATCGTCTTCGGCGGCGGATTCGGTCACCAGCAGGCCGTGGCGAAACAGGTCTTCAGCAACCTGCCCTTCACCGAAATCCCGCAACTGATGGAAAAGGTGCTGTCCGTCTATCAAGCCAAGCGCAACCCCGGCGAAAGCTTCGCCGAATTCACCCGCCGCTTCGACGTGAAGCAGCTCCAGGAGATGTTCAGCGAATGAGCACCACCCTCGTAGCCGCCGAGGTGACGAGGCGGAGAGCGCCTGATCGCACGCCACCACTACGGATCACATCGGACTTCTCGCCCATCCCCGCGGTCCGCCTCCTTACGTCGGCGGCTACTCCTTCCGACTCGCCGCACTCTCCCGCTCCCCCGCTCCCTTTCCCCACTGCTTCCCAGCCATGAGCCAGCCCGTCACCGTCATTCCCGTCCTACCCGAGAACGCGCCGTTCACGCCGGAGCAGCGCGCCTATCTCAACGGCTTCCTCGCCGGACTCTACTCCTTCACCACCGTGCCCGGAGCCGGAGCCATTCCCTCACCGGCCGCCAAACCGTTGGAGCCATTGACCATTCTCTTCGGTTCACAGACCGGCACGGCGGAGAAGCTGGCCAAGACCGTGGCCAAGGAAGCGGGCAAACACGGCTTCGCCCCCACGCTGCACGACCTCGCCAAGTATCCCACCGGGCAACTCGCGTCCGAGAGGAATCTTCTCGTCGTCACCAGCACCTACGGCGACGGCGAGCCACCCGACAATGCGAAGGGATTCTGGGAATTCCTCTCCGGCAGTTCCGCGCCGAGGCTGGAGCAGACGCGCTTCAGCGTGTTGTCGCTCGGCGACTCGAACTACCCGAAGTTCTGCCAGTTCGGCAAAGACGTGGACACCAAGCTCGCCGCGCTGGGGGCCAAGAGCGTGTCGCCGCGTGTCGATTGCGACGTGGACTACGAGGAGCCGTTCAGCAAATGGCTCACCGCCGCCGTGCCCGCGCTCGCCCAAGCCGCCGGTTCCGCTTCCTCGTCTTCCTCCCCCTCATCGTCCTCGTCCCTCGACGCCGAACCCGCCGAGCCAAAGTTTTCCAAGAAGAACCCCTTCCCCGCGAAGCTCGTCACCAACCGCACGCTCAACGCCCCCGGCTCCGGCAAGGATGTCCGCCACTTCGAGATCGACCTCACCGGCTCCGACCTTCGCTACGAGGCCGGCGACGCTCTCGGCGTGTTCCCTACCAACGATCCGCTGCTCGCCGACGAGATCATCAGCGCCCTCGGCGCGAAGCCCGACGACGCCGTGCCCGGCAAGGACGGCGCGGCCGTGGCGCTGCGCGACGCGCTCATCGGCCACTACGACATCAACCGCATTCCCCAGCCCTTCCTCAAAGCCGTGGCCGACAAGTCCGGCGACGAAGCGCTGAAGGCGCTGCTGTCCGCCGACGCCAACGGCACGCTCGGCAAGTTTCTCTACGGCCGCGAAATCATCGACCTCCTGCTTGGTCATCCGGCGGCTAAGTTCTCCGCCGCCGAGTTCATCGCGTTGCTGAAGAAGCTCCAATCGCGCCTCTACTCCATCTCCTCCAGTCCCAAGGCGCATCCCGGCCAAGTCCACCTGACCGTCGGCGTCGTGCGCTACGAAACCCATGGCCGCAAACGCGGCGGCGTCTGCTCCACGTTCCTGGCCGAACGCGCCAGCACTTCCGCCGTCCCGGTCTTCGTGCATGAGAACGCCGCGTTCCGCCCGCCGACCGGCGACAAGCCGCTCATCATGTGCGGCCCCGGCACCGGCATCGCGCCGTTCCGTGCCTACTTGGAAGAACGCCGCGCCACCGGTGCCAAGGGCCGCAACTGGCTCTTCTTTGGCGACCAGAAATCGTCCACCGATTTCCTCTACCGCGAGGAGCTGGAAACCTTCCAGAAGGACGGCTTCCTCCAGCGCCTCGACCTCGCGTGGTCCCGCGATCAGGCGGAGAAGGTCTATGTGCAGCAGCGGATGCTGGAGAACGCGAAGGAGCTGTTCGCCTGGCTGGAAGACGGCGGCAGCTTCCACGTCTGCGGCGACGCCAGCCGCATGGCCAAGGACGTCGATCTCGCCCTGCACCAGGTCGTGGAACGCGCCGGCGGAAAGACGCCCGAGCAGGCCGCCGACTACATCAAGAAGCTGAAGGCCGAGAAGCGGTATCAGCGGGATGTGTATTGAGCGGGATCAACCTTGCTTCCCCGTGCGACAAGCGAGCACGAGCCGTCATGCCATTGGCCCGCCCTCTCAACCCTCATTCCTCCTCGGACCGCAAAGCCGTTGATCGGCGTTTACTTCGCCGCAGCCAGCGAACGACGAAACTCTTCCGCCTGGCGTCGGATCGTGGACCGCTGGGTAGCGTCTAGCCGGACGAGGTTTTTCAACGGCATGGCCATGCGGGGATTCTTGGCCAAGCGGGTTTCGTGGCGCAGCAGAAAGTCCCAGTAGAGCGTGGTGAAAGGGCAGGCCTTGGGCCCAACCGACTGGGCGGGATCATAGCGACAACCCGCGCAGTAGTTGCTCATCCGTTGAATGTATTTGCCCGAGGCCGCGTAGGGTTTGCTGGCCATCACCCCGCCGTCGGCGAACTGCGACATGCCGACCGTGTTGGGCAGCTCGACCCATTCCACCGCGTCCACATAGACGGCGAGATACCACTCGTGAAGAGCCCGGGGTTCCACGCCCACGAGCAGGGCGAAGAGTCCGGTGACCATCAGGCGCTGGATGTGGTGGGCGTAGCCGTATTCGAGCGTCTGGCCCAAGGCGTGTTTCAGGCAGTTCAGCTCGGTCTGGCCGGTCCAGTAGAAGGCCGGTAGCGGCTGATGGGCGTCGAGGGCGTTGCGCCTCGCGTAGTCCGGCATGAAGCGCCAGTAGATGCCGCGGACGTATTCGCGCCAGCCGAGGATCTGGCGGATGAACCCCTCCACGGCGGGCAGCGGGGCGTGGCCTTGGCGGAAGGCGTTTTCCGCGGCGGCGACCACGTCGCGCGGATCGAGCAGTTTGAGGTTCAGCGCGGCGGAGAGGCGGGAATGGTAGAGCCAGGGTTCGTGCGACCACATCGCGTCCTGGTAGCGACCGAAGTCGGGCAGGCGATGCTGGATGAAGTCGTCCAAGGCCAAGCGCGCGTCGGCCCGGGTCACCGGCCAGTCGAAACGGTCAAGCTTTCCGGGATGCGAGGCGAACCGGTTGCGCACGAGTTCCAGCACCTCGCGGGTCGTGGTGTCAGGCTCGAAGCGACGCGGTGCCGGGAGAAAGCCCGGTCCTTCCGCGCCGAAGCTCTGGCGGTTTTCCGCATCGAAGTTCCACGCGCCGCCCACCGGCTGGTCACCTTCCATCAGCACGCCGGTCTTGCGCCGCATTTCGCGGTAGAAAAATTCCATCCGGAGCTGCTTCCGGCCGGCGGCGTGGGCGGCGAATTCCTCGACGGTGGAAAAGAAATGCCGATCGGTCTTCACCACCAAGGCCAGGCCCAGTTCCTGAGCGGCCTGCTCCAGCGAACGGCG
>CAMLMI010000185.1 GCA_946480965.1 uncultured Verrucomicrobiales bacterium | reverse complement strand
GACGCCCACGCCGAGCACCAGGTACGTCAGGGCGAAGAGCACGGCGTAGCCCGCGTAGTTCCCCAGCAGGTAGAGCAGCGCGGCGGCGGTGAAGTAGTCGCTGCCCTCCACCTGCCGCTCGTGGTAGGCGCTGAGCAGGCCGTCCGTCACCAGCATGACGCCGAGCGGGAGCAGCCAGAGCCAGCGGCCCCGGAAGTAGGCCCCGGCGCAGAACGCCATCGCATACACCGCGCTGAAGTTCCACGGCGCGAGCCCGGGAATCCGCGTCAGCGCGAGCAGGAGCATCAGGACGGTCAGGATGACGATGCGGCGTTTCACCGGGGCGGATCATACGGTCCGGCGGTCCCCGCACAAGCCCACGGCCCGCCGCTCGCCGGGAGTTTCCTCTTGGCGCGAACCGGCCCGTTCCTAGTATGGCCGCGACGCATGAGAACCAAGCTCGCAGCGCTGTTCGCCGGTCTTGCCGCCACCGTTTCGGTTTCGGCCGCGCCGGAGCTTTTGAACGGGGTCAGCGTGATCGTGAACAACGACGTGATCACCGAGCAGGAGATCGAGATGGCGTTCGCCCCGGTGGCCCGCTCGCTCTACCAGCAATACGCCAACCAGCCCCAGCTCCTGGAGCAGAACCTCCGCCGCCAGCGCGCGCTCCAGGTCGAGCGCCTCGTGACCAGCAAGCTGATCCTGGCCGACTTCAAGGCCCAAGGCTACCAGCTCCCCGAGGTCTATGTGGAGGACCACATCAAGAACCAGATCGAGGAGGAGTTCGGCGACACCGTTACCTTCGTGAAGGTGCTCAAGGAACGCGGCCAGACCCGCGAACAGTTCCGCCAAGAGCGCAAGGACCGTCTGATCGTCGAGATGCTCCAGCGGCACACCGTCAACGCGCAGAAGATCGTCATTTCTCCCACCCGCATCGAGAACCACTACCGGGAAAACCTGAAGGACTACCAGTTGGGCGACCAGGTGAAGCTCTGGATGATCTCCATCAACCAGCCGGCCGGCGCGCCGAAGGGCATGGCCCGGAAGATCGCCGACGAGGTCCACGCCAAGATCCGGGACGGCGCGCCCTTCGCCCAGATGGCCACGGTCTATTCGGACGGCTCCGCCCGGTCCACCGGCGGCGACCGGGGCTGGGTGGACCGAAACTTCCTCAACAAGGAGCTCAGCGAGGCGGCCTTCAGCCTCAAGCCCGGCGAGCTCAGCCCCGTGATCGAGCTGTCCGGCGGAGCCTACATCCTCTACGTCGAAGATGTCCGCATCAGCTACACCCGGCCGCTCGCGGAAGTGCAGGGCGAGATCGAGACCCTGCTGCGCGGCCAGGAACAGGAGCGGCTGATCAAGAAGTGGATCGACCGGCTGAAGCAGAAGAACTTCGTCCGCTATTTCTGAGCCGAGCCCGGTCCGGCGTTGGTCCTCCTAGGCTTGAAACAAAAGGCTGGAAGCGTGATCGCTTCCGGCCTTTTTCGCGGGCGGCCGGTCTCAGCCGAGGATGCGTTTGCCCTGGCTGAGGAAGATTCCCTGGAAGTTCATCTCCAGCGCCTGCGGGTTCGTGGCGCGCTCCAGCGCGTCCTCCTTCGTGACCATGCCGTCCTGCACGAGCTTGAACAGGGCCTGGTTGAAGTCCTGCATCCCGTCCTCGCCGCCGGTTTCGATGGCCGCCGCGAGTTTGTCGAGCCGGTTGTCCTCGATCAGCTTCCGGACCGTGCCGGTGTTGATCATGATTTCCTGCGCGGGCACCACGCCGCCGCCGATCTTGGGCACCATGCGCTGGCAGATGACGGCCTTGAGCGTGCCGGCGAGCTGGCGCCGCACCTGGTCACGTTCGTCCGCCTTGAAGTAGTCGAGGATGCGGGTGACGGACTGGGAGGAGTTCGTGGTATGGAGGGTGGAGAGCACGAGGTGTCCCGTGTCGGCCGCGCTCATGGCGGCGGCGAAGCTCGTCGCATCGCGCATCTCGCCGATCATGATGACGTCGGGGTCCTGGCGCAGGGCGGCCTTCAAGGCGCTGGCGAACGACGGGGTGTCGAGACCGACCTCGCGCTGTTCGATGATGGATTGGTTGTCCTCGAAGACGTATTCGATCGGGTCCTCCAGCGTGACGATGTGGCGGCGGCTGTTGCCGTTGATGTGCTCGATCATCGACGCGAGCGTGGTGGACTTGCCGGAGCCGGTGGTGCCGGCCACGAGGATGATGCCGCGCGGGGCGTCGGCCAGCGAGGCGGTGATCGGCATGAGACCGAGCTGGGAAGCGTCCGGCACCTGGGACCGCACATAGCGCATGGCCATCGCCATCGAGCCGCGCTGCTGGAAGATGTTCGTGCGGAAGCGCCCGGCTCCCGGCAGGAAGTAGGAGAAGTCCGCCTCGCGGTCGGATTCGAAGCGCTTGTGGACGTGCTTCGGGATGATGTGTTCGATGACGTTGTTGACCCATTCCTCCGTGGGAATCGGGCCTTCGATGTCGATCAACTGGCGGTTGATCCGGAAGACGACGGGCGTGCCGACCTTGATGTGGATGTCCGAGGCCCCGCCTTGAACGGCAGCGGCGAGAATGCGATGGAACGTTTCCATGGGCGCGGAAGCTACAAACGGCCCCGCGCCAGTGCCAGTCAGTTGTCGCGGGAAGAATCGACCGTCCTCGGACGGGGAGTGGCCGCGTCTTGATCCACGAACAGCAGCGCGATCCGGCTGCGCCCGGGCCCGGAGGGATCGCAGGCCACGACGACGACCTGATGGACGCTGCGGCCGTTGCCGGGACCCCGGCTGAGTTCGACCTCGAGCTCGGCCCAGAGCGGAAGGGGATAGGGGGACTGGAACTCGACGCCACAAGGACCGATGCGGACGTCCCGATCTGGAACCTGCAGGAGCATGTCGCGTCCGCCGCAGGTGAATCCTGCCAGCCGGATGCCATGACTTCGGGCGCTCATTGCGAACGCCTCAAGCTATCACCCGCGACCTTCGCGTCAAACGACCGGCCCGCAGCCGCTCACCATTCAAGCACGGTCGCTCCCCAGGTGAGCCCGGCACCGAAGACCAGGATGAGGACCAGATCCCCGCGTTTGACACGCCCTTGCGAGACCGCTTCGTCGAGCGCGATGGCAACCGACGCCGCCGAGGTGTTGCCGTAACGGTCCACGTTCACGAACACCTGTTCCGGCGAGACATCCAACCTGTCGCCCACCGCGTCGATGATGCGGCGGTTGGCCTGGTGCGGAATGACGAGCTTGATGTCGGCGATGGAGACTCCGGCGCGCTTCATCGCCTCCAGCCCGGAGGAAAGCATGGCGTTGACGGCGTTCTTGAAGGTCTCCTTGCCGTCCATCCGCAGGTAATGGAGCCGCGCCGCGACCGATTCGGGCGTGGCCGGCACGCGACTGCCGCCGCCGGGCATGCAGAGCAGCTCGCCCTTCGCGCCATCCGCGCAAAGGCTGCTGCTGAGGATGCCCCGGCTGCCGGGACGGTGCTGGAGAATGGCCGCGCCGGCTCCGTCGCCGAAGAGCACGCAGGTGGCGCGGTCGGTCCAGTCGATGATGCTCGAAAGCTTCTCCGCGCCGATCACCAGGACCGTCTGCATCGAGGCGGACTGGACGAACTGCCTTCCGATCTCCAGCGCGTAGGCAAAGCCGGAACAGGCCGCTTCGATGTCGAAGGCGATGGCACGACGGGCTCCGATCTTCATCTGCACCAGACATGCGGTGGAGGGGAAGAGCATGTCGGGGGTGATCGTGGCGACGATGATGAGGTCGATCTGCTCGGCGGCGACCCCGGCGGCGGCCATCGCCCGGAGAGCGGCCTTGGCCGCCATGTCGGACGTGAATTCATCCGCAGCGGCGATCCGGCGTTCCTTGATGCCGGTGCGCGTGGTGATCCATTCGTCGCTGGTCTCCACGGTGCGCTCCAGATCCGCGTTGGTCAGGATCTTCTCGGGGACGTAGCTGCCGGCACCGGTGATCGAACAGCTGCGGCCGCTCTGGGAGGTCGTGGAAGGATTCATCGAGAAATTCAATCGGCGGTCGCTTCGGCGGGGAGAGCCTGCTGGGCGCGGGCGATTTCGGCGCGGACAATGTCGTTGATGCCGTGCTGGACGGACTCCGTGGCCACGCGGATGGCGTTCATGATGGAGCGTTCCTTCGCGGAGCCGTGGGCCTTGAGGACGTTGCCATTCAAACCGAGCAACGGCGCGCCACCATAGGCGTCGGGGTCCATGCGGCGCTTGATGGAGCGCAGAGCGTTCTTAGCCAGCAACGCGCCCAACATCCGCTTGGGATTCCTGGAGAACTCGTCCTTGAGCCAATGGACCATGCCCTTGGCGAGGCTCTCGATGGTCTTGAGGACGATGTTGCCGACGAAGCCGTCGGTGACGACCACCTCGACCTTGTTCTCGAACAGGTCGTGGCCTTCGACGTAGCCGATGAAATTCAGATCCAGCTTCTGGATCAACGCCAGCGCTTCCTGGGTCAGCTCGGTGCCCTTGCCCTCCTCGGTCCCGTTGCTCAGCACGCCCACGCGCGGCCGTTCATAGCCGAGGATCTCGCGGGCATACACGCTGCCCATGATGGCGAATTGGGCCAGATGCAGCGGGCGGCACTCGATGTTCGCGCCGGCGTCCAAAAGCACGAACTCGTTGTGCTGGGTGGGGATGACCGTGGCGATGGCCCCGCGCTTGACCCCTTCGATGGGGCGCAAGAGCACGGTGGAGCCGGTGAAGAGTCCGCCGGTGTTGCCGCGCGACACGATGGCGTCGGCCTTGCCGTCGCGCACCAAGCCGATGGCCCGCGCCATGGAGCAGTCTTTCTTCCTGCGCAGGACATCCATCGGCTTGTCCTGCATGGTCAGGACTTCGGACGCATGGACGACGGAAATGCGGTCATTGCGGATGCCACGGGCTTGGAGCGCCGCATGGATCTCGTCTTCCCGGCCCACCAGCAGCAGGTTTTCGATGTGCGGAAGCGCCTCGAGCGCCTGCTGCGCCCCATCGATGACCACGCCGATGCCGTGGTCGCCGCCCATGACATCGACCGCGATGCGCATAAATGAAAAGAGCGCGGAACAGCCTCAGGCCGGACCGCGCTCCCTCGGAAGGATCAGGCGATGGCTTCGATGTTGATCACCTGGCGGCCATTGTAATAGCCGCAGGCGGGGCAAACCCGGTGGGTCTGGAACGGCGCGCTGCACTGTGGGCAGGGGGTCAAGCTGGGGAGCTTGAGCACGCTGTTGTAGGCGCGGCGCATACGCTGCCGGCTCTTCGATGGTTTGCGCTTAGGGACGCCCATAATCTTAAAATTTTAACTTGTTCAACTCGGACCACACCGAAGACGGCACTTCCGTCTTCAAACTGTCCGCTTCGGATTGATTGGCTGGGTCGGTCTGCTTGCGGGCCAATCCACCGCAATCGGATTCACACAGCGGATGCTGCGGAAACCCGAGCAAAATGTCTTCCCGCAAAAATGGAGTCAAGTCCACAGAATCGTTGTCCGGGACCACCGCATCTTCTCCGGCCAAGGGAACCAGCAGGTCGTATGGCTCCAGATCCAGCGGCATCTCGAACGGTTTCAGGCAGCGCGCGCACTCGCAGGAGAGGACCACCCGGACGGCTCCGCGGGCGAGGAGCGAATCTTCGAGCCGCTGGACTTCCAGATCGACTTCGACGGGCTGCACCAGATGGACGAGCTCGTCGTTCACTCCCAGATCGAGCTCCTCCGGGGACACTTCCCCGGACAGCTCGACATTCTTGGTTTCCAAATGCCTCAGGTTGACTTGCAGCAGTTTCATGGGGTCCTCCCGATTTTTTGGTTCATGGCGGCAACCACTTTTGCAGGGACAAATTGCGTCACATCGCCGCCCAGTCGAGCGATCTCTTTCACCAATCGCGAGCTGACGAAGGTGTAGGTTTCCTTCGGCATCATGAACAGGGTCTCGACCCGCTCGTTGAGCTTGCGGTTCATCAACGCGAGCTGGAACTCGAACTCGAAGTCCGACACGGCGCGCAATCCACGGATCACTGCCTGGGCTCCGCGCCGTTCCACGTAGTTCACCAACAGGCCCTCGAATCCGTCCGCCTCCACATTGCCCATGTCTTCCACCGACTGCCGCACCAGGTCCACACGCTCCCGCATCGAGAACATGGGAGCCTTGGCGTCGTTGTGGGCTACGGCCACGACCACGCGGTCAAAGAGCCGCGCCGCCCGTTCGATCACGTCGAGATGGCCGTTGGTCAGGGGATCGAAGCTGCCGGGATAAATGACCGTCCGCATGGGAGCCACGCTAGCAAGCGGGCCGGGGTTTGCACGACATGTTGCGCCCCGGGGAACATGTCCAGATCACGCCGGCTTGGGCTGCTTCCAAGGCACCTCGTAGGCGCGGATACCACCCGAGAACCCCTTCAACCCCTGCACCTCCACCGCGACACACGTCGCGGCCAAGGACGCCTCGGTCCGCTGGAGCTCACGGTAGGTGGCCTCGCCGATGATGATGCGCCCCCGGCCGGAGAAACCTTCCAGACGGCTGGCCAGGTTCACCTCTCCGCCGAACACCGTGTAGTTCAGGATATGGGCGTCGGACCCCATCAACCCCACCGTCACGAAGCCCGTGTTGATGCCGGTGCCCAGCGAGATCTCCGGCAGTTGGGGGAGAGGTGGCAGACCATTGGCGACCCGTTGGCGATTCTCCTCTTCGCGCCGCACGTTCTCGCCGCGCGAGAGCTCGTTCAACGCCTCGATGGCACGCTGCGATTCGATCGCGGCCCGGACCGCTCTCAGCGCGCTGTCGTCCTGCGCCATCGGCGCTCCCCAGAACGCCATCACGCAATCGCCCATATATTTGTCGAGCGTGCCATCGTGGCGTTTCACGGTGTCGGCGATGGTCGCAAGATAAGAATTGATCGTGCGCAGGTTCTTGTCCGCCTGTTCGTCCCGATAGGCATCGGCCGCATCGCCCACCAGCCCATGGTCGCGGATGTGGGCCTCGGTCTCCTTCTCTCTCGCGTCCATGAACGCGGTGAAGCCGCGCACGTCGGAAAAATAGACGGTCACCTTTCTGCGCGTCCCGCCTAGGCGGAGGCTTTCGCTGCCCAGCAGCTCGTTGACGACGTTCGGCGAGACGATCTTGGAAAAGACCGACTTCACGCGGCGCTTTTCGTTCTGCTCGGTCCGGACGCGGTAGGTCACCAAGGCCACGTAGTTTCCCACCAAACCTCCAGCCATCGGCAAAACCATCGGCACCCACAGGTTCCAGCCGAGGAAAAGCCAGACCGCCATTCCCCCGTAGAGCGCACAGAGCGCGACCACCGCCAGCGCGGCCTCCAAGGGCTTGAACGCCCAGGTAATCAGCGCCGCTGCCACGGCCATCAAAGCGATCAGCCCGACGGACACCCAATTCGCTGGCTCTCGGATGAAACGCCCGTTCAGCACCATGTCCGCAATGTTCCAGTGCTTGCCCACCAGATAGTCGTTGGGGGCCAGCGGCGTCGCTCCCCGGTCCGTGAGATCGTTGCCCGTAGCCTTCGATCCGATGATGGCAAGACGGTTTGACCAGCTGTTCTCCACCGGCTCACCCATGCCGCGCAGCAGGTGCTTGGCGAGGAGCCGGTCAAAGGATTCCGAGAAGAGCGGTCCTTCTCCGCTGAGTGTCGCCCGCCAACTGATCAGAAACGTGCCGTCGGCGTTCAGCGGAATCGTCCGGTCCACACCGTTGGTGCCCGGAAGGAACAACGAGCTGGGTCGAGCCTCCGCCCGCGACAGATCCAAGCCAAGGCGCCGCGCCGCGAGCAGGATACCCATGTGCCAGACCCGGATCGACTCGAAGGGCTTGGCCCCGAAGGACACGGTCCGTCCTTCGTCGTCGTTGTAGGAGTAGTTCCCTTCCGCATCCAGATGGATGAAGTAGGTGTTCGTGTTGCCACCCACGCCCGGAACCACGATGCGATCCGCCTCGAACTTCGCCTGGTCCAGGGGGGCGAAGGCGCCCTTGACCATGTAGGCGAGCATCTCCGTGTTGCCCATCTCGACCACGTCGGGGGCCTTGTCGGTGGCGAGGACGGCGTCGAGCTTGGCGTTCTTGTCGGGCCAGCCGTAGTACTCGTGCGTGATCGTGATGCCGGGGTGCTTCTTCTCGATCGCCGCGTCGGCGGCCTTGACCAGCTCCGGCCAGTTGTTCTGCGCGTCGACCGTGAGCCAGACCGTCAGCTCCTTGGTGTCGGCGCCGGTGTCCGAGCTCTTCTTCTCGCCGCCCCCGCACGCCGCGATGGAGACCATCATGCCCGCGACACAGATCGCGGTCGTCAGCTTCCTCTTCACGCCACCCTCCTCAGGGATGCCATTGCTCAGGGATGCCACAAACCCCCCTGCTCCCCGCGGTGACAGACGTACCGCCCATGGGGCCAGGACCTGGACCAATGGTGTAGACCAGTACGCCGGAGCTTGGCTCAGACCATTCGCCGTGTCAAGGGTGCTCGAACCCCCTCTCACCAGCCGTTATGCGACCTACATATGCAGGAACCTTTATGTAATAAGCCAGCGAAAACCGCGCGGTTGAGCCACACTCTTCGGGTAGACCACTGCGCCCTCCCGAGGCGGACCGGCGGAGACTCCTCCGTGGACTAGACCAGCGGGGCGCGCAGAGGTATACAGAGGGATCACGCCACGAGGAGCCGGGAAGGCGGAGCATGAGCACCGACGTCA
>CAMLMI010000184.1 GCA_946480965.1 uncultured Verrucomicrobiales bacterium | reverse complement strand
GAGATCGAGTTCCCAGGTGGCATCGAAACCGACGCGATACAGCTCGGAATGACGTTCCTTGCGCGTGGTGTTGGGCTTGGTGGCGATGCTGTCCTGCTTGTTCTCGTAGGAAGCGTTGGCGCGAACTGCCGGCACGTAGTCGAAACGGGCCGAGGTCCACAACGCGCGGGCTTCATGCAGTCGAGCTGTGGCCAGACGCAGGTCGTGATTGTTGGTCGAGGCCAACGTGACCAGCCGTTCCAAGGATGCGTCGTTGAAGCCGCGCCACCAGTTCGTTTCGATGGCGGAGGTGGGCGAACCGATGCCGCCGCCGAAGGCTGCGGGTTCCGGGGTGGCGGGGCGTTTGTAGTCTGGGCCGCTCGCGCAGCCGGAGGCTAGGGCGACGAACAATCCGGCGAGTAGGACGGGCTGCCAGCCCGTCACCGTAGCGCGACCTGCCAGGTCGCGTGCGGGCAGGCTGCCCGCACTACGCGGCGGTCTGGCAGACCGCCCTACTAACCGTCCTGATGGATTCGTGGATTCGTTCATCTCAGTGATGGCTTTCGGCGTTCGGGACAGGCGCGGTGACGAAACGTTTGTGGCGCGCCTGCAAATTCACGGTGGCGGCGCGGATGACGAGATAGAAGACCGGCGTGAGCAGCAACCCGAAGAATGTCACGCCCAGCATCCCGTAGAAGACCGCCGTGCCCAGCGCGCGGCGCATCTCCGCGCCGGCGCCGCTCGCCAGCACCAACGGCAACACGCCGAGGATGAAGGCGAAGCTGGTCATGAGGATCGGCCGCAACCGCAGCCGACAGGCTTCCACCGCCGCGTCGAAGGCGCTCAGTCCTGCGTCTTCGCGTTGCTTGGCGAACTCGACGATCAGGATCGCGTTCTTGGCCGACAGACCGACCAGCACCACCAGGCCGATCTGGGTGAAGATGTCGTTGTCCCGGCCCACCAGCCAGACGCCGCCGATGGCGCTGAGCAGGCACATCGGCACGATGAGAATGACCGCGAGCGGCAAGCCCCAACTCTCGTATTGGGCCGAGAGCACGAGGAAGACGAAGACCACGCAGAGCGGGAAGATCAGCACGATGGTGTTGCCCGCGAGGATTTGCTGGAAGGTCAGGTCGGTCCACTCGATGGAAAAGCCGTCTGGCAGGTGGTCCTTCGCCAGCTTCTCGACCTTCTTGATCATGTCGCCCGAACTGACGCCGGCCACGGTGCTGCCGGAGATGTCGGCCGAGTAGAAGAGATTGTAGCGCTGGAGCCGGTCCACGCCGCCGATCTTCTCCACCTTGGCCAACGCGCCGAGCGGCACCATCTCGCCGTGGGCGTTGCGGGTCTGGAGCTGGTTGACGTTGTCCGGCGTCAGGCGGAACTGCGGCTCGGCCTGCGCGTAAACCTGCCAGGTGCGGCCGAAGAGGTTGAAGTCGTTCACATAGACCGACCCGAGGAACGTCTGCAGCGTCTCGCCGATGTCGGTCATGCTCACGCCCATGCTCTTGGCCTTGGCGCGGTCGATGTCCACGCGGTATTGCGGCACGTTCGCGCGGTAGCCCGAAATCAACGAGACGAGCTGCGGATCCTTCTGGGCCGCGTCGAGCAACTGCCGGGTCGCGCCTTCCAGCGCGGCCAGCCCGGCATTGTTCAGGTCCTGCACCTGGATCTTGAAGCCGCCGGCGTTGCCCAAGCCGCGCAAGGGCGGCGGCGGCAGCACGAGCACGCGGCCTTCCTGCACGACGGACAGCTTCTGGCGGATGGTCGCGAGGAGCTTGTCGCCGCGCAGCGCCGGGTCTTTGCGTTTGTCGAAGTCGTCGAGGATGAGAAAGGCGGCGCCGACGTTCGGCTGGTTGGCCTGGAGCACGGACGAATAGCCGGAGATGGCGAAGGTGTGGGCGATGCCGGGAATGCCGCGCGCGATCTCGTCCACCCGGCGCACCACGGCGTCGGTCCGCTCGAAGGACGACGCATCGGGCAATTGCACGACGACGAGCAGGTAGCCCATGTCCTGCGACGGAATGAAGCCAGTCGGCACCTTGGCGAAGGTGAACAACCCCAGTCCAACCAGGCCCGCGTAGCCGACCAGGACCAAGGCGCTGACCCGCAAGAGGCGCTTCACCAGTCCCGCGTAAGCATCGCCCGCGCGGGTGAAGACACGGTTGAAGCCCCGGAAGAACCATCCCATCGTGGCATCGAGGAACTTCGTCATGCGGTCCTTCGGCGCGCCGTGTTCGGGCAAGAGCAGCGCGCAGAGCGCGGGCGAGAGCGTGAGGGAATTGAAGGCCGAGATCACGGTCGAGACCGCGATGGTCAGGGCGAACTGTTTGTAGAACTGGCCGGTGATGCCGGTGATGAAGGCCGTCGGCACGAAGACCGCGCAGAGCACCAGCGCCACGGCGATGACCGGGCCGGTCACTTCCTGCATGGCCTTGATCGTGGCTTCGCGCGGCCTTAGGCCCTGCGAGATGAAGCGCTCCACGTTTTCCACCACGACGATGGCGTCATCGACCACGATGCCGATGGCCAGCACCAGTCCGAAGAGCGAGAGGTTGTTCAGCGAGAAGCCGAAGACCTGCATCACCGCCAGCGTGCCGATCAACGACACCGGCACGGCCAGCAGCGGAATGATCGAGGCGCGCCAGGATTGGAGGAAGACGACCACGACGATCACCACCAGCAGCACGGCTTCCACCAGGGTGTGGAGCACAGCTTCGACCGAGGAACGAATGAACTTCGTCGGGTCGTAGTTGATCCGGTAGTCCACGCCGGGCGGGAAACTCTTCTTCATCTCCGCCAGCGCGGCATAGACGGCGTCGGAGGTGTCGAGCGCGTTGCTGCCGGGGAGCTGGAAGACGCGCAGGGAAACGGCGTTGAAGCCGTCCATGTAGGTCTTGCTGGAGTAGTCGCGGGCGCCGAGTTCCACGCGGGCCACGTCCTTCACGCGGGTCACGTCGCCGTCCGCGCCGGTCTTCACCACCACGTCGCCGAACTGTTCCGCCGTCAACAAACGGCCCTGGGCGACGAGCGTGTATTGGAAGTCCGTGCCGGACGGAACCGGCGGTTGGCCGAGCGCACCGGCGGCGATCTGGAGGTTCTGCTCGCGGAGGGCGCGGTTGACGTCACCGGCCGTCAGGCTGCGCGCGGCCATTTTGTTCGGATCGAGCCAAATCCGCATCGTGAAGTCCTGGCCACCGAGCGAATTGGCGTCAGCCACGCCCTTGATGCGGGAGATGCGGTCGCGCACCTGGAGGTTCACAAAGTTCGCCAGATAGGCGACGTCGCGGGAGCCGTCCGGACTGTAGAACTGCGCGGCCAGCGTGAGGTCGGGCGATTGTTTGCGCGCGATGATGCCCTGGCGTCGGACGTCTTCCGGCAAGCGAGGCAGGGCCGAATTGACGCGGTTCTGGACCAGCACCTGGGCTTCATCGAGGTCTGTGCCGAGCTCGAAGGTGATCGTGATCTGTGCCCGGCCGTCGCTCGTGCTGGAGGACGACATGTAGAGCATCCGTTCGACGCCGTTGATCTCCTGCTCCAGCGGCGTGGAAACGGTTTCGGCCAAGGTGCGGGCGTCGGCGCCGGGGTAGGTGGCGGTGACGATGACGGTCGGCGGAACGACCTCGGGATATTGCGCGACGGGCAGGCCGAAGAAGGCCAGTCCGCCCAGCAGCGTAATGACGATGGACAAGACGGCCGCGAAGATCGGCCGGTCCACGAAGAAGCGGGCGATGTTCATGGGCGGGCGGCTTGGGCGGCGTTGGTGGAACCAGCGGTGGTGGGCGGCGCGTTGGTGGACATCGGCACGACCTGCGGACTCACCGATTGGCCGGGGCGCGCCATCATCAGGCCCGAAACGACCACGCGGTCATTGGCCGAAAGTCCTTCGCGGATGACACGGAGGCCATCAAGCAATGGGCCCGTCTTCACCGGGCGATAAGTTGCGACGTTTTTCTCGTCCAAGGTCAGCACGTAGGAACGTCCCTGGTCGCTGCCAATAGCGCTGTCGCGGATCAGCACGGCGGGATACTGGCCGTTGCCGGGGATGCGCACGCGGGCGAAGAAGCCGGGTGACATCAGCTTGTCGGCATTGGGAAAGACGGCGCGGGCGCGGATGGTCCCGGTGGCCGGATCGAGTTGGTTGTCCACGAAGTCGATCACGCCCTTGTGCGGGTAGCCGGTTTCGTTGCCCAACGCCATTTCCGCCGGGATCTGCTCGAAGAGCGCGCTGGTGCGACGGCCTTCGCGGTAGAGCTGCCGGTAACGCAGAGCCGAGGCTTCATCCACCTGCACATAGGAGTGAATGGGATCGAGCGAGACGATCGTGGTCAGCAGCGTGGTTCCGGCGGAATTGCCGCCGGTGACGAGATTGCCGGCGGTCACGCGGGCGTTGCTGATCCGGCCGGAAATCGGCGCGCGGACCTCGGTGAACTCCAGGTCCAACGACGCCACCTTGAGCGCGGCTTCGGCGGAACGGACGGCTTCATTCGCCTCCGTGGCGGATTTCACGCGGGTTTCGAAGGTGTCGGTGGAGATCGCCTTGGACGCGGCCAACCCTTCGGCGCGTTTGGCCTCGCCTGCGGCCAGTTCCGCCCGGGCTTTGGCCGCGCCGACCTCGGCCTTCAGCCGGTCCGCCACCGCCTGGTAGGGCCGCTGGTCAATGGTGAAGAGCAGGTCGCCCTGCTTAACGTCGGAGCCTTCTTTGAAATGGACCTTGTCGATGTAGCCGGAGACGCGGGCGCGGACCTCGACCGTTTCCGGCGAGACCAGACGGCCGGTGAATTCGTCCCACTCATCGACCACGCGGGCGATGGGCGAGGCGACGGAGACGGTGGGCGGCGTCGGGGCCGGCGCGGTGGCGGCGGGTTTGCCGCAGCCCGCCACGAGGCCGAGCAGCAAAAGAGAGATGGCAGTTTGGCAGTTCATTTTTTCTTGGAGTTTGTGCCCGGGCACTGCCCACGAGATCGGGGCTGAGTCCCGGGCGTGGCCGGATGGAGTCCTGGCCTACTTGAGCGAGGACATGTCGATCACGAAGCGGTATTTCACGTCGCTCTTGAGCATGCGTTCGTAGGCGTCATTGATCTGGTCCATGCGGATCATCTCGATGTCGCAGGTGATGTTGTGCTGGCCGCAGAAGTCCAGCATCTCCTGCGTCTCGGGCAGGCCGCCGATGAGCGAGCCGGAGAAGGAGCGGCGGCGCATGATCAGGGGAAAGGCGGCCACGGGCAGCGGCTTCTCTGGCGCGCCGACGAGCGTCAAATTGCCGTCGCGTTTCAGCAGGTTGAAGTAGGCGTTCAGGTCGTGGGTCGCGGACACGGCGTCGAGGATGAAGTCGAAGCTGCCCGCGTGCGCGGCCATCTGCGCCTCGTCCCTGGAGATCACCACCTCGTGCGCGCCGAGCCTAAGGCCGTCCGCCACCTTGCCGGGCGACGTGGTGAAGAGCACGACGTGCGCGCCGAAGGCCCGGGCGAACTTGACGCCCATGTGGCCGAGCCCGCCGAGGCCGACGATGCCGACCTTCTGGCCGGGGCCGACCTTCCAATGGCGCAGCGGCGAGTAGGTGGTGATGCCGGCACAGAGCAGCGGCGCGGCGGCGGCAAGGTCGAGGTTGGCGGGCATCCGCAGCACGAAGTCCTCCGTGACCACGATGCTCTGCGAGTAGCCGCCGAGGGTCGGGGCGTTGAGGTGCTTGTCCACGCTGCCGTAGGTCATCGTCATGTCCGGGCAGAACTGCTCCAAGCCCACGCGGCAATCCGGGCAGGTGCGGCACGAATCGACGAGGCAGCCGACACCGACCGTGTCGCCGACCTTGAACTTCTTCACGCCGGAGCCGACGGCGGTCACCTTGCCGACGATCTCGTGGCCGGGCACGGCCGGATACTGGGTGAAACCCCATTCGTTGCGGGCGAAGTGCAGGTCGGAATGACAGACGCCGCAGTAGAGGATCTGGATCTGCACGTCCGTGGCGGTCGGTTCGCGGCGCTGGATGAGGCCGGAAGCGAGCGGCGAGGTGGCGCTGGTGGCGGAGTAGGCTTTGGTCTGGGTCGTTTTCATCGGATCGGAGTGGGCTGGGGGTTGGAGCCGTTTGAGGCGTCTGGAATCTGTGGAATGGGGGCCGGGCCGCAAGTTGTCGTCGGAAAAGCATCAGATTCCCCGCCGCCTCGGGGCGTAGGCGCGGCCTTCCGGGCAAGGCGTCGCGGTCGTCCCGACGGAGATGGTCCCCACGGTGGAAGCGGCCCCGACCGGGGCGGCAGACAGGCAAAACGGTTTCATGCGGAGCGCGGCGCGATCCGGCGCCGAGCGTCGCACCTTGCCGCATCCACGGTCTTTGCCTAGGCGATGTTGGGAATATCGGTTATGCAGTCCGCGCATGATGGGACTCGAAGATTTGCGCCTGCTGCGGGCGTTCGTGCGGATCGCCGAGAGCGGCAGCATCTCCGCCGCCGCGCGGGGGCTGAACACCTCCCAGCCGACCCTGAGCCGCCAGTTGCGGCAGTTGGAGCGCACCGCCGGCATCGTGCTGGTGCGCCGGGACACCCATACCCTGAACCTGACCGACGCCGGGCGGGCGCTGCTGGAGGACGCACGGGAACTGCTGGGCCTGGCGGAGACGGCCAGCCAGCGGCTCCGGGCCGAAAAGGACCGCCCGCACGGCCATCTCCGTCTCGTCGCGGTGCTGGACTTCGGCCAATGGCTGGTGCCGCGCCTGCTCGCGTGTTTCCGCCGGAAACATCCCGAGATCACCGCCGAACTGCACCTCATCAACCGTCCCAGCCGGTTCATCGAGGAAGGCTTCGACTGCGGCGTGCAGGTCGGCGGACTGACCGATCCGTCCGTCGCCGCGCGCAAGGTGGCCGATCTGCGGCGGATGCTCGTGGCCGCCCCCGCGCTCCTGAAGTCCGTTGGCCAACCGAGGACCCCGGCCGATCTCAAGGCTTGGCCCTGGATGGGCGTGCTCCAGCCGCACTTCCTTTCCCGGGACCACGTGACCCTGCAACGGGGCGGGGAAACTCAGGTCGTCCGCTTCGAGCCGGCGCTCCTGCTCGACAGCATGACGGCCCTGCGCGAGGCCGCCATTCTCGGGGCCGGGCTCACCGTCCAGCCGGAGTGGCTCGTGGGCGACGCGCTCGCCGCCGGGACGCTGGTGCGCGTGCTGCCGGAATGGAGCCTGCCCACGGTGGAGGCCCACGTGGTTTTCACCGCCGGAAGGCACGTGCCCCAGCGCATCCGCACCTTCGTGGAGTTCACGGCGGAACAATTGCCGCGTTTGCTCGACCAGATGACGCATCCCGCGCTGAAGAAACCCCGGGCGTGAGACCTGGAAACCGCGTCCGGGCCCGGCGTCACTGGGATTGCCCTCGCCCCAGCGCCCGCCCCAACATGCCAGCATGGCAGATGTTGCACTGAAGTCCCGGGCCACGCGCGGCTTGATCCTCGCGACGGCCTGCTGGGGCCTGAGCTTTCCGGTGATGAAGGCGCTCTTCCTCCTGCAAGGCCCGCTGGTGTCCACGGACAACACGTTCTTCATCTCCTCGCTCTGCCTGGTCTATCGCTTCGGGTTGGCGACCCTCGTCATGCTGGCGATCACCGCGCGCAGCCTGCCTCGGCTCACCCGCAACGAGGTCTGGCACGGGGCGGGTGTCGGCGTCTTCGGCGGGCTCGGCATCCTCTTCCAGATGGACGCGCTGGCTCACACCTCGGCCAGCACCTCGGCGTTCCTCACCCAGACCTACTGCCTCGTGCTGCCCTGGTGGGTGGCGGTGCGGGACCGGCGCTGGCCGTCGTGGCAGCTCTTTGTGGGAAGCCTGCTGGTCATCGTCGGCATCGCCGTCCTGTCCGGACTCGACCTGCGCGAGCTGAAGATGGGGCGGGGAGAACTCCAGACCATCGTCGCCTCGCTCATATTCGTGGGCCAGATCCTCTGGCTGGAGCGGCCGCGCTTCGCCGAATGCAACACCTCCCACACCACGCTGGTCATGTTCGCCGTGATGGCGCTCGTGGCCGCGCCCGTCGCCGTGGGAACGACCGCGGACCTCGCCGATTGGTTCCGGCCCATGTCGCTGCCGGCGGCGTGGCTCTATCTGGCGCAGCTCGTGGGCATCTGCACCCTGGGCGCGTTCCTCCTGATGAACCGGTGGCAGCGGCACGTCGGCGCCGCGCTGGCCGGGCTGATCTACTGCTGTGAACCGGTCGTGACCAGCGTGCTGGTGCTGTTCCTGCCCGGCTGGTTCAGCGCCTGGACCGGCATCGACTACGCGAACGAAGTCCTGACCCGGAACCTGGTCATCGGCGGCGGCCTCATCCTCGCCGCCAACGTCCTGGCCCAGTGGCGCGGGAAGGCGTAGGTGGACTGAGCAGGGCAATGGCTTCGGCCGATCCTCCGTAGCGCCGACGCCCCGTAGGCAGTGTCGCAAGCCTCGTGCTTGCCGGAGCGCGCACAACGCTGGGAGGTCGTCCTCGCAGGCGGGACGGTTGCGGCAAGGCAAGCAGGAGGCTTGCGCTACCGCAGCTTGATCAGAGCCTTCGCCGCCTTTTTGGCCACTGAGGCCTGTCTTCAATCGCAAGGCTTACGGCGCGGGCGAATCGAAGAGATTGCCCAGCTTCATCGGGGCGGATCGTGGGGCGAATAGGGAATTGGCACGGTCGCGGTCCGAAACGTGGGGCAGAAGCCAGAGGCTGCCGTCGGCGGCCAACCCG
>CAMLMI010000183.1 GCA_946480965.1 uncultured Verrucomicrobiales bacterium | reverse complement strand
GACAAGGCCAAGGCGGCGGCGAGACCGGCATTGGCCAGGAGGGAAACGATCAGGGCAGGCTTGGCGTTCATGGTGCTTGGAGCGTTCCGGGGAGATTCCGTCACGGACATTATTGATCCGGGCCGGGTTTGGAACCCGAATTCCGCCCCGGAAGAAGAACAGGCATCGAGCGGGAAAGGTTACAACGGCCCCCGAGACCACCCCGCCGCCACGTTTGACTTGGATTTGGCCGCCTCCTAGATTCCGCCCAATGTTGGCCGCCGGGATGAAATCCCCCCAAGTTTCCACCATGCCCACGCCCACCGCTGCGGAGGCATGGCAGCGCATTTCCCGCGAAGCAGAACCGTTCCTCGACGCCGTCGCGCGCAGCCTCCACGACCAGGTCGGGGAGTTTGAACCCCAGATCGCCGAGTTCGTCCGCTACGCCCTCGACAACCAGGGCAAGCAGCTCCGTCCCCTGCTCGTCGCCCTCAGCGCGGGCTGCTTCGGCCGGCCCGGTGCCGACCATGTCCGCGTGGCCGTGATCATCGAGATGGTCCATTTGGCCACGTTGGTGCATGACGACATCATGGACGGCGCCGAGCTGCGCCGGGCGCGCCCCACCTTGGCCGCGAAATGGGGCAGCGAAATCTCCGTGCTGGTGGGAGATTGCCTCTTCGCCCACGCGCTGAAGCTGGCGTCGGGCTTCGACACCACCGAGGTCTGCCGCGCGGTCTCCACGGCCACGAACACCGTCTGCACCGGAGAGATCCTCCAGACCCAGCGCCGCCGCGACTTCACGCTGAACCGCGCGGACTATTTCAAGATGCTCGCGATGAAGACCGGCGAGCTCTTCGCCCTGGCCTGCGATCTCGGCGCGCACGTCTCCGGCGCAACCGCCGCCCAGCGTCGGGCGCTGCGCGACTACGGCCTCGCCCTCGGCACCGCCTATCAGATCTACGACGATTGCCTCGACCTCTTCAGCACCGAAGGCGTCACCGGCAAATCCCTCGGCACCGACCTCGCCAAGGGCAAGCTCACCCTGCCCCTGATCTACGCCCTGGAACGCGCCTCCGACACCGAAGCCGCGCGGCTCCAACGGCAGATCAACGAGTGGCAGCCCGAACATCTCGAATCCGTGCTCGCCCTGACCGCGAAGTTCGGAGCCAAGCAGGAATGCCGTCGCGTCCTGAGCGATTTCCTGAACACCGCCCGCGCCGATCTGCAGGCCGTCCCCGCCGCGCCCGGCCGGCTGTTGCTGGAAGAAATCGCGGACTTCCTCAGTGTCCAGACCGAACAGGTCACGGCGTAACGCCACCAGGCTGAGCTTGAAGCCCAAAGTTCGGAGCCTCCAAAACGCCGAACTTCCACCGCTGAGAACCCACCCCTGCCCCCTCCCAGGAGGGCAGCAGGCAACACGCATCCGGCAGTCGAATTTACGTCCTGCCTTATCCCCTCTTGGGCGGGGTCGGGCGTGGGTTTTCGGATTTCGACAACTCAGCCCAACAGCAAAACGGCGGCGGATGGCTTTCCATCCGCCGCCGTCTTGTTGAGCTCCAAACCGAAGCCTTATTGGTCTTCGATGAAGCGGATCTTGCGGGACTTCTCCGAGCGCTTGCGTTCGTTCTCGTCGAGGACCTTCTTGCGCAGACGCAGGCTCTTGGGAGTCGCCTCCACGTATTCGTCCACGTCGATGTATTCGAGCGCGCGTTCGAGGCTGAGCTTCAACGGCGCGTTGAGCTGGATGCCCTTGCCGTCGCCCTGGGAGCGCATGTTGGTCAGCTTCTTCTCCTTCACGGGATTGACCATGATGTCGTTCTCGCGGGAGTTCTCGCCGACGATCATGCCGACGTAGATCGGGTCACCGGGCTCGACCATGAGGCGGCCGCGTTCCTGCACCATGTTCAGCGCGTAGGAGGTGGCCTCGCCGTTGTCCATGGAGACGAGCGAGCCGTTCTTGCGGGCCGCTATCTCGCCGCGGTCCTCGCCGTATTCGTGGAAAAGGTGGCTCATCACGCCCATGCCCTTGGTCATGTTGACCAGGTCGGTCTCGAAGCCGATCAGGCCGCGCATCGGGGCCAAGGCTTCAAGGGACACCTGGTTGCCCACGTGGTTCATGTTCGTGATCTGGGCCTTCCGGGCGGAGAGGTTTTCCATGATCGCGCCGAGGTTCTCGCTCGGAACTTCCACGAACACCTTCTCGATGGGCTCCAGGGGCTCGCCGTTCGGGCCCTTCTTCCAAAGCACCTCGGGCCGGGAAACCAGCACTTCGAACCCTTCGCGGCGCATTTGCTCCACGAGGATGCCGATCTGCATCTCGCCGCGGCCGGCGACGGAGAAGATCTTCGGATCGGCGGTCTGCGAGACGCGCAGGGCCACGTTCGTCCGGATCTCCTTCACCAGGCGGTCCCAGATGTTGCGGGCGGTGACGAGCTTGCCTTCCTGGCCGGCGAGCGGACCGTCGTTGACGGCGAACTGCATCTGGATCGTCGGGGGATCGGTCGGGATGTAGGGCAGCGCCGGGCGGGCCTCGGAATCGCAGATGGTCTCGCCGATGAAGACGTCCTCGAAGCCGGCCACGCCGATGATGTCGCCGGCGTGGGCCTCCTGGATCTCGATCCGCTTCATGCCCTCGAAGTGGTAGATCATGGTGATCTTGCCCTTCGTGATCTTGCCGTCGCCGTGGCGACAAATGGCGGGATCGCCTACCTTGACCTTGCCTTCGACGATCTTACCGAACGCGATACGGCCGGTGTAGTCGTTGTAGTCGAGGTTCGCCACGAGCATCTGGAAACCTTCCCCGGCCTTGGCGCGCGGGGGCGGGATGTGCTTCACGATGGCGTCGAAGAGGGGCTCCATCGTGCCGCTGGCGTGCTCCAGCTCCAGCTTGGCGTAGCCCTGCTTCGCCGAGCAGTAGATGAAGGGGAAATCGAGCTGCTCGTCCGTGGCGTTCAGCGACATGAAGAGCTCGAACACCAGGTCCAGCACCTTCTTGGGATTGGCGTTCTCGCGGTCGATCTTGTTGATGACCACGATGGGCTTGGCTCCGGCCTCGAGCGCCTTGCGGAGCACGAAGCGCGTCTGGGCCTGCGGGCCTTCGGCCGAATCGACGACCAGCAGCACGCCGTCGATCATGTTCATGATGCGCTCCACCTCGCCGCCGAAGTCGGCGTGGCCCGGGGTGTCCACGATGTTGACGTGGTAGTTCTTGTATTTGAACGCCGCGTTCTTCGCCCGGATCGTGATGCCGCGCTCCTTTTCCAGGTCCATCGAGTCCATCAGGCGCTCGACCTGGGTCTCGGCCTGGTTGGCGCGAAAGGTTCCGGATTGCTTCAGAAGGCAATCGACGAGGGTGGTTTTGCCATGATCGACGTGCGCGATGATGGCGATGTTCCGGATATGCTGCATATCTGTGGTCAAAATGGCTCCCGGTCTCGGACCAAGAGCCGGGGAGTCTGCCAGTCTGGCAGCGGAGGGCAAGCTACGGTTTCAAGACGGAAGACGGCCATCTGCGCCTTTGGCCTCAACCACCACGCACGTGACGGGGCATGATCCCGGCCAACGCGCTTACGCAACGTCGGTCCGGCCATTCCAAACCATGCAGGACCAGATCTCTCCAGTCCCCGACTGTGTTCCGCCCGGACTTCGAAGCTGGCGCGTTGGGCCGCTCCCGCTAAGGCCCGGTCGTGCGCAGGCGGACGCGGACGTTGATGAAGTGGTTGGTGTTCAGGCTGAGGGGCACGACGACACGGGCCCTCACCGTTTCGGTCAGCATGTTGCCGTCGTCGATGGCGTCGAGTTGCTCGATGTGGTTGGCGTCCGTGTTCCAGGTCACGAGGTCGTGGGAGACGGCCAGTTCGGTGGTCACGTCGGTGGGCTCCAGGCGACGCGGGAAGCTGACCACGAGATGGCCCAGGCCGGTGGCGGAATTGGTCTCGATGGTGAAGGCCACGGGGTTGTTTGTGTCCGGAGTCTTGGGTTCCCGGTTGGAGGCATATTCGGCCAGGTTGACGAGACGGTCCTGGTCGAAGTCCGCGCCTTCGCCGCTGAGAACCGGGTCGGTCAGTTCCTCCAGCGTGAAGCGATCCACGGTCCATTGGCCGAAGGGCGAGTCCTTCAGCGTGACCGTGGCTTCTCCGCTGCCGATGGTGTAGTTGAGGTTGCTCTGGATGATGAAGGTCACGGTCTCGTCGCCTTCGGTGCGGTGGTCGAGGAAGGGACTGATGGCCATCGTGACGGAGCCGGTGCCCGCGCCGAAATGGACGACATCCGGGATCTCGGGGAAGTCCACTTTGTTGCTCGCGGTGCCGGTGAGCATGAGGAAGAGCGTCAGCTCGCCCTCCAGATCGCCTTGGCGGGTGAAGGTGAACTCGCCGGTGTCCGGTCCCAGCTCGGCGGCTTCTGCGTCGGAGGCGAAAACGTCCACCTGCACAGGTTCGATGATGGTGAGCAGGATATCGTCGTAGGGCCGGACCTGGCCGTCGTCGGCGATGAGGCGGAAGATGTAGTCGCCTGCGACGGTGAACTGGATGGTGTTGGTGAGCGCGGTGGGATCGGGAGGCTGGATCTCGGCCGGGCCGCTGACGAAGGCCCATTGATGGGTGGTCAGCGCGGGGGGAACCGGATTGCCGTCGTCCGTGACGACGCCCGAGAGGACGAACGGATTGATGAGCAGATTGGTGGTGTCGTCGCCCGCGAGCACGAGCGGCGCATAGTTGTCGGGCGGCAATTCGGCGAGGGCCAGAACTTCGCCTTCATCCAGGGCGCGGGGGAAGACGCGGAGTTCGTCGATGCCGCCGAGCCACGGGGCGGGCGACGAAGCGGGTCCTCGGCCGAGGATGAAGTCCGGCGCGTTGGTGATGGTGCCGGTCCAAGCGAGGGTGCTTTCCATCGGGCGATCCAGCTTGCCGTCCACGTAGAGCCGAGCCGGGGAACCGTTGGTCCAAGTCAGCACGAGATGCTGCCATTGAGTGGTGCCGACGCCGCTGGAGCTGGTGTAGCGGAGCAAACCGTCGGTGGTGGGAATCGTGGCCTCGAAGACGTTGGTCGAGCTGCTGCAACTGGCCAGCGTGCGGGTCTGGAACGCGAACGTTTCGTCCGTGCCCGTGGCGTCGGCCGTGAGGATGCCCCGGTCGGAGTTCGTCTCGGCCGCGCGAATCCAGAAGGACAGCGTAAAGGCGTCGCGCCCGTTCAGGAAGCCGTTGGTCGTCTGCACGGAATCGTCCGCGCCGTCGAATTCGAGCGAACCGCCGTTGGCCCCTTCGCTGTTCCAGACCGGACCACCGCCCAGCGCGCCGGAGCGGCCGGAGCCCGAGGCGTCGGCGGCGATGTCGCCGGTGCCGTCGTTGAAGGTCCAGTGGACGAGATTCGACCCCAGCAACTGCACCGCGCCGACCACGACGGTGATTTCGCTGTAGTTCGTCAACAGTCCGTCATCGGTGGTCAGGCGCAGGATGTAGATGCCGGAATTGGTGAAGCTGGCCGTGGTATTGTTCGTGTCGGTCGGGCCGAAGGTGAATTCGTCCGGGCCGCTGGTCTTGGTCCACAAGAGCGTCGGAACCGTCTCGGGATTCGTGTCGGTGACGAGGGTTTCCAGGATCAGGTTGCCGTTGGTGCCGGGCAGGAAAACGGTCGGCACCGTGGGAGTGACGAAGGCGATCTGCGGGGCCTGGTTGTCGCCGGCGTCCTCGATGGTGACGACGGCGTTGCTGGGCGAGAGGATGGTGTAGGCGGGATCGGGGAGAAGAACGGCGGTGACGTTCTCCACGCCTTCGATCACCAGCTCGTTCGTCGCCGAGATGTGCAGGTCGATGGAGGTCACGCTGCACGAGAAGACGAGATTGGTCAGTTGCATCGGGTAGTCCACGCCCTGGATGGCGGAACCGCCCAGACGCAGCTTGGCCACAAAGTTGTATTTCGGATCGCCCGTGCGGATGACGCGGAGCACGGCGGGATCGGGGCTGCCTTCCACCGTGGTGGGCACGGCGGCGACGATGGTGAGCATCGGCTCGTCGTCTTCGATGGTAACGGTGCCGGACGTGACGGCGCCGAGCGTGTAGCCGGAACCGGTGCCCAACGTGAGCGTCATCTTCTCGGGCCCTTCCACCAGCAGATCGTCCAAGGCTTCCACGGCCAGCGTGGCGGAGAGACTTCCGGCCGGGATGACGAACGCTCCGGGCAAGGTGGCGTAGTCCACGCCGTTCCCCGCCGTGCCCGCGACCGCGTAGTTCACGACCACATCGGAGTTCGTGGTGCCGATACGGGTGAAGGTGAACTCGCCGCGATTGGTGCCGGGCTCGGCCGCGATAAAGTCGCTGGCGTCCACGCGCACGCTCTGATCGTTGTCCTGCACGATGACGGTGGCGGCGGACGGGAAGGGAGCGCGGTAGCGGTCATTGATCAACAGCGACAAGACCACGGTTTCCTCGCCCTCGATCAAGGTGTCGTTCACCGGAACCACGTCCAAGGTGGCGGTGTCGCTCCCGGCGGCGATCACGATCTGCGCGGGCAACGCGGCGTAGTCGAGACCGGGCGTGGCCGAGCCGGTTACGGTGAACTCCACGACCAGATTGGCGGCGGTCGAGCCGGTGCGGACAAAGCGGAACTGCGCCGAACCGCCGCCTTCCACGGCGTGGGGCTGTTCCACGGAAGACACGAGCACTTCCGGACGGCTGTCGGTGTCGTTGTCGGAGATGACGACCGCCGTGGTGCGTGGGCTGTTGACTGTGCCGCCATCCACGCTGGTCAGGGTCAGCACGACGGTCTCGGCCGGTTCCTGCGTGCCATCGTTCACCGGAGTCACGGGTAGATCGACCGTGGCGGCTCCAGCGGGAATGACGACGCTTTGGCCAAGCGGCGCGTAGTCCGTCGGAGCGCTGGCCGTGCCGGTGATCTGGAAATGAACGGTGACGTTCGACGCGGTGTTGCCGGTGCGGGTCAGGCGGAAGTTGCCTGGCGCGCCGGTCGCTTCGGACGCGGTAGCGACCATGGCGGCGACGGTCACACCGGCCGCGTCGTCGTCGAGAATCGTGTAGGTGTGGATCTTGAGGCCGTCGAGCGTGGCTCCCATGGGATTGAAGAGCACCAGACGGACGGTGCGGTTGGCCTGGGCGACCCCATTGCTGGTGATTCGCAGCGGGATTGACTTCGACCATTCACCGGGCTCGAAGGTCAGCGGGCTGGCCGCCAACTGGTAGTCGCCCGCCGGAGCGGTGCCGCCAAAGATCTGGTATTCGACTGTGACCGGCGAACTGGAGGTGGAACTGAGGGAAACAACGATGCCGGGCGAGAGGCTTTCCGGCGCGGAAGAAGCGGCTTGGGCAAAGCCGACCGCCGGCACGCCGCCGTCATCGTCCTCGATCGTGACTTCGGCCGAAGTTCCGGGAGCGATGGTGTAGTCGGGCGAGGGCAACACGGTGAGCACGGCCTGCTCGTCGTATTCGGCATGCAGGTCGTCGAAGGGGATCACGTCCAGCGACACGCTCGAGGCGCCGTCGGGAATGAGCACCTCGGAATCGATGGGCACGAAGTCCACGCCGTTCACCGCCGAGCCGCTGACGGCGATGCGGACGAGCAACGGCCCGGCCGTGCCGCCGGAGCGGCCGACCACGAACCCACCGATGTCCTCGCCCGGCTCCGAAGCCTCTTCGTCGATCGCGGCCACGAAGACCTCGGCGCGTTCGTCGTCGCGGATGCGCAGCAGGGCGGAGGCGGGCAGGCCTACGCTGTAGGCCATGTCGCCCGTGAGGGTGACGACGACCGATTCGTCGCCTTCCACCGAGGTGTCGTTCAGCGCCGTGATCGAGATGCGGGCCGAAGCTTCCCCGGCGGGGATGATGACGTTGCCGCTGGGATACTCGTAGTCCACATCCGCCGTCGCGCTGCCGGTGACGGTGTAGTGGACGCGGAGGTCGCCGCTCAGATCGCCCTCGCGGGTGACGGTGAAGGCGCCGGTCTGCCCCGGCTCGGCCAAGGTGTCGTCCGTGGCCGTGACGGTGACGGTCAGGAAATCGTCATCCAGCAGTGTGATCGTGGCTGCGGGCCCCGCAGTGTGGGTCGCGGCCGGTTGGATGGTGATGACCACCGTCTCGTCCGCTTCCACACGGCGGTCGTCGATCACGTTCATCAAAACTTCGGCGGTCGAGCTGCCGATAGGGAAGAGCACGACGCCGAGCAATGCGTCATAGTCCGTGCCCGCCGTGGCCGTGCCGCTGGCAATGTAGTTCACCACCAATTCGGCGGCGGTGGAACCCGTGCGGCGGAAGACGAAGCGGCCGACATCCATGCCGTTCTCGGCCAAGGTCTCGTTCGAGGCCGCCACGGTCACTTCCGTGCGCGGCAGATTCTCGTCGTCCACAAGGTCGATCAGGACTTCGTGCGCCAAGGTCAGTTCGTAGGCGGCGTCTTCCAAGAGCGTGACCGCGACGGTCTCCAGCCCTTCCACTTGCGAGTCGTTGATGGTCTGGAACGGGATGAAGAGGTTCGTTTCACCGACGGGAATGACCACGGTGTTGAAGTCGTTGGTCAGCTCGGGCGAGAGCCGGTAGTCGCTCAGCAACGTGGCCGTGCCGGACAGCGCGATCCGGACGGCGAGATCGACGTTCGTGTCGCCGGTGCGGGTGAGGACCAGATCGCGGACGGCGGGGTTGTTCTCGGCCACCGCATTGGTGGCGAAGGCGATGGAGACCGTGCCCAGCGGGAAGGCGACGAAATGCGCGTTGGT
>CAMLMI010000182.1 GCA_946480965.1 uncultured Verrucomicrobiales bacterium | reverse complement strand
GCGCCTGGCTGGCGGAGGGTTTGAAATGGGTCGCGGCCAACGTCCTGGGGCATTGCAAGGGACTCGTCGCCATGGACCCGAGAGGCGATTTCATCGCCTCGATCCAAGAGGGGCCGGGCGCTCCGGCCGGCGCGAGCTATCATGCCGTGGTCGCCAACTATCATCCCGACGCCAAGTGGTGGGGCCGGCTCGCCGACATGGGGATCGACAATTTTTTCGACGGGGCCAACGACCTCGTCGTGCCCACCGAAGGCGGCTGGAAAACGAACGCGAACCCCGGCGATTGGGTGCGCGGCGATCGCGTCGCTTGTTTCGGGCCCGGCGGCAATATGCGCGCCGGAGGGGCCGCTTCGCCGCACCATGTCTCGTTCTTCGGGGAGGACGATGTGGCCGACGCGCTCATCGCCACGTTGCGGGGCGCGGCGTCTTCGCTGCCCAGGATCGATACGTCGCGCGTCCTTCCCTCGCGCGCGTCGCGTCGTATCCGTGGCGCGGGGATCGACTCGCCTCCGCCGGAGCGCGAGCCCGCGTCCGGATCGATGGGGGGCGCCGCTTCGGCCTCCGCTCCCGGCTCGCCGGCTCCGACGATTTCGAAGCAAGGCTGGGCGGACGAGGACGAGCTTCGGCTCACCGTGGTCTCGCAGAAGCTGCACACGGCCGCCGATGCCGATGGCTCGGTGCCGCTGTTGATCGCCGAATACCGCGGGGCGCGTGTCACGGAGCCTTTTTATCTGCGCGGAGATAAAGACAACGCGGGCACGCGCTGGGGGCGCATCATAGCGGCACAACGTCGCATCGTCCGCTACGCGAACGGGGAGAGTTTTCTCACCACCAAATCGGCGCCCGACGCGCCGGACTATCCCGACAACCCTTTCCTCGAGGAGCTTGGCCACGATCTTTTCTGCACGCTGTTTCCCGGCGAGGTGCGGCATCTCTACAATGTCGCCCGTTTCCGCCACGCCAAGCGTCGGCTCAGGCTCACGTTCACCTCGATGATTCCCTGGGTGGCGGATCTGCCGTGGGAGCTCGCCTACGACAAGATCGCGGGCAATTTTCTGAGCTGCGCGGACGTCCGTTTCGTCCGCAACGTGCTCACGCCGACTCCGGCGAACCACATTCCGCCGAAGGGGAAAAAGCTCCGCATTCTGGTGGTGTCCGCGCAGCCGGCCGGCTTTGGCGAACTCTCGATCGAGGAGGAGCGCCGCGGCATTCATGAATCGTTCCGGCCCCTGATCGACGCCGGGCTCGTGCATGTGGAGGTGATCGCCGCGGCGACTCCCGAGATGCTGCACGAGCGGTTGCGCTATCCCGCGGCCGACGACGATATCGACGTGCTGCACTTCATCGGACACGGAGAGTTCGACGAGGATTCCCGCATCGGCACCTTGATCTTTCAGGACGAGGCCGGCCGGCCCAAGCCGCTCACGTCGACGAGCTTTTTGAACATCCTTCGCGGGCGAGACATTCGCGTCGTCTTTCTCAACGCGTGCGAAACCGGCCGCGGTCGGAGCGCCGACTACAATCGGGGCGTGGCGATGGCGCTGGTGAAGGACGGATTGCCGGCGGTAGTGGCCAACCAATACAGCGTCATCGATCGTTCCGCGTCGCTGTTTTCGCTGCATTTCTACGCGTGCCTGGCCAAGGGACTGCCGCTTGGCGACGCGATGCGCGAGGCGCGGATCGCGCTCCACTATTGCGGCGTCGAGCCGATGGACTGGGCCGTGCCCGTGATGTTTGCCGTCGATTCGGAGGCGCGGGTCTGCGCGCCCGGTGGCGCCGCGGTGGCCGCATCGAGCCCGGCCGTGCTTTCGCGGCGTTCCGACACGCTGCGGCGCCGGTCCGGTTCACGCCGCAAGAGCGTGGCCGTGTGGGATGCGGAAAACGCGCTCGTCTATCGCGAGCATCTGGATCGCACGCTCGAGGAGTTGAACGCCGTGCAGGACGCGTTCGCGTTTCAACTCGAGCGATTCACCGCGCCGCGTGGCCTCTGGGCCGTCGATGGCGACAGCGCCAACGACGGGGTCGCTTATCTCCGGGCGGACAACGTGATCAGCCGGATGGAGCGGATCCGGAAAGCCATCGGCGCCGATTTCCTTTTTTGCGTCACCGAGTTGCCGCTGCGTGGAGGGAGCACGACCGCCATCTATTATTATCAGGAGGAACGGATCGGTATCTTTTCCACCTGGGGCCTGCAGCCCAGGCTCACGGGAGCGAGTCTGCGGAAGGCCGTAGCGAACCATCTCGCCATCAGCCTCCTCGACTCGTTCACCCATATTCCCGGAGGCCGTAGCGACGACGACCCCGCGCACCCGATTCACACGGTCGGTTTCTGGAACGATGATCGTCGCGTCGATCACATCGCCGGACCGATGAAAATCACTCCCACCGGTCGCGCCCAGATCAAAGCCGCAATTCGGAATAAGGAGAGCGAACTCACGCCTTCCGATTTTGCGGCCATCGAGAAGCTGCTCTCGATTTGAGGTTTGGCACTGACTAGGAAGCTCCTACGCACCGACCCCGACTTCGCCTTCAACGCGACGAACCTCACCCGCCAGATGCGCCGCCGGTGGATAGATCTCTTCGCCGACTACGGCACGCGGATCGAGATCGTCTATCTGAAGCCGCCCTTGGAAACGGCGCTGGCGCGGAACCGCAAACGTCCCGAGCCGGTGCCGGAGAAGGTGATTCTCCGGCTGGTGGAAAAGCTGGAGCCGCCGACCTGGGCCGAGGGGCATCGCATCGAGCTGGTCGGCTAGGGCCGTATGGCGCGGCCGTCACGGCTGCGGAGGCCGGCGAACTACGACGAACAGCTCACTTCCAACGTCCGGCCCCAGTCCGGTGGCGGAGCGGCGAAGCGCTCGAACTCGGGATGTTCGGCGAAGGGGTTGCGCAGCACCTTCAGCAAAGCGTCGATCTCCGAGGCGTCGCGTTCGTGCGCGGCGTCGATGGCTTCCTGGGCGAGGTAGTTTCGCAGGACGAACTTGGGATTGATCCGGTCCATCCGGCCCTTGCGCTCGGCGTCCTGGCTCGATTCGCCGCGCAACCGGGCTGCGTAGCGCTCGGACCAGGCTTCCCAGGCCAGCCGGTTGACCACGAGATCACGCAGCGGCGCGTTGGTCGCGCCCGGCTCGGTGGAGAACGAATTCAGCGCGCGGAAGAACCTCGTGAAATCCGAACCCTTCAGCAGCTCGAAGGTGTCGCGGAAGATCTCCTCATCGACAGGCTGCTGGTGTTTGAAGCCGTGCTTCGCGCCCAGCAGATCGAGGAAGTGCGTGGCGAGCGACGGCTCGTAGTCGGCCAAGGCGGCGTTCACCTGGTCGGCCGTCATCAGCGGCGACAGCGCCTGCCCGAGGCATTGGAGATTGAAGAACCCGATGCGCGGCTGGTTCTGGTAGGAGTAGAGCCCGGTCTGGTCGGTGTGGTTGCAGATGTGGCCGGGATTGAAGTCATCCATGAACCCATACGGGCCGTAGTCCATCGTCAGGCCGAGGATGGAGAAGTTGTCCGTGTTCATCACGCCGTGGCAGAAGCCGACCGCCTGCCACTCCGCCATGAGCTGGCCGGTGCGACGGACCACTTCCTTGAACCAGCGGTAATACTTCTCCTGCGCCGGCACGGAGGCGAATTGCGGGTAGAACTGCCCGATCACGTAGTCGGCCAAGGTGCGGAGATTTTCCACCTGCTCGCGGTAGTAGAAGACCTCGAAGCTGCCGAAGCGCACATGGCTCGGCGCCAACCGCACAATCATCGCGCCCGGCTCCGGCTGTTCGCGGAAGACCGGTTCATCGCTGCCGATGAGGCAGAGCGCGCGCGTCGTCGGAATGCCGAGGCCGTGCATGGCTTCGCCGCACAGATACTCGCGCACCGACGACCGCAGCACCGCGCGTCCGTCGCCGAAGCGGGAGAAGGCGGTCTTGCCCGCGCCCTTCACCTGGAGATCCCACTTGTCGGTCGAGAGCTGGAGATGGCCGTTGTAGAGGCCCTGCACCGGCGACTTCACCTCGCCCAGCAGGATGGCCCGTCCATCGCCGAGCTGCGGCACGTAGTGGCCGAACTGGTGCCCGGCGTAGAGCATGGCGATGGGCTCGCTGCCGGGGATCGGTTTGCGGCCGGTGATGAACTCCGCGAAGTCCGGCCGCTCCGCCTCGGCAGGATCGAGGCCGAGAAGATTGGCGGCGGCGGGGTTGAAGTGGACGAGCCGGGGATTCTCGAACGGCGTGGGCGCGACCCGCTGGAAGAAAACTTCCGGCAGCCGGGCGTAGGTGTTGTCGAACGTCAGCTCGTCGATGCGTCGCATGAGGCGCGGAGCATACGCGGGAACGGCGGGGTGGGAAGGGGGCAGTTGAGGTGGTCCAGCCCAACAGTTCGCTGGGATCGGTCTATCTTGGAAAACCCCTGGCCGAGGGTTCATTGATGGTCAGATTCCCAAGATGAACCGTCGCCGCCCCTGATGGATCGCCTTTGATCCGAAGGAAGAATGAAGCGGCTGAATCGTGTCCCGTAGTCATCGTCAGCGCGCCCACATTCTCGCCATTGACCGAAAACGTCCGCAGTCGGGAGTCCGTGTTGACGGAGACCGTGTTCCAAGAGCTGGAACGGATTGAATCTTTTTCCCCTGAATGGATTGCCCCCTGCATCCGCCAAGGCGCTTTCAAATAGGAATACCAGTGGGGAGTGCTTCCTCCGAGCCGCGAAGGATCGACTCGCCATGTTTCAGAGATCACGGGCCCCATAGAGGCGCTCCTAATTTCCAGCTGCGAGACAAGGACGTCGATCCGCCCGTCATCGGCCGGTTTGATCACGTGTGATCCGAACAACACGGTTCCGCGTTCGACGAACACGTCGGCCGACCAAACTTTGAACTCCGCAAATTCGGTCAAAGAGTCGCGCACGTAGGTTTCGTCCGAAGAACGATCCAATCTCACGGACAGAACACCGTCTTTCAGCTCCCAGCGCCCCGGGCCGAGCATGAGGGAGACGGATTGGCCAGACACTTTTTTGAACACCACAAAGCAAGGGCTCTTGAACTGCGGCTCGGTCGTAGCGCCGACAAGGCTAGTGCCTATCTGGCTCGCCAAGTCTAAGGCTTTCACCTCCATGCGCTGGACCACACCGTCCGTTGACCCGCCCGCGTTGGCAGCCGGCACAATCGGCGTCGGAGAAGGAGACGGAACCGCACGCGGGGTCGGGTTCCTGCCGGGCGAAAAGAACCTGAATCCACCATACATCTTCCAAACCAAGGCGGCATTGATGCAGCAAACAACCGTGACCACCAGCACGGCCAACGTCACAAACAGCTTCCTTTTTGATCTGGGCCTGGGCCTGTCATTCGCGAACGACTCGCCGACCTGATTCTCATTCGCGACCTCCGGATCACTCTTCGAACCAAAGTTCGTTTCAACGCTGCCGTGGAGCAATCCAACCAGTCGATCCACCGTCTTCGGCCGGACGGCTGTGTCCTTGATCAGGCAGGAGCCGACGAAGAGTTCCGCTTCGCCGGAGATCGTGCGGTTCAGGCCGAGTTGCTCGATCCGTTCCTGAAGCTTCGGCGGCGGATGGTGCGCCACCTGATGCGCCAAGTCGCCGCCGACGAAGGGCGGCTGGCCGGTCAGCAGCTCGAACAGCGTCGCGCCCAGTGCGTAGATGTCGTCCTGCGCGGTCGAGGGCCAGCCCTCGACCTGCTGCGGGCTCATGTAGGCCGTGGTGCCGCTGGCCCCGAGCGAGCGGGACATCGGATGGAGCGCGTCGGTGAAATGCGTGGCGAGGCCGAAATCGATGAGCTTGATCTGGCCGTCGGCGCCGAGGAGGACGTTGGCCGGTTTCAGGTCGCGATGGACGATGTTGCGCTGGTGCGCGTAGGCCAGCGCGTCGCAGATCTGGAGGAGGAAGGGCTTGAACCATTCCCAGTCGAAGACGCCGTCGTCCTGCTCGGCCTGCCATTCGTTGAGCCCGCGTCCGTCCACCAGTTCCATCACGATGAAGGGCTCCTCGCCCTCCTCTTCGTAGAGGTCGTGGATGCGGACGATGTTCGGGTGCGACAGCGCGCGGTTGCGGACGATCTCGCGACGCAGATGGTCGAAGGCGGGAAAGTTCGAGCGCAGCTCGGCGGGCACGGTCTTCACCGCCACGCGTTCCTTGAGCTTGGTGTCGAAGGCTTCCCAGACAATGCCCATGCCGCCCTGCGCGATGAAGCGCACAAGCTTGAAGCGGCCCCGGCCGATCAAGCCGTCGGGCTTCCAGCTCAGGCTCTCCTGCGAATCGGTGCGCTTCTCCTCCTGCGCCGGGGCTGACGTGCTCATGGCCCGGGCAGAAAACCATGCGGACGAAGCCGACTCAAGCCGCGAGCCGTGGTGGAAAGGGCATCCCTCCGCCCCGAGCGAAGGCTTTTCCGTCGTCCGTTCAACTGCTACTCCTGCGGACACGTTCCCCATGATCCGCGCCATGAACTCCCCATTCTTCGCCCGTCTCGGTGGTTTGCTCGGTCTCGTCCTGTTGCCCGCCGCCTTCGCAGCCGATCCGGTCGGGTGGGCTCCGGCCGGGATTCCGCCCGGACCGACGAACAATCCCGCGCTGTGCCCGGGGAACTTCCTCAAGCCCGAGCAAGGGCAGGCATTGCTCGACGCGGCCTTGGTCCGCTTCCCCGATCGCGCCTCGTGGGACGCCTACGCCACCCACGCGCGAAATCGCATCCAAGAGCGGATGAACCTCGCGCCCTGGCCGAAGCGCACACCGCTCAATCCCATCTCCCATTCCAAACGCACGCACGACGGCTACACGGTGGAAAATGTCGCCTTCGAGTCCGTGCCCGGCTTCTTTGTCACGGGAAAGCTCTACCGACCTCTCGACGCCAAGAGGCCGTTCCCGGTGGTGCTTTCCACCCACGGCCACGACGGCGGCATCAAGAAACCGGAGGACTACGCCAAGCACGCCAGCTTCCATCCGAACACCCAGGCCCGCAGCGCCACGCTCGCCCGCATGGGTGCGGCCGTGCTGTCCATCGACATGGTGGGCTTCGGCGACACCATCCCGCAGGTCGGGCAGGAGGCGCATCGGCGGCCTTTCACCCTCACGCTCCAGACCTGGAACGCCATCCGCGCCGTGGACTACCTGCTCTCGCTCGAAGGCGCGGACCCGAAGCGGGTCGCGGTCAACGGCGAGTCCGGCGGCGGCACCCAGTCGTTCCTCCTCGCCGCGCTCGATCCGCGCATCACCGTGAGTGTGCCGGTGGTAATGGTCTCGGCCTACTTCTTCGGCGGCTGCCAGTGTGAAAGCGGCCTGCCCATCCACCGGAGCGACGACCATTTCGTGAACAACGCGATGATCGCCGCACTGGCCGCGCCCCGGCCGCAGCTCCTCGTCTCCAATGGCAAGGACTGGACCCAGCACACGCCCCAGTCCGAGTTCCCTTTCCTCCAGAAGATCTACGGCTACCACGGCGCCACCGACCGCGTGGCCAACACGCATCTCCCCGACGAAGGCCACGACTACGGCCCGTCCAAACGCGCCGCGCTTTACCGCTTCCTCGCCCAGCATCTCGGCCTGAACCTTCAGGCCACGCTCAACGCCGCCGGCGAGATCGACGAATCCAAGGTGACGATCGAATCGCCCTCCGCGCTCCATGTCTTCGATGAAGCCCACCCGCTGCCCGCCCATGCGCTGAAGGACATCGGGCAGGTGGAAGCGGCGCTCACGAAGCTCCAGCGGTGAGAGCGCTGCCGGGGCGGATTTCGCAGGGATACGCGGCGAATTAGATGCGACCCGGTTAGGAAAAAGGAGACACGCTGCTTTGCGTAGCAGACTATGGACTCATGCCCGTTGACGCCCACATCTTCGCCACGTTGGATTCTCCTATTGAGAAGGAAAGGTTGGCTACGTTGAGATCGCATTTGAGCGAAGCGGTCGGCGAGACCTGCTCTCTGAGCTTCGACATTGGAGAGGAAGTCATTTCCCAGATCCCAGCAACGGAGAATCAGTTTCTTCCCGATGGGCTGCCTGAAACGGTTGGCATTTACCAAGTCGAACTGAACAGCCCCTACTACGGGCCCGATTATGAAAGGGGATACTGGCCGCAGATCGCGGCGGTCTTGGAGTTTCTCAGGAGACGCCTTCCCGAAGCCAAGGTCTGGTATGGGCGCGACGACGGAGACTGGGTCAAACAAGTGACCGACGAATCTCTCAACGCGATGTGGGACCATTGGGCTGAAAACGGTGGCCGCCCCTACTACAAACGATAGCGGTCATTTTCCGCGAACCTTCGCTGGAGTCGGATGATCAGCCACATCTCCGACGTCGGCCTCACGGCATCTTATGAAATCAAGGGACCAGCAGCGTCTGTTCGCGCTGCCCGCTCCGGTCAAACGTCGCCGAAACCGTTGGGCCTCCGCGCACGATTTCTGCATGACCATCGGTGAAGGACATGACGCCTTGGGTTTTCTTTCCGCCCAGAGGATGCAGTTCCCGGGTCCAATCGAGCGTGGAACCGGCTTGAATCGTGACCTGGCCGGGTCCGATGGCGGTGCCGTTCAACGCCAAATGCCTGTCGCCGAGCAGGACTTGGTTGGTGTCGACCAGCCGCGACGAGAGATTCAGGAAGTAGCTGAGATTGGTGGCTTGGAGAGTAGTGGTCGTCGGGAAACGTTTGGTGTCGGTGGGGCAGACGAAGATCTGCGGACCAGCGAACTTTTTCAGGGGAGTGAAGAGTTC
>CAMLMI010000181.1 GCA_946480965.1 uncultured Verrucomicrobiales bacterium | reverse complement strand
GATGATCTGGGCCAAGGTGATCAAGCCCGGGGAACGGCTGAGCTTGTAGCCGCCGGACACGCCGCGTCGGCTCTCCACAAAACCCGCCCCGCGCAAATCGTGCAGGATCTGCTCCAGGAATTTCTTGGGAATGTTCTGCTGATCGGCGATCTGCTGGATCGAGACGACTTCCTGCTCGTAAGCCAAGCCCAGGACCACCAGCGCGCGGAGCGCATACCGACCTTTCAACGAGAGTTTCATGCCTCAGAGGTGTGTTTCGGGAGAATCTGAAGTGATTTTGTCGAGATTGCAGGGACTTTTTTCTGATTCTTAAACTACTATGAATCAGTGCACTAAGACCATTTAAACTCAATACACTACAGTTATGGTATAGATTTGTTTGACGGCTGCATTCTAAAACAATACTAACTTGATCAAGTTTAGTTTGTTTATGAAAAAAGCCATCCAAACCACTGCGCTGCTGCTCCCGGCGTTTTCTGCGCTGGCGGCTGCGCCCGACGCAGATCGCGTTCGGGAACTCGAAGAAAAACTCAACGCCTTGGAACAGCGCTATCGCGTCTTGGAGCGGCGCTGGGAGCTGGACCAAGAAGCGGCGGAAACCAAAGCCAAGTCCGCGCCGACCGTCTCGCTCGGCGCCGGGGGCTTGGCCATTCAAACGGCCGACACGAACTTCGCCTTCCGGGTCCGGGGTTTGGTTCAGGCGGACAGCCGGTTCTACTTCGACGACGGCGGCATCGCGAACAACGACGCCTTCCTCATCCGCCGGGCGCGGCCGATCTTTGAAGGCACGTTCTTCCGCGACTTCGACTACCAGTTCGTCGCCGAGTTCGGTGGCACCGGCTCGCCGTCGCTGCTCGACGCGAATCTCAACTACCGGTTCCGACCCGAACTCCAGTTCCGGGCGGGCAAGTTCAAGGCACCGATCGGGCTGGAGCAGCTCCAGTCCGATCCGGTGCGGTTTCTCTCGGAAAACGCCCTCCCGACCGGCCTCGTGCCAAACCGCGACGTCGGGTTCCAGCTCCACGGTGAGATCCGGGACGGACTGCTCCAGTATCAGGCCGGCGTGTTCAACGGCCTGGGCGACGGGCGCAGCAGCAACAATGGAGACTTCGACGACGACAAGGAATTCGCCGCCAGAATCTTCGCCCATCCCTTCAAGCTGGGCGGACCGGAGTTCCTGCGAGGGCTCGGGCTGGGCGGGAGCGGGAGCTGGGGCGAACGGAACGGCGCCAACGGGCTGCCCGCCGGCTACGCCACCGAAGGCCAGCAAACGTTCTTCAGCTACGCGGCCAATGCCGTGGCGGATGGCGAAACGCATCGGCTCTCGCCCCAGCTCTACTACTACGTCGGGCCGTTCGGGCTGCTCGCGGAATACGTCGTTTCAGGCCAGGACGTGAAGAATCCGACCCGCGCCGATTCGTTGGAGAACAGCGCGTGGCAGGTCACGGCCAGTTGGGTGCTCACCGGTGAAGCCGCCGGCTTTCGCGGCGTCACTCCTAGCAAACCCTTCCGCATCGGCGACGAAGGCTGGGGTGCTTTCCAACTCGTGGCCCGCTTGTCGCAGCTCGATGTGGACAACGACGCCTTTGCCCTCGGCTACGCAAATGCCGCCACCTCGGCCAGCCGTGCCACCGCCTGGAGCGCGGGCTTGAACTGGTATTTGAACCGCAACGTTCGCGCGAACCTCAGCTACACGCAGACGCGGTTCGACGGCGGTGATGCCGGCACCGTCTCGGGCCAAGACGAACACTTCCTCGTCAGCCGCCTCCAGCTCTCGTTCTGAAACGCTTCCTCAAACTAACCTTCCAAAAACGCCATGAAACCATTCCGTTCTCTGCTTATTCTCTTGGCCGGTCTGTCGGTGTCGGCCGCCGTCGCCAAGGACCTGCAGCTCCTCAACGTCTCCTACGATCCGACCCGCGAGCTCTACACCGAGGTCAACGCCGCCTTCGCCCAGCAATGGAAGGCGACCTCCGGCCAGACCGTCGTGATCAAGCAATCCCACGGCGGCTCCGGCAAACAGGCCCGCGCGGTCATCGACGGCCTGGAAGCCGATGTCGTCACCCTCGCGCTCGCGCCGGACATCGACGCCATTGCCGAGAAGTCGAAGCTGCTGCCCGCCGATTGGCAGAAGCGGCTCCTGGACAACGCCACGCCCTACACTTCGACCATCGTGTTCCTCGTGCGGAAGGGGAATCCGAAGGGCATCAAGGACTGGGGCGATCTGGCGAAGCCCGGCATCGGCGTCGTGACGCCCAATCCCAAGACCAGCGGCGGCGCGCGCTGGAACTATCTCGCCGCCTGGGGCTGGGCGCTGCATCAGCCCGGCGGCAGCGAGGCGACGGCCCGCAAGTTCGTCGCCAAGCTCTTCAAGAACGTGCCTGTGCTCGACACCGGTGCGCGCGGCTCGACCACGACCTTCGCCCAGCGCGGCATCGGCGACGTGCTGTTGGCCTGGGAAAACGAAGCCTTCCTCGCCATCCACGAGCTCGGCCCGGACCAGTTCGAGATCGTCATTCCTTCCGAAAGCATCCTCGCGGAGCCGCCCGTGGCCGTGGTGGAGAAGGTGGCCAAACGGCGCGGCACGACGGCGGTTGCCGAGGCCTATCTCAAGTTTCTCTACACCGAGGAAGGCCAGCGCCTCGCCGCGAAGCACTACTACCGCCCCCGCCTGCAATCGGTGGCCGAGGCGAACGCCGACCGGTTTCCCAAGCTCAAGCTCTTCACCGTGGACGAAGTCTTCGGCAGCTGGGCACAAGCCCAGAAAACGCACTTCGCCGAAGGCGGCGTCTTCGACCAGCTCTACAGCCCTCAACGTTGATCCTCCATGAATCCTACTTTGCTCAACTACGCCCACGCCGTCGCCCGTTTGCATGGTGTGGACCTCGCCCCGGAACCGGAACCCGTGGCCCCGGCGCGTCGCCGGTCCATTGCCCAGCTCCTCGCGCCCCTGGAAGCGGCCGCGCAGGAATCGCCGTGGTTGTTGGGCCGCAGCGCCGGCCAGTTCGAACGCGGCGGGGAGACCTACGAGTTGCCGCGCTTCCTGTTCGTCGGGCCCAAGGGCGGCGGCGACGTCCTCCGCATCGGCGTCTTCGCCGGCATCCACGGCGACGAGCCGGAAGGCACCCTGGCGCTGGCCCGCTTGGTCCGGGCGATCAACGCCGATCCGGAGATCCTACGGGGCTACGCGCTCTTCCTCTACCCGCTCTGCAATCCCACCGGGTTCGAGGACGCCACCCGGCAGGCACGCGGGGCCGACGACCTGAACCGGGAGTTCTGGAAAGACTCGGCGGAACCCGAGGTCCAGTTCATCGAAGGCGAGATCTGGATGCAGGCCTTCGACGGCATCGTGACTCTCCACAGCGACGACACCAGCCACGGCCTCTACGGCTTCGCCAAGGGCGCAGTGCTGACCGAACATCTGCTGGAGCCCGCGCTCCGCGCCGCCGGCCGTGTGTTGCCGCGCAACCATTCGCCGATCATCGACGGTTTCCACGCCCGCAACAGCATCATCCTCGACGGGTATGAAGGCATGCTCCAGGGCGTGCCGGGGATGAAGCGGCCTCCGTTCGAGATCACGCTCGAAACACCGGCCAGCGCTCCGCTCCACCTCCAAGCCGAAGCGGGTGCGGCGGCGGTCGAAGCGATCCTCCACGAATTCCGCTGCCTCCAAGCCATCGGGCAGAACATCTGAGAAGGAGGACTAGTTTCCAGCCTGTCCCGAAGTCTGAGCGCCATCGCTGAAGAACCGGCAACCCTCCCAGTAGGCCCCTCACCCCGTCCCTCTCCCCATCGGATGGGGAGAGGGTGGCTGAAGGCCGGGTGAGGGGACGCCTCTCCCAACTCCATGTCCCTTCGTCGCCATTTCCTCCCGGGCTTCGGCCTGTCGCTCGGCTTCACGTTGTTCTATCTCGGCGTGCTCGTGCTGGTGCCCTTGGGCGCGCTGACGCTGAGGTCTTCCGACCTGGGCTGGGCCGGCTTCTGGGAGAAGGTGCTGAATCCGCGCGCGCTGGCGGCGTATCGGCTGACCTTGGGCGCGTCGTTCGCGGCGGCCGCGATCAACGTCGTGTTCGGCGTGCTGCTCGCGTGGGTGCTGGTGCGCTACCGCTTCTTCGGTCGGCGCATCGTGGACGCTATGGTCGATCTGCCCTTCGCCCTGCCGACGGCCGTGGGCGGACTGACGCTGGGTTCGCTCTTCGCGCCCAACGGCTGGCTGGGCCAGTTCCTCGTGCCACTGGGCGTCCACGGCGTGAACACGCGTCTGGCCATCGTGATCGCGCTGACCTTCGTCAGCCTGCCGTTCGTGGTGCGGACCGTGCAGCCGGTGCTGGAGATGCTCGACCACGAGGTTGAGGAAGCGGCGGCGCTGCTCGGCGCAGGGCGCTGGCGGACGTTCCGTTCGATCATTCTCCCGGCGCTGTTTCCGGCGGTGTTGACGGGATTTGCCCTCGCCTTCGCGCGGTCCGTCGGAGAGTTCGGCAGCATCCTCTTCGTCTCGTCGCACAAGCCCTTCGAGACCGAGATCGCGCCGTTGCTCATCACCATCCGGCTGGACGAATATGACTACCCCGGCGCCATCGCCATGGCGGTGTTCCTCCTGCTCGTGTCGTTCGTCATCCTGGGCGCGATCAATCTGCTGGAAGCCTGGACGCGGCGTTCGCAGCAGGCGTAGCCCGGCGCTCCTCCTTTATGTCCGCCACCGTTTCCTCTCTCTCCCGATCCGTCGCCAAATCCCGCCGGGGCGCCGAGGAATCGCCTTGGGCCAAGTGGACGCTGATCACCCTGGCGCTGGGCTTCGTCGCGCTCTTTCTGGTCCTGCCGCTGCTCAACGTCTTCGCCGAGGCGTTCCGTAAGGGCGCGGCCTTCTACGTCGAGGCGCTGCGCCATCCCGACACGCGGGCGGCAATCCGGCTTTCGCTGCTGATCACGGCGTGCGTCGTGCCTCTGAACGCCGCGTTCGGACTCGCAGCCGCCTGGGCCATCGCGAAGTTCCGCTTCCGGGGCAAGGCTCTGCTGCTGACCTTGATCGACCTGCCTTTCGCCGTTTCCCCGGTGGTGGCGGGAGTGATGCTGGTGGTGCTCTTCGGGGCTCAGGGCTGGTTTGGACCTTGGCTGCGGGAGCACGATCTGAAGATCGTCTTCGCGCTGCCGGGCATGGTGCTGGCGACGCTCTTCGTCACCTTTCCCTTCGTGGCCCGCGAGTTGATCCCGCTGATGCAGAGCCAAGGCACGGAACAGGAGGAGGCCGCGCTGACACTGGGCGCGAGCGGATGGCAGACCTTTTGGCGTGTGACGTTGCCTTCGGTGAAGTGGGGGCTGCTCTACGGGATCATCCTCACGAACGCCCGGGCGATGGGCGAGTTCGGCGCGGTCTTCGTGGTGAGCGGCCGGGTATCCGGCGAAACGGAGACGCTCCCGCTCCGCGTGGAGAAGCTCTACAGCGAATACAACGCCGCCGCGGCCTTTGCCGTGGCCAGCGTGCTGGCGCTGCTCGCGCTGGTGACCTTGGGTGTGAAGAGCTGGCTGGAGTGGCGCCAGCAGCGGGATGAACAAGCGGCGCAGGAGAGCGACTCGCTGGCTTCTACAGGCGGAACCTTTGATGGACCCAAATGAGGACGCGGACTTCCTGCCTACAACCTTCCGACGTGCCACCGTTTTCTCCCCATATTTCCCATGAGCATTGAAGTCCGGAACATCACCAAACACTTCGGCGGCGTAACCGCCGTGGACGAGGTCTCGTTCACCGTCCAGGACGGCGAACTGCTGGCCCTGCTGGGGCCCAGCGGCGGCGGCAAGACGACCGTCCTGCGCATGATTGCCGGGCTCGAAACCCCGACGGCGGGCGACATCGTGATCGACGGCCGGCGCATGAACGACGTGCCCGTGCAGGAGCGGAACATCGGCTTCGTCTTCCAGAACTACGCCCTCTTCAAGACCATGACCGTGCGCGACAACATCGCCTTCGGGCTGGCGATCCGGAAACGGCCTCGGGCCGAGATCGACGCGCGGGTGGACGAGTTGTTGGAGCTCTTCGGACTTGCCGGACTGGGCAAACGGTTTCCGCACCAGCTTTCCGGCGGCCAACGCCAACGCGTGGCCATCGCCCGGGCGCTCGCTCCGAAGCCGTCGGTGCTGCTGCTCGATGAACCCTTCGGCGCGGTGGACGCCAAGATCCGCCAGGAACTGCGCGACTGGCTGGTGCGGCTGCACCACGACCTGCGGGTGACGACGATCTTCGTCACGCATGACCAGGAGGAGGCGATGGAAGTGAGCAACCGCATCGTGATTTTCTCGCGCGGCCGGCTCGAGCAGATCGGCACGCCGCGCGAGGTGTATGAGGAACCGGCGAACGAGTTCGTCGCCCGGTTCATCGGCGCGATGAACGTGGTGGAGCTCGAAGTGCGGGACGGCGTGGGGCGTTGCGGGGAGCTCCGGTTCCCGATGGCGGACCGGCCGGACGGGGAACTCGTGCGGATCGGTTTCCGGCCCTTTTCGGTGCGCCTGAGCCCGGACGCCGGACGTCTGCCGTATCGCGCGACCCTCCGCCACACCTACGTCCTGGGCGTGATGCTGCGGGTCGAGTTGGACCTGCCTTCGGGCCTGCGGATCAGGGCGCGGATGACGAAGGAGGACCATGCGGCCCTGGGCCTGGAGGACGGCATGGGGATCTCGTTCGAGATCGCCCAGCACCGGGTGCTGTCGCGGAATGCAGAGGGAGCCCGCGTCGCTTGATCCCCTGCTCCTTTCGCGGCCGTTGCCGGGATTTTTCAGGGTCTAGGAATCGAGGTTGCCAAGCCTTCGGCCCCGGGTTTGGGTAGTTGCCGCCACCCAGTTTCAGGGACACAACCGGAGTGGGACTTATTATGAGCAAGCTTCGCATTCTCCATCTGGAAGACAGCCCGTCCGACGCGTTGTTCGTCGAGCTGGCGCTCAAGGACAACGGCTTCGATCCCGACATGGTGCGCGTGCAGAACGAGGCCCAGTTCACCGCCGCGCTGGACAAGCACCGACCCGAGCTGATCCTGGTGGACAACGGCGTGCCGGGCTTCGACGGGGCCGAAGCCCTGAAGCTGGCGCGGCGCGCGTGTCCGGAGATCCCCTTCATCTTCGTTTCGGGCTCCACCGAGGAGGAGACCGTCATGGAACGGCTCAACGCCGGGGCCACGGACTACGTGTCCAAGGACCATCTCTGGCAGCTCACCACGGCGCTGCGCCGGGCTTTGGCCCCGCACCCCCGCCAGCCCGAGCCTCCGGCCCGTATCGACGTGTCGCGTCCCGGAGGCCATGTGCAGGCCATGAAGCGACTGGTCGCGGCGGTGCAGGAGCTTTCGCTGGCCCGCAACCTCGACGCCGTCATGGCCGTCGTCCGCCGCGCCGCCCGCGAGCTCACCGGGGCGGACGGGGCCACTTTCGTGCTGCGCGAAGGCGACAAGTGCCACTACGCGGACGAGGACGCCATCGAGCCGCTGTGGAAGGGGCAGCGTTTCCCCATTTCCGCGTGCGTCAGCGGCTGGGCCATGTTGAACCGCCGGCCGGCCGTCATCCCCGACATCTTCTCCGATCCGCGAGTCCCGGCCGACGCCTACCGGCCCACCTTCGTCAAAAGCCTCGTCATGGTCCCCATCCGCACCGAGTCGCCCATCGGGGCCATCGGCAACTACTGGGCCAGACCGCACGAAGCCACGCCCGAGGAGGTGGAGCTGCTCCAGACCCTGGCCAACACCACCTCCGTGGCGCTGGAGAACGTGCAGCTCTACCGCGAGCTGGAGCAACGGGTCCAGGACCGCACCGCGCAGCTCGAACAGGCGAACCGCGAGCTGGAGACCTTCTCCTACAGCGTCTCCCACGACCTGCGCGCGCCGCTGCGGAGCATCAACGGCTTCATCGGGCTCCTCGCCGAGGAATGCGGCCCCGCCCTCAACGAACAGGCCTGGACCTACATCTCCCGCGCCCGCTCCCAGACCGCGCGGATGGCCATGCTGATCGACGATCTCCTGCGCCTGGCCAAGATCTCGCGGACGGAGCTGAAGCACCAATCCGTGGACCTCTCCGCGATGGCCTATGCCCTGTCCGAACACCTCCGCTCCCAGCAACCCGGACAGAAATCCGAATGGCGGCTCCAGAACGGATTGCGGGCCACGGGCGACGCCCGGTTGATCCAGGTGGCGCTTGAGAACCTGCTTTCCAACGCCTGGAAATACAGCTCCAAGACGGAGAAGAGCGTCATCGAGTTCGGCGCCATGCCGGATGCGGACGGCTTCCAGCGCTTCTTCGTCCGGGACAACGGCGCGGGCTTCGACATGAAATTCGCCGCCAAGCTTTTCACACCCTTCCAGCGCCTCCATGGCGACGAGGAGTTCAGCGGCACCGGCGTCGGCCTGGCTACCGTCCAGCGCATCCTCGAGCGCCACGGCGGCAAGATCTGGGCCGAAGCAACGGTGGGACAAGGAGCCACCTTCTTCTTCAGCCTCCCCCGTCCGACCGCCCCGTCGCCGGCTTGATCCATCTCCATCGGGTCACCCTCGGCCCGCTCCGAAACGCCGCCCAACACGGAGCCTTCAGGAAAACAGAACGCCATCGAGACTTTCCCGGCGCCTTGCGGCCGGGACGGCCGCCTGTTCATGCGTCGGGCGAAGCCGCATCCGGCCCGGGGAACAAAAAGAAGGGCGCGCCTCCTTGGACCGGAGGCGCGCCGAGCACCAGCACGCGAAGCGCGGGCGG
>CAMLMI010000180.1 GCA_946480965.1 uncultured Verrucomicrobiales bacterium | reverse complement strand
CCATCGTCGCGGCGTGGATCAGCGCCGACACCGGGGTCGGGCCTTCCATCGCGTCCGGCAGCCAGACGTGCAGCGGGAACTGGGCGGACTTGCCCATCGCGCCGCAGAAGAGCAGCAGCCCGGCGCAGGTCGCCACCGTGCCGAGGGCGCCGGGCGTGGCGGCGATCTTCTCCTGCAATAGACCGAAGCTGACGGTGCCGAGGATTCCCCAGACCATCAGGATACCGAGGATGAAGCCGAAGTCGCCCAGGCGGTTTGTGATGAACGCCTTCTTGCAGGCGTCGGCCGCCGAGGGCTTCTCATACCAGTAGCCGATCAACAGGTAGGAGGAGACACCGACCAGTTCCCAGAAGATGAACATCATCACCAGGTTGTTCGCGAGGACGATGCCGAGCATCGAGAAGCAGAACAGGCTCAGGCTGGCGAAGTAGCGGGACACCGCCCGGTCGTCGTGCATGTAGCCCCACGAGAACACGTGGATCGCCAGACCGACGCCAGTGACGATCAGCAGCATGAGTTGGCTGAGCGCATCGACGGTCAGACCGATGTTGATGGTCAGCGCGGACGCATCCACGCCAAAGTCTTCCAAGTGGAGCCACTCCAGATTGAGCGCCGGAGAGACGAAGCTCTTGCCGCCGGTCTGGGCGAAGAGCGCCAAGCTGCACAGGAACGCGACGCCGATCGCTCCGACGGAGATGGCGGCGCTGAGGCCCTTCGACCTGCGGGTGAAGAGCGTGATGGCCACTGCGGAGAGCAGCGGCAGGAAAAGGACGAGCCAGGGAAGCAGTTCGGGTTTCATCGGCTACAGCTTCATCGTGGTGAGGTCCTCGACATGGGCCGTCTGGCGCTTGCGGTAGAGCGCGACGATGAGGGCCAGTCCCACGGCGACCTCGGCGGCGGCGACGGTGATGATGAAGAAGACCATCACCTGGCCATCGAGGTTGTTGTTGAAGCGGGAAAAGGAGACGAGCGCGAGGTTCGCGGCGTTGAGCATCAGCTCCAGCGACATATACATCACGAGGATGTTGCGCCGGACCAGCACGCCCACCAGCCCGAGGCTGAAGAGGAGCGCGCTGACCACGAGATAGTGCTGCAACCCCACGGGCGGCAGACTCGGAAGGTCGGCGGCGGCGAGGATCATTTCAGGTCCTTTTTGCTGAGGAGGATCACGCCGATCATCGCCACCAGGAGCAGCACGGAGACGATTTCAAACGGCAGGAGGAAGTTCTTGAAGAGGTTCTGGCCCAGCGCGGAGACCGAACCCTCGACCGAAGGAACCGGCAGCGCGGCGACGTCGTGCCCGAGGATCGACTTCACGAAGAGCCCGGCGATGGCCAGCACGGCCAAGGTGCCGATGCCGGCGCTGACGACCTTGATCTTGCGGCGTTCCTCTTCCTTGAGATCGAGCAGCATGATCACGAAGAGGAAGAGCACGATGACCGCGCCCGCATAGACGATGACCTGGACGGCCGCGAGGAAGAAGGCGTGCAGCAGGACGAAGAGGCCGGACATGGAGAGGATGGTCAGCACGAGGAAGATCGCGCTGGTCACCGGGTTCCGGCTGAAAGGGTTCGCCACCACCATGACGCCGCAGAAGAGCGTCATGAAGGCGAACAGGTAGAAGAAAAAATCGGAGAGGCTCATCGAGTGGAAGGACGGAAACGTCGCTTGAACACGAACGCGGCGGCGGAAGCGGCCAGCAGTCCCAGGCTCGAAGGCTCCGGAACAGGAGTGAACACGGTCTGCTGGGAAACCCCGAAAATCTCCACATCGTTCTCAGGGCTGAACTCCGGAGCCTCGGGCAAAGGCCGCGAGGATGGAATGTGGATCACCACAGGCTGGACGGTTCCACCGTTGGAACCGTGCCACGGGCGCAGCACCAGATATTCGCCTTCCGGCGGCGATGTCAGCGGGGGAAACAACAAACCCGGATTGCCGGACGGTGCCGTGATTCCCACATTTGTGAGCGAGAGGCCTGGTGTCGGAAGCGAAGGCAACGAGCCTCCGGGCAGAGAAATGGCTCCTTGGGCCAAAACCAAAGTCGGAGCCAACAGCACTGCCAGCCCCAACGCCCTTCCGTTGTTTGGGTTCGTTTTCATGCCTTTACCGGAAACATTTCCTGCTCCTTGGCTTCCTCCAGCTTGTGCTTCCACTTCTGGGTGCCGGCATGGACGCCGCCAAGCGCCAGGAGCTTTTCCTTGTTGTAGATCATTTCCCCGCGGCTGAGGCCGGTCAGGGAGAAATCCTTTTGCAGGAAGATCGCCTCTTCCGGGCACACTTCCTGGCAGAAGCCGCAGAAGATGCACCGGAGCATGTTGATCTCGAACTCGCGCGGCATCTTCTCCGCGTTCTTCCGGTCGGCCGGCTGCCCGTTCGCGCCGGGCGGAGTGATCTTGATCGCCTTGGGCGGGCAGACGAATTCGCAGAGCTGGCAGCTCACGCACTTCGTGTTGCCTTCCTGGTCCTTCACCAGATAGGGCGCGCCACGGTAGTTGGCCGGAACCTTCGTCGGCTCTTCCGGATACTGCTGCGTCACCTTCGTCCGGCCGGAGACCGTGTTGAAGAAGTGCTTCCAGGTGACCTTGAAGCCGCCGATCAGGGCGGGCACGTAGAGCCGTTCCCAGAAACTCAGTTTTTTGCGTTCGACGATCATGGCGGTGTCTCGAAGGTCTCAGGAGCGGAAATACAGCACCACGGCGGTGATCACGATGTTGGCTAGGGCCAGGGGCATGAACCGGCGCCAGCCAAGATCCATGAGCTGGTCGTAGCGGAAGCGCGGGAGCATCCAGCGCACCCAGATGAAGAGGCAGACCAGCGCCACCACCTTCGTGGTGAAGAGCGCGATGTGGCCGATGCCGAGCGCAAGGGTTTCCGCCGGATGGTTGAGGAACTCGGTCAGGTTCCAGCCGTAGATGTTCAGCCCGGCCCAGCCGCCGAAGAACAGCGTCACCATCATGCAGGAAGCGGCGACGATGTTGGCGTTCTCGCCGATCATGAAGAGGGCGAAACGCATCGAGCTGTATTCCGTGTGGTAGCCGGAGACGAGCTCGGTTTCGCACTCGGGCAGGTCGAACGGCGTGCGGTTGGTTTCCGCGAAGGCCGACACGAGAAAGATGACGAACGACAGCGGAGCCCAGAAGACGAGCCAACCGTTCTGCGCCTGCCAAGCGACGAAGCGGGTCAGGTTCAGGTCGCTGCTCGCGCCGAGATACTTGTCCCAACCGGAACCGGCCGCGCCGTTCAACGACGAACTGGCCACGATCATGATCAGCGGCACGACGGAGAGGCCCATCGCCAGTTCGTAGGAGATCATCTGCGCGCTGGAGCGGATGCCGCCGAGGAGGGGGAACTTTGAGTTCGACGCGTAGCCGGCCATCACCACGCCATACACGCCGAGCGAGACGATGCCGAAGGTGAAGAGGATGCCGACGTTCAGGTTGGCGATCACCATGTGCTGGCCGCCGAGCATCGAGCCGAAGGGGATCACGGCGAAGACCACGACGGCGGGCGCTGCGGTCATCGCGGGCGCGAGCCAGAAGTAGGCCTTTCGGACGTAGCTCGGGGTGAAATCTTCCTTGAGGAAGGTTTTCACGCCGTCCACCAGCGGCTGCCAGATGCCGACACGGGTCAGGAAGGGTCCGATGATGGGGATGCTGCCGATCAGCGGGAGGCTGACGCGGTTCGGCCCGACGCGGTCCTGGATGAAGGCCGCGATCTTGCGCTCGGCCAAGACCGAGTAGGCGACGATGGTGATCATCACCACGAAGAAGCTGACGGCCTTCGCGACGATGAGCAGTAGAGTGGTCCAGTCCATCTGTGGTTAAGCCTGAGTGTTCACGCCGAGGTCGCCGATCTGCGCCCATTCGATGCCGGCGAATCCTGGCACTTCCTTCGCCATCTGGTTGAAGAGGCCCTCGATGCTGGTGACGTTAGCCTCACCGGTAAGGCTGCTGACGAGTTCCAGCAGAAATTCCCATTCAGGACGCGCGTCCCCTGGAGCCTCGACGGCTTTCGTAAGCTTCTGCAACCGGCCCTTCACGTTGACGAACGTCCCGCGCTTTTCGGCGTGCGCGCAGCCGGGCAAAAGGTAGTGGGCTTTTGCGGTTGTTTTGTTCGGGAGGATGTCGCTGACGACAAGCAGCTCAAGCTTTGCCAAAAGATCTTCGCCAATGCCGACCTTGGTCACATCTTCACCGAAGACAATCAGTGTCTTGATTAACCCACTGCGGATGCCGTCAGCGATCTTGGAGAGATTGGCACCTAGTTCAGCACCCGAAATTCCGGTTAACCGGGCACCGTTGCTGTTCGGGTTTTTGTCGGCCACGACCAACAAGTTATCCGCTTCACCCATTCGCGGAACTGAATCCGTAATTGCCCCCAATTTGTCTGCGAGCTTTTTCAGAAGATAAAGCTCCTCGGTCGTCTGGCGGGCGCTGGCGATGATGGCAACTGACCCTTGCGGAGCTTCCGCCAAATCCTGCGCGAGTCCTTTTAAGTTCTGCGACCAAGTTAGCTTTGGAGCTTTCACTCCAAAAAACCTAGTCAACCGATCCTCACGGCCGATCCACTTGTAGTTCAAACGACCGGCATCGCACATCCACGTGGCGTTGACGGCGTCGTTCTGGCGCGGCTCGTAGCGATAGACCTTGCCTTCGCGGGAACCGATGACGGTATTGCAGCCGGTGCCGCAGCTCGTGCAGAGGCTCTTGGTTTCCTTGAGGAACCAGACGCGCATCTGGAACCGGAAATCCTTCGACGTGAGCGCGCCCACCGGACAGAGGTCCACGGTGTTGAGCGTGTAGTTGTTGTCGAACTTCGTTCCGGGAAACGCCGCGATGGTGTTGTAGGAACCGCGATTGACGATGCCGAGCTTGTCGTCGCCGACAATGTCCTTGGTGAAGCGGATGCAACGGGTGCAGAGCACGCAGCGCTCGTCGTCGAGCACGATGCGGGGCCCGAGATCGACGGCTTTCGGCTTGTGGACCTTGGCTTCGACGAACTTACTGCCAGCCTGGCCGTGCTGGACGGAGTATTCCTGCAGCTTGCACTCGCCGGCTTGGTCGCAGATCGGGCAATCGAGCGGGTGGTTGATCAGGAGCGATTCCAGCACCGCTTCGCGCATCTGCTTCGTCGCGGGCGAATTCGGATAGATCTCCATGCCCGGTGAGATCGGCGTGGCGCAGGCGATGGCGCCGCGCGGCGTCTGGGGCTCGTAGGGGAGAACCGACTTGGCGATCTTGGGCGTGCCGTCCTCGTTGAGCACCGGCTTGCGGTCCGGTCCCATCATGGGCGTGCCGAACTCGACCAGGCACATGCGGCAATTGCCGGCGACCGGGAGCTTCGGATGGTAGCAGTAATGGGGAACCTCGCCGCCCGCGATCTGGACGGCTTGGAGCATGGTGGTGGCTTCCAGCTTGCCCTGCCAATTGGGCAGCATCTTCGGCACCTCGATCTCGCGGCCGTCCACCTTGATCTTGATCTTCTCGACCGGAGGCGGCGTCGCGGGCGCGGCGGGCTTGGCTTCAGTTGTCGCGGCGTTCGACATGGAAAATCAGTGCTTGGGGCTGGCGGCCATCTTCACGGGAGCTCCGGCGCTGGCGTGCTTCGCCTCGTCGGCGGCGCCCCGGGCTTCAAATTCGTCTCCGAACTTCTTCACGAAGCTCAGCACCGGCCACGCGGCGGCCTCGCCGAAGGCGCAGATCGTGCGGCCCTGGATGTTCTGGGCGATGTCCTTGAGATACGCGGCGTCCGCCTTGCGGCCTTCGCCGTGGCTCAAGCGATGGAGGCCCTTGGCCATCCAGAGCGAGCCTTCGCGGCAAGGGGTGCACTGGCCGCAGCTTTCGTGGGCGTAGAACTCGGAGAGGTTCGCCAACGCGTCCACCATGCTGCGGGTGTCGTCCATGACGATGATCGCGCCTGAACCGGACATGGTGCCGGCGCCCTGGAGCGAATCGAAGTCGTAGGGCAGATCGAGCAGCGGCACATCGACCTTGGACATCTGGCCGTCGGCGCCCTTGCGGTTCAGTTTGAAGACCTCGCCGGCCTTCAGAACCTTGGACGAAGATCCGCCGGGAATGACCGCCTTGAGCGAGCGACCGTCCTTCAGGCCCTGACCGAAGTTCTCGTGGTTGATCAGCTCGCCGAGCGTGACCTTGCCGACCTCGATCTCGTAGTAGCCGGGGCGCTTTACGTCGCCGCTGAGGCTGACGATGCGGGTGCCGGTGTTGTTGGGCGTGCCGAGCTTGGCGTATTCCGCGCTGCCCATCGTGACGATGTGCTTCACGTGGCAGAGCGTCTCCACGTTGTTCACGATCGTCGGGCTCATGTAGAGGCCGAGCACGGCGGGGAAATACGGCGGCTTGATGCGGGGATAAGCGCGCTTGCCTTCAAGCGATTCGATCAGCCCGGTCTCTTCGCCGCAGATGTAGGCACCGGCGCCGCGATGCACGTGGATCTCGCAGTCGAAGCCGGAGCCGAGAATGTTCTTCCCGAGGAACCCCTTCTCACGGGCTTCCTTCAACGCCTGGTTCAAGAGCTTCGCGCCCTTGGGCATCTCGCCACGGATGTAGATGTAGGCGAGTTTCACGTCGTTGGCCCAGCAGGAGATGATCATCCCCTCGATCAACTGGTGCGGATCCTTGTGCAGGATCTGGCGGTCCTTGAACGTGCCGGGCTCGGACTCGTCCGCGTTGCAGATGAGATAGATCGGCTTGCCGCTCCGACGGTCCACGAAGCTCCATTTCAACCCGGCGGAGAAACCCGCGCCGCCGCGACCGCGCAGTCCGGACTTCAGCACCTCGTCGCGGATCACTTCCTGCGGCGACATCTTCTTGTTGTCGGGCAGCTCGCGCGGAGCGGTGGCCAAAGCCTTCTTCAACGCCTCGTAGCCGCCGTGGCGCAGGTAGCACTCGATGTCGGGGGTGTAGCCCGGCAGATCGGCGTTTTTCAGGATGAGACGAAATTCTTGCGGCATAATCAGTCTGTCGCCTTGACTCCACGGAGGAATTTTCTAAGTTCCGCGTCCCGTCCTTGCCGGATGGTGTAACGGTAGCACAAGAGATTCTGAATCTCTTTGTCATGGTTCGAATCCATGTCCGGCAACCACTTCATCGGTTCTTCCTCCCGACCGCCTGTGCTTGGCGAATCAATTCCAAGTGGAGCAGATCTTTCGGCCGTCCAATGGCTCGTTTGCTCTTCGCGATCAGCTCCAGCGGCAGCACATCCACCATCACCCCGTTCCAGCGAAGCCTCTTGGCTTTGCCGATGGTGCGGTCGAAAGCGGGCAAACCGGTCACTTCGAAGACGAAGTTCACAAGAGTCTGGTCGGACAAGACGGCGACGGTATTGCGCACCATTTCCGCTCCCTGCCTTACGGCAACATTCATCGCCCGCATGTAGTCGCGGGGCAAAAGGTCGATCCACAGATCCACGCCGATCGTGGACCCGGGCACGCCTTGAATGTTTGCTGCCGTCATGCCGATCACTTGGAATCTGATTTTGCAGCGCGCAGCGCCCCCAGGAGCCGACCGAGCGGAGATAGTTCACGTTCATTTGCCAGCGCTCGTCCGGCGTCGCCGCCGCGTAGCGGGCGAACAGCACCTTTTCGTCCTCGCTGAGGCTGCGCATCCGGCGTATCCGCCGATACACGCTTGGCCAGTCTTTGAGGGTGGTTTTCATCTGTTCGCTTCTTCGGCATCGAATCACCGGCCAGAGGCCAGAATTTCGTCCGCCTTCGTCTCGGTCACCTTCGGCAGCAGATCCTCGTTCACCAACACCACCGGCGCGTTGCCGCAGTCGGCGAGGCACTCGACGAACTCGACCGTGAATTTCCCGTCGGGCGTGGTCTGGGGGACGTGCGCGTGGGCATCAAGGCCCAGCTTCTCACAGAAGTGCGTGCGCAGCTCGCCGGAACCGGCCAAGGCGCAGCTCAGCGTGCGGCAGACCTTGATATGCGTCTTGCCCAGCGGCTCCTGGCGGAACATCGGGTAGAACGTCACCAGCTCATAGACGTTGATCGGCTGGAGTCCCAGCTTCTGGGCGGTCCACTCGATGGCCTCCTTCGAGACGTGGCCGAAGTGCTCCTGCAACGCGTGCAGGAACATGAGGGACGCGCTCCGTTTGACCGGATAGTGCGTCGCCAGCTCGTCGAGCTCGGCTTCTAGGTTGGCGGGAACGGAAAAGCTCATCGTGGCAGTTCAGATTCGGTTCACCGGTCGCACTCGCCCATCACGAAATCCAAGGAACCCAAAATGGCGACGGTATCGCTCATCATGTGGCCCGGGAGGATCTTCGAGAGGATGCAGAGGTTCACGAAGGATGGGGCGCGGATCTTCAACCGGTAGGGCGTGCCGCCGCCCCGGCTGTTGATGTAGAAGCCGAGTTCGCCCTTGGGATTCTCGGCCCCGAAATAGACTTCGCCCGGCGGGCAGTTCACGCCTTCGGTCACGAGCATGAACTGGTGGATCAGCTCCTCCATGCTCGTCATGACCTTCTGCTTCGGCGGCAGGACGACCTTGCCGTCAGCCACGTTGATCGGACCACCGGGCAGTTTGTCCAAGGCCTGACGGAGGATGTGGAGGCTCTGCCGCATCTCTTCCATGCGGACAAGATAGCGGTCGTAGCAGTCGCCAACGGAGCCGATGGGAATCTCGAACTCCAGCTCGGGATAGCAGAGATACGGGCTCGCCTTGCGCAGATCGAAATCCACGCCGGAACCACGCAGGTTCGGGCCGCTCAAGCCGTAGGCGATGG
>CAMLMI010000179.1 GCA_946480965.1 uncultured Verrucomicrobiales bacterium | reverse complement strand
GTGGGCGTGATGGACATGCTGCGCTTCCACAAGTTCACCATCGGCTGGGCCTGGACCAGCGACTACGGCACGCCGGAGAACCCGGAGGAGTTCAAGGTCCTCCACGCCATCTCGCCCTACCACCAGCTCAAGCCCGGGACAAAGTATCCCGCCATCCTCGTCACCACCGGCGACCACGACGACCGCGTGGTGCCCGCCCACAGCTTCAAGTATGCGGCCCGCCTCCAGACCGTGCAGGCCGGCGAAGCCCCCGTGCTCATCCGCATCGAGACCAAGGCCGGCCACGGCGCGGGCAAACCGACGAGCAAGCTGATCGAAGAAGCGGCGGACAAGTGGGCTTTCCTGTTTGAGAACTTGGGGATGCGGAAGGATCTGCCGAAGCCGTAGGCCGGGCATCCCTGCCCGGCAAGTTTCGAAGATTCGTCCGTATGGGAATACAAGCCATCCAACAGTTGGTTGAAGAGATTGCGGACAGGCTTCGCGCAGAGAATTTCGTGGAAGAAGCAGATGCTCTTGAATCGGAATCAGCGCGACTGGTTTCAACTGCGTCAGCAGACGATGCCTTAACGCAGATCATCGGACTCTGTCATATCAAGGTTTTGGGCGATCTCAACATGCCCGGCAGCGTGCCATACGAGTGGACGACTCTTCTCGGAAAGCTGGAGCAGAAGACTAGACGGGTTCGTAAGGACTTGGCGATGCGCCAAGTCGGGAGCACGAATCACCAGAATCACGCAGCAGCTCTGAGAGCGGTCGATACGTTCATAGAAGTTTTGGAGTCTGAGTGTTTGTCGGCCTTCGTTGTGAGCTTTCGAGCAATTGCCGACGCGCTACGCACGGGAGACGCTCGGCGCGCTGTTAAGTTATACAACGCTGTGTCGGTTGGTGGCATGGGTGGACTTTCGGATGTTTGGCCATCTGACCCGTCCAAGTTTGACCACACATGGGGAGCTGTCGGACGGGCATTTGCTGAGTTGCGTGCAGAGATCGAGGGAGCGGAATGAACAATGACGGAGCCGGACGGCTGAGGAAATTTCCCTAAGAACGGCCGGTAGATCGGGCTCGTGTCGATGCGTTGTGCGGCTTTGAAACTCACCGAGCAATGGTGGCCGCCCCACGGCTTGCCCGGCTTCCACCGATGGGCCATCGTGCCGCCATGAAGACGGTCGAGATTGAGGCGAGCATCGCAGCGGGCGGGGTGCTGAAGCTGGACCACCTGCCCTTTGCCGAAGGCGAGACCGTGCATGTGGCGATTTCGCCCAAGTCGCCTGCACCGTCGGCTGTCCAGCCGTTTCGTCGTCTGGGGCTGGGTGAACATGCGGGGCAGGCGTGGATGAGCGAGGACTTCGACGCACCCTTGCCGGAAGCCTTCTGGACGAGTGGGAAATGAACCTCCTGCTCGATACACACATCCTGATCTGGTTGGACTCGGATCAGAAACGGCTCCCCGGTCACGTTGCTTCGGCGCTGCTTGATCCTGGAAATCGACTCCTCGTCAGCGTGGCGAGCCTGTGGGAAATGCAGATCAAACTACAGCTCGGGAAACTGCGTCTCCCATCTCCGCTGGAAGAATTGGTCCGGCGTCAGCGCACCGGCAATGCAGTGGAATTGGTTGAGGTCCGCATCGAACATGTCTTGGCCGTTGGCCGGCTTCCCTCCCATCACAACGATCCCTTCGACCGGTTGATCGCCGCCACGGCCATCGTGGAGGACGCGCGATTGGTCACGGTGGATCGGGTTTTCGAGAACTATCCGGTCCGGCTCTTCCAAGCGAACTGACGGGAGATGTCTGAACTTCGCTTGAGCCAAGACCCGCTCAAACTCCTCTTCATCTGTAGCCGCAACCGCTGGCGGAGCCGGACGGCGGAGGAGATCTTCCAAGCCACACCCGGCAGGAGCGTGCGGTCGGCCGGGACTTCGGAGCAGGCGCGCATCCGGGTTTCGGAGAAGTTGGTGCTCTGGGCCGACGTGGTCTTCGTCATGGAGAAACGCCACGCCGAGATCCTGCGGGAACGCTTCCCCGACGCAGCGGCGGACCGGGAGATCGTCTGCCTCCAGATCCCTGACGACTACGAGTTCATGGACCCGGAACTGGTGGCGCTGCTCCAAGCCCGCGTGGCGGAATACTTGGGCGAAGTTTAGCGTCAGCGGGGCGCTGGGAGCCGGCCAACAAAAAGGGACCGCCGGGCGGCGGTCCCTGCAAAAGAACGGGGTCCTGTCCCGGTTTTCAGAGCGGACGGAGAGACACGTTGCGGAAGGCGACGGGGTCGCTGTGGCCGGCGAAGCCGAAGTGGCCGCTGGTGCGGGTCATTCCGGGATGGGCTTTGCCGCCCATGAAGTCCTTCACCTTCGACACGTCGGTGTCGAGGATCACGGTGCCGTTGAGCTCCACCTTCAGCTTCGTTCCCTGCACGGTGACTTCCTGGAAGTTCCATTCACCGGCGGGGCGCTGGTAACCGCGGGTGGCGGCGACCATGCCGTAGGCCGAGCCGTGGAACTGGCGGGGATCGAGCTTGCCGTGCTTTTTCTCCGCGCCGGAGTCCTCCAGCACCTGGAGCTCGCACAGGCCGACATAGGCGGTGTCGCCCTCGCCGGGATAATGGATGGCCAAGCCGTTGTTGCCACCGGGCGGCGCCTTGAACTCGAAGCGGACCTGGTAGCTGGAGAACTGGTCCTTGGTGTAGATGGTGCCGCCCTTGCCCGGGAGGCAGACCACAGCGCCGTCCACGATCTGGTAGTTGTCCACGGGACCGGCCCAGCCGGTGAAATCCTTGCCGTTGAAGACGGACTTGAAGCCGTCCTTGGACTTTGACGCGAGGTAGCGGTTGGCCTCGGCCGCGCCGATTTCACGGACGAAGACGTTCTTCCAGCGGATCTCGCCGCCGTGGGTCTGGAGCTGGATGGGGCCCTTGGCCGGGACCGGGAGCTTGCGGTCGTAGTAGTTCTCCATGATGGCGTGATCGACGACGAGCTTGCCGTTCAGCCAGACGCTCACGCGGGAACCGACCATGAGGATGCGGAACTTGTTCCATTCGCCGAACGGCTTGTCGGCCAGGACGAGCGGGTCTTTGCCCGGCGCGCCGGGGCTGTTGTTCCAGAGGCCGCCGGAACCCTTGTCGCCGCCGATGCTGAACTTCTCCTTCTCGGTGTAATCCCAGATCTGCACCTGGGGCACGCCACGCAGGTAGATGCCGGAATCGGCCTTGGCCACGGTCTTGTATTCCAGCACCAGCTCGAAGTCGCCGTAGTCCTTGATTGTGGTGGCGTATTTGCCGTGGCCGTCGTTGACCAGCTCGCCGTTCTCCACGCTCCAGTGCTTGCGCATGTCGGCGGTCCATTCGGCGTCGAGCTTGTTGCGTTCGGCGTCGGGCAGGGCGAGCCACTTGCGGTGGTCGTAGGTGTCGCCGCCGCGCCAGCCGGAGAGGTCCGTGCCGTTGAAGAGCGGTTGGAAGCCGCTGGGCGGGACGTTGAGGCTCTGGCAGGCGGTGCCGCCGAAGACGAGGAGCACGGCGGCGAGGGCCGGGGCGAGGAAGCGGGGCAGTGGTTTCATGCGTTGAAGATGGTTGCGTCGGCGCACGGATGGACGCCGAGGCAGGGCCGCGATTCAAGGCCAGCGCGTTTTCCGGCGACATCCCCCGAAACGGGCCGGTGAAGGCGCGGAGCTTTGCTTTCGCCGCACCTGCCGCAGCGTGCTACTTCTTTTGGCAAAGCCCGCGAATCTTTACCGCACAGTCCGATTGAATCCGCCCAGCCAGCCCCGCGTCCGTTGAAGGATTTTCTCCATGTGCCCGAACCGTCCATCGCCGCCCCGCTCCTGGCTCCTCCGCTCTGTGGGGGCAGCATGGCTCTGGGCCGGAACCTTGAGCGGTTGGGCGGAACCGGCGCGTTATGACCGCGACATCCAGCCGCTGCTGAAGGCGTATTGCTACGATTGCCACGGCGAGAAGCGGCAGAAGGGCGAGGTCAACCTGGAGACCTTCACCGACGAGGCCTCGCTCTACCGCAATCCCAAGCTCTGGGAAAACGTCCTGCGCCAGATGCAGGACCACGAGATGCCGCCGAAGAACAAGCCCCAGCCTTCGGCCGAAGAGCTGGAGCGGTTGACCGGTTGGCTCGATGGGATGCTCGCCGGGTTGGACGAGACCAAGATCGGCAAGAACCCGGGTCATGTCGTCATCCACCGTCTCAACCGCACGGAATACAACCTCACCGTGCGTGATCTCTTCGGCGTGACCAATCGCCCGGCCGACGCTTTCCCGGCCGACGGCGGCGGCGGTGGCGGTTTCGACAACAATGCCGAGACGCTCTTCATACCGCCCATCCTGATGGAGCGTTATCTCGCGGCGGCCACGGAAGTGCTCGACGCCGCGCCGGAGGAACGGGTCTTCGTCGCGAAGCCCGGCTGGTTCACCTCGGAACGAGGCGCGGCCAAGAAGATCATCGCGCACCACGCCTTCCGCGCCTTTCGTCGGCCGGTCGAGGACACCGAGATCGCGCGCTATCTCGGCCTCTACGATGGCGCCAAGAAGCGCGGCGAATCCCATGCGGATGCCGTGCGCCTCGCGTTGAAGGGGCTCTTGGTTTCGCCGAACTTCCTCTTCCGCTCCGTCGAGGATCGCGGCACGGACCAGCCCTTCGCGCTGAACGACTGGGAACTGGCCAGCCAGTTGTCCTACTTCCTCTGGTCGAGCATGCCGGATGAGGAGCTCTTCAAGGTGGCCGCGAGCGGCAAACTGTCCCGGCCCGAGGAACTGCGGAAACAAGTCCGCCGCATGATCGCCGATCCGAAGTCCTCGGCCTTGGCGGAGAACTTCACTTTGCAATGGCTTGGCGTGAAAAACTTCCGCAACAGCGCCCCGCCCGACGGACGACGTTTTCCCGAGTTCACCCCCGCGTTGACCGAGGCCATGCTGCGCGAGCCGGTGGAGTTCTTCCACGCTCTGCTGCGCGACGACGCGAGCTTGTTGCAGTTGCTCGACGCCACTCACACCTACGCCAACGAGGACTTGGCCAAGATCTACGGCCTCGAAGGCGTCACCGGTCCGGAGCTGCGGCGCGTGGCTTTGCCCGACCGCACTCGCGGCGGCGTGTTGACGATGGCCGTCACGCTCACGCACACGTCGTATCCGCTGCGGACCAGCCCGGTGCTGCGCGGCAAGTGGGTGCTGGAAGAAATCCTCGGCACACCACCGCCACCACCGCCGCCGTTGGTCCAGAGCCTGCCGCGCGACGACAAACCGGTGGACGGACTGACGCTGCGGCAACGCCTGGAGAAACATCGTTCCGACCCCAATTGCACCTCGTGCCACAGCAAGCTCGACCCGCTGGGCTTCGGGCTGGAGCAATTCGACGCCATCGGCCGTTGGCGCACCTCCATCTCGGACCAACCGGTGGACGCTTCGGGGGAGTTGCCCGGCGGCAAGAAGTTCGACGGCGTGGTCGGGCTGAAGGGAATTCTCCTGGAGAAGCGCGAGCAGTTCGTCCGCAACCTGACCGAGCGGATGCTGGCGTATTCGCTGGGGCGCGGGCTGGAGTATTACGACGCGCCGACCTTGAAGCGTGTCACCGAGGCGGTCGCGGCCGACGACTATTCCGCCGCCACGCTCGTCACCGAGATCGCCCTGAGCTACCCTTTCCAACACCGCAAAGCCGAGCCCAAGGCCGTCGCTGTCGTTTCCACCCCGAGCCCCGCCCAACCATGAACACTCCCCAGCTCTCCCGTCGGACCATGCTCAAAGGCGTCGGTGCCATGATGGCGTTGCCGTGGCTGGAATCGCTCCGGGCGTTCGGCGCGTCCGGTCCAGCCACCGGCGCGCCCCCCGTCCGCATGGCCGTGCTCTACATGGCCAACGGCGTGAATCCGCATCATTGGACGCCCAAGGGAGCGGGTGCGGACTTCGAGCTGTCGGAAATTCTTCAGCCGTTGTCCCCGTTCAAGAAAGACCTGCTCGTCCTGACCGAGCTGTGGAACGCCAACGCCAACACCGGCGACGGCCATTACGTGAAGACCGGCGGTTTCCTCACCGGCCAAACCATTCACCGCACCACCGGCAGCAATCTCCGCAGCGGCACCTCCATGGACCAGGTCGCCGCCGCCCGCGTCGGCAACCTCACGCCGCTGCCGTCGTTGGAACTCGGTCTTGAACCCATCACCACGGGCGTGGACGTGAACGTCGGCTACACCCGCCTCTACGGCTCGCACATCTCCTGGAGTTCGCCGACGACCCCGCTGGCGAAGGAGATCAATCCGCAGCTCGCCTTCGACCGGCTCTTCCGTTCCAACGCCGGAGGTCGCCCCCAAGACGCTTCGCGCGACCGGTCGGTCATCGACCTCGTGCTGGAGGACGCCAAGGCTCTCAAGAAACGGGTCAGCCAGAACGACCAACGGAAGCTCGACGAATACCTCTCGTCCGTCCGCTCCGTGGAGAAGCGCATCGAGTTCGACGCCAAACGCCGCCAAGCGGAACTGAACGAGGACCCGCTGGTCCGCGCCGAGATCGACAAGCTGGGCCGCCGCATCACCGACTATTACGCCGATCCCGCCCGCGCCTCCGAGCGGCGCGGCGACCACACCGAGCACACGCGCCTGATGCTGGACCTGATCGCGCTCTCCTTTTGGACCGACTCCACGCGCGTCAGCACGTTCATGTTCGGCAACTCGGTTTCCGGGAAAAACTTCTCCTTCCTCGACGGCGTGAAGGGCGGTCACCACGAGATTTCCCACCACGAAAACCACGCCGACAAGCTGGAGGAATACAAGCGGATCAACCTCTGGCACCTCGACCAATACGCCTACCTGCTGGAAAAGCTCCGGTCCTTCAAGGAAGGCGACGGCAACGTGTTGGACAATTCGATGATCCTCTTCGGCGCGGGCATGCGCGACGGCAACGCACACAGCCCGCGCAATCTGCCCATCGTTCTCGCCGGCAAAGGCGGCGGCTCCCTCGCAACCGGCCGCCACCTGACCTACGAGAAGAACACCCCGCTCTGTAATCTCTACGTCTCCATGCTCCGCCGCATGGGGGCCGGGGTGGACCAGTTCGCTGACAGCACTGGCGAGCTGAAGGGGTTGGACGATCCGAACTTCAAGGGCTTGGTCTGAGCGCGGTCAGGATTCCAGCGACTCCTTGACCAGGTTCGAGAAGCGTTGCCCGCAATCCTTCACCGCTGCCGACAGCTTGAGCTGCATGGCTCGGGCCGGGGATCGCCAAAGGGCATAAACCTCCACCATGGTTGGCGGGCGGTTGTGTTTGGCCTGAAACTTGGCGATCCGGTCTCCCATGATCCGGGTGGCGACACGCTTGGCTTCCGCCGCATTCCTCGGATTGCCTCCCCCATAGGCCCGCCAGACGAACGGCATGATCTGGTAGCGGCTCACCTCTCCGGCGCGACCTACCGCCCGGTCGTTGTCTCCGGATTCGATCAAGGACAAGGCCGCCATCAACTGCGCCGGTTGAATGGCGGCCTTGGCCTGGACAGGAACCTTCGAGACGCCTTCGAGAGACTGCGCTTGGATCGAACCAACCCAACCCAGCCAAAGGGCCAAGCTGCACATCGTGAGGAGAGCAGAGTGTTTCATAACGGGATTGTTGTCTCATTGTTGGACACTTTGGGCAAGCGGTTCTTTTGATACGTCGCGTGCTCACCGTTCCTTGCGCTCGTCGCTGCCTGCCCCGGCTTGGACCCAATTCCGAGCCGACCACCGGGTAGGCTAGACTTCGAGGCGGGCTTGGCAACCGGTGTTTTCAGGAGCGACCACCGGGTTCCCGCTTGGCGAACGCAGCGAGACGCCACACATTCTCGGCCGCATGACGTCGTCGTCCCCGATCGGTCTGAAACCCCGTCCCCGCCTCCCCGAATGGTTGCGCCTCCCGCTCCCCACTTCGGACACCTTCGCCCATACGCGCTCGCTGTTGGACGAACTGAAGCTCCACACCGTCTGCGAAAGCGCCAAATGCCCGAATCATTGGGAATGTTGGAGCCGGGGCACCGCGACCTTCATGATCGCCGGCGACCGTTGCACCCGTGCCTGTGGTTTTTGCGCCGTGGCCACCTTGAAGCCTCTGGCACTGGACGCGGACGAACCCGCCCGTGTGGCCGAAGCCACCCGCCGGATGCGGCTCAAGCACGTCGTCATCACCGCCGTGGCCCGCGACGATCTCAAGGACGGCGGAGCCGAACACTTCCGCCAAACCATCGAGAAGGTCCGCGAGCTCAACCCGGGAATCACCATCGAGATCCTGGTCCCGGACTTCTTGGACCGGGATTTCGCCTTGGACATCGTCCTTTCCGCCAAGCCCCACATCTTCAACCACAACTTGGAAACCGTCCGTCGCCTGACCCCAACAGTCCGCCACCGGGCGACCTATGACCGCTCGTTGTCCGTGCTCGGAAAGGTGAAGGCCCGCACTCCATCTCCTGTGGCGACCAAGTCCGGCATGATGCTCGGGTTGGGCGAAACCTTCGACGAAGTGCTCGTCGCCATGGAGGATCTCCAGAATGCCCAAGTGGACATCCTGACCTTAGGGCAATATCTCCAGCCCACCACCAGTCATCTCCCCGTGATCGAGTTCATTCGTCCCGAACTCTTCGCCGAGCTGGCCGAGATCGCCCGCTCATTGGGCTTCAAGCACGTTTCCAGCGGTCCGCTCGTCCGCAGCTCGTATCACGCCGATGAGGTCTCACCTATGTTGTAAATCCCAACAACAACAACTGGTTACAAATCATAATCAGAAGCACGAAAGCCATCCCGGCAGGGAT
>CAMLMI010000178.1 GCA_946480965.1 uncultured Verrucomicrobiales bacterium | reverse complement strand
CCAGTCGAGCACGCCCCGGGGTTCGTCGGTGAGCGGCGGGGCGTCGCGGTGCTTCTTGCTCTGTTTCAGTTCGGCTTCGAGCACCTCCATGACCCTGCCCGTGTCGAGCTTGAGCAGGGTGGAGTAGGTGCGGACGAAGCCGCGTACATAGACCGGGGCGACGAAGACGTCGTAGTTGCCCTCTTCCAACGCGCGGATGTGGTCCGAACGCATCTTGGTCAGCTCGGCCATCTGGTGGACCGAGTAGCCCTGGGATTCGCGCGCGCCGCGCAGCTCTTCGGCGACTGAGGACATTTCAGCCTTTGATAGCCGCGCGGATCGCGGGTTGGCAAATGGTTTGGGGCACCGCGTGGACAAACCGGGGCGCGGAGCCGTAGCTTGGGCGCATGTCGCGATGGTTCCAATCGGTGTTGTTGCTGTGCCTGGCCGTGGGGTGGGTCGGGTGCGGGCAGGCGCTCATTTCCCAGGCGGAGGAGGAGCGGGACGCGCATTTCATGGCGGGGCAAGAGCGGATGCGGGCGGGGGACGTGCAAGGGGCGATCGAGGAGTTCGAGGCCGCGCTGGAGAACAATCCCCGGTCGGGCGCGGCGCATCTGGAGCTGGCGCTGATCAACGAGCAGAAGCGGCAGGACTACGCGGAGGCGATCTACCATTTCCAGCGGTTCCTCCGCATCCGTCCGAAGGACCCTCAGGCGGACAACATCCGGGAGCGCATCCGCGCCTGCAAAAGCGATCTGGCCCGCACCGAGGTGATCGCGCCGGTGACGGCGAGCCTCCAGCGCGAGCTGGAAACGATGAAGCAGGACAACTTCCGCCTGCGGGGCCAGGTCGATGCGTTGCTGGCCCAGGTGCAGTCGCTGGAGGGCCAGCTCCGGAACCGCCCGCAGGTGCAGCTCCCGGCGCAGACGCCGGTCTTTGGCCGCGAGGCCAACACGCCGGGTGTGGACGAGCAGACGCCCTTGCCGATCACCCTCAACCCTCCCGCAAACCGGCAGACGCCGCAGCAGGCGCCCACGACCGCGGTGCGGGAGACGCAGCAGCGCCCGAGAACCGAAACGCCCGCGCCGACGGCGACCGTGCGGACCTACAAGGTGAAGGCGGGTGACACGGTTTCCAGCATCGCCAAGCGTCACGGCGTGGCCGTGCAGACGGTCATCCGGGCCAATCCGGGCCTGCGGGCGGACCGCCTCCAGATCGGTCAGGTGCTGAAGATCCCGGCGAACTGATCCCGTGGCTTTCCACGGCCAGCCCGGGCTGGCGGTTGGACAAGCGGTGCCCTTAGCCTGAGCCCATGCGCATCATCGGCGGATCGGCAGGCGGCCACATCTTGAAGGTTCCGGACGGGCTCGGCGTGCGGCCGACGCCGGACAAGGTGCGGCAGGCGATCTTCAGCAGCCTGGGCGATCTCGTGGAGGGCGCGCGGGTGCTGGAGCTCTTCGGCGGCACGGGCGCGCTTTGCCTGGAATGCCTGAGCCGGGGCAGCGTGGCGGCGATGGTGGTGGAGAAGTCGGCGAAGCACGCGGAGTTCATCCGCCGCAACGCGGCCTCCATCGGCCTGGACGGTGCTTTGCAGCTCCGGGTGCAGGACGCCTACACGGCCATCCACCAGATGGCGGAGACGGGGCAGAAGTTCGGCCTCATCCTTGCCGACCCCCCCTACGGCGAGAAGAACGTGGGGAAGAAGTCCCAATCCTTCGCCCAGAAGCTGCTCGACGATCCGCACCTGCCGAAGCTGCTGGCCGAAGGCGGGCTCTTCGTGCTGGGCCACACCAAGCGCGACACGCTGACGATTCCCGCCGCGTGGTCCGAACGGAAGCAGATGAAACATGGCGACACCATGTTCCGGTTCCTGGAGCCGTCGGAGCGATAAGGCGGCGGTTCCTCCACAGGAGCAGCGCCACCACGAAAAAGGCCGACAGCGCGGGCTGTCGGCCTTTTGTTTTCGGAAACGGGACGGGCTTCAGCCGACCTTGGCCAGCGGGGTGACGCCGGCGGGCACCGTATGGTTGGTGCCGTTCAGGATCGACTTGGCCTGGGCCACGGCGTTCTCGACGGTCAGGCCGTGCTTGGCGCGGAGATAGTCCACGCTGCTGGCGTGCTCGATGAACTGGTCGGGCCATCCGATGCGGACGACGGGCGTGGTGACGCCTTCGTCGCTGAAGCATTCCAGCACGGCGCTGCCGTAACCGCCCATGAGGACGTGGTCCTCGAAGGTGACGACGACATCGGCGGCACGTCCGTAGAAGGCGTGCGTGCCAGCGTCGATGGGCTTGAAGAAGCGGGGATTAATGACCGCGACGTCGTGGCCTTCAGCCGCGAGCTGCTCGGCGGCCTTCTTGGCCAGGCCGTGCATCTGGCCGAGGCCGAAGAGCGCGATCTTCTTCCCGCCCTTGTTGGCGAACGGGCGGGTCACTTCGGCCTTGCCGATCTCGAGGATGGCCGGGGTTTCCTTGATGGGCACGCCCTCGGCGTTGCCGCGCGGGTAGCGGATGGCGACGGGATGCTTCTGGTGCGTGGCGGTGAACATCATGTCCACCAGCTCGTCCTCGTCCTTGGGCGACATGCCGATGATCGTCGGCAAGCAGCGGAGGTAGGCGATGTCGAAGAGGCCGTGGTGCGTGGGGCCGTCGTTGGCCGAGAGGCCGGCGCGGTCCATGCAGAAGATGACGGGCAGGTCCTGCAAACACACGTCGTGGTGGATGCAGTCGTAGGCGCGCTGGAGGAAGGTGCTGTAGATGCCGACGATGGGATGGAAGCCCATCGTGGCCATGCCGGCGGCGAAGATCACGGCGTGTTCCTCGGCGATGCCCACATCGTAGTAACGGCCGGGCATGTGCTTCTCCAGATGCTTCAAGCCGGTGCCGGTGGGCATGGCGGCGGTGATGCCGACGACGGAGGAATCCTTCTGCGCGAGACGGACACAGGTCTGGCCGAAGACGTCCTGGTAGGCGGGCGGCGTGCCGGGCTTGGCCGCCGGGGTTTCGCCGGTCTCCACGTTGTAGGAGCCGAGGCCGTGGAACTTCTCGGGATGCTTCAGCGCGGCTTCGAAGCCCTTGCCCTTCTTGGTCAGGACATGGATGACGATGGGCTCGTCGAAGGTCTTGGCGAATTCCAGCGTGCTGATGAGCAGCGGGAGATCGTGGCCGTCGATGGGGCCTAGGTAACGGAGGCCCATTTCCTCGAACAACACCGCGCTGCCGTGACCGCCGCCGCCGCGACCATCGGTGCCGGGGCTGCCGCCGGGCGTCTGCTCCAGCGAGACCGCCTGGGCCGCGCCCTTGATGAACTCCTGCGCCTTGTGGCCGAGCTTCGAGGCGAAGTCGCCCGCCGGAAGGCGCTTCACGAACGAGGCAAGGTCGCCCGCAATCTTGTTGTAGCGCGGGTTGGTGGTGAGCTTGCCGAGGTAGTTGGCGATGGCGCCGACGTTCTTGGCGATGGACCACTCGTTGTCGTTGAGGATGCCGATGAACTTCTTCGTCGTGTGGGCGATGTTGTTCAGGCCCTCGAAGGTGACGCCGTTGGTCATGGCCGCGTCGCCGAAGACGCAGACGACGTGTTCGGCCGATCCGCGCTGGTCGCGCGCGGCGCACATGCCGAGGGCGGCGGAAATGGCGGTGCCGGCGTGGCCCGCGCCGTAGCAGTCGTGCTCGCTCTCGGTGCGGAGGGCGAAGCCGTTCAGGCCGTCGGTGGTGCGGATGGTGTGGAAGCGGTCCTTCCGGCCGGTCAGCAGCTTGTGGACATAGACCTGGTGGCTCACGTCCCAGACGAACTTGTCGGTGGGCGTGGAGAACACGCGGTGCATGGCGATGGTCAACTCCACGACGCCGAGGTTGGGGCCGAGATGGCCGCCGTTGGCCGCGAGCTTGGTGATCAGTTCCTCGCGCACTTCCTGCGCGAGTTGGACCAGCTGGTCGGGCGTGAGCTTTTTGACGTGGGACGGGTTGTCCACCATGTCGAGGAATCGACTCATAGGGCTGTTATTCTGCGGAAGCGTCGAAGGAGACGGGACGAACGGCGAGGTCGCCTCCGGCGGATTTTTCCAGTTGCTGGATCTTCAGCTCGGCCGCGGCGAGGCGGGTCTGGCAGACTTTGGCCAGCTTCGACCCCTCCTCATAGCGGGACAGCAACGCTTCCAGCGGAAGCTCGTCGTTTTCCATCGTTTCCACGATGCTTTCGAGCTGCTGGAGCGCCTGTTCAAACGGCATGTCGTCCACGGGGACGGACGACGATGCGGCTGTTTTTGCCGCCTTCGACATGGGCGCAACCTAAGGAAGCCCGCCCCCACCGTCTAGCGATTCTTCCGGCACTTTCCGGACCGGAATGGAGCGTGGACGCGGCGCACGGGACTGCGGCAAATTCGAGGGCGATGTCGTTTCGTCGCTGGACCCTTGCGCTCGTCGGCGCCGCCGCCCTGCAACCCGTTTGGGCGGAGCCGGTGGCCGTGGCGACGACCAGCAACGCGGTGGTCCGCATCGTCGCGGCCAACCTTTCGTCCGGCACCGGACAAAACTACGACGCTCCGGGAATCCGCATCCTCCAGGGGTTGAAGCCGGACATCGTCGCGATCCAGGAATTCAACTACGGCAACCGTTCCGCCGCCGCGATCCAATCGCTGGTGGACCAGATCACGCGGACGAACGGCTCGGCGTGGTTCCGCGAAAGCGGCGCGGGCTACACGATTCCCAACGGCGTCATCAGCCGCTGGCCGATCACGCAAAGCGGATCTTGGGACGATCTTGAGATTCCGGATCGCGGCTTCGCCTGGGCGCGGATCGACGTGCCGGGGACCAACGATCTCTACGTGGTCAGCGTCCACCTCAAGGCCAGCAACAGCACCTCCGACCGGAACCGCCGGAACAACCAAGCCCTCCAGTTGAAGAGCCAGATCGCCACGAACTTCCCGGCCAACGCCTGGGTCGTCGTGGCTGGCGACCTGAACACCTACAGCACGACCGAAGCGGCCATCGCCACGCTCGGCAGCTTCCTCGACACGGCCCCCTTCCCCACCGATCAGCAGGGCGATCCCGACACGAACGCCGGCCGCAGCAGCCCCTACGACCACCTCTTCGCCAGCTTCACCTTTTCGACCAACCAGGTTCCCACCGTGATCGGCGTGCAATCGTTCGCGGACGGCTTGGTCTTCGACACGCGGGTCTTCACGCCATTGGCCGACGCGGCTCCGGCGCAGGCGGGCGATTCGGGTGTCTCCGGAATGCAGCACATGGCGGTGGTGAAGGATTTCCGCATCCAGTTCGCCGTGACGAACCTCGTGGATGTGCCCGCCCCGCAGCTCACGCTCCGGGCCACCAACCAGTTGGAATGGTCGGGGCCGAGCAACTTGAACTATCGGGTGGAAGGCAGCGTCGCCTTGCCGCACTGGAGCGAGTTGGGCGCGGCTTGGTCGGCGACGACGAACTACGCCTTCACCAACGCCGAGCCGGGAGCGACCTCGACGCTGTTTCGGGTGCGGATCCCGTAGCGGGGATTGGCCACAAAGTGGCGCAAAGCGAGGTCGTGGTCCGCCCTTCCATTTTGTGCAGCCCGTGCCTTTGGTGAGGCGATTCAGCGGTCGCCGGGCTTGAGGATCGGCGCTTCGGGGGAACTGCCGTCCACGTGGGACTCCATCTCCTCGGCGAAGGCCTGGCGGGTGGCGGCGATGCCTTCTTGCAGCGCGCGGGTTTCCTCCGCACCAAGGTTGCCCCGGGTCTTGAACTCCAGCATCTCCAGTTGATCGATGAACATCTTGGCCGAGGCCAGGTCGATCACGGTCTCGCCGGTTTCCGGATGCGGCAGGCGGCCCAGGAAGACCAGCGCGGTGCCCGCCAGCTGGGAAACCATGTCGGTGAAGAGCGCGGCCATGATCTCTTCCTGGCCGGCATTGGCCAGACGCTCCTCGTCGAAAGGGGATTGGCTCATTTCTTCTTCTTGGGTTTCCTGGCCTCGTTCATCAGGAAATGGATCAGACGCCGGAGCCTGGGCTCGATCTCCAGGGTTTCCAGGATTTCCTGTCGTTGGTCGGAGCCGGCCAGCATGGCGCACGACACGAGGTCGGCCACCTGCTCCGGGTCCTGCACGCGTTCGAGGTAGGAGACGACGTCCTTGGCGGTGACGACGTTGTTGGCGTCGTCCTTGCCCGGCGCCTTCTCGGTGTTGATCGAGAACGGGAAATCGAAGCCCATCTTCACCCGTTCCGAAACCAGGTCGCGGATGCGGGCCACGAGCGCGTCCACATGCACGTTGTCGCCGCGTTCCGGCATGAGCGGCCGGATGCGGGCCATGCGGTAGGGCTTGTATCGGACGGTCTTTTCCAGCTTCACGCGCATCAAACCGTGAAGAATCAGGTGGGAGGTGCCGTCTTTGTTCTCCACCGAGACGCGGATCATGCCCAAACCTGCGACCTTCGAGGGCGACTCCCGCTGCGAACCGGGCCGCTGCATGGCGATGACGAACATGCGGTGGCTCTCCAGCGCGTCCGCCAGCATCCGCCGGTAACGCGGCTCGAAGATGTAGAGCGGGAGCATCGCCTGCGGGAACAGCGTCGCGTGGGGCAGCGTCATGACTCCCAGTTCGCACGGAATTTCCATGCGCCGAATCTAGGGGCCGTCGCTCCGCGCGGCAAGGACCGGACCGTTTCCGGTGCCCGTGGCGGGGCTTGAAAGGCGTCGAAGTTGGCCCAGACTAAGCAAGTTATGAAACTGAAAGCGGCGGTGATCATCCTGATCCTCGTGGCCATCGGCCTCGGGATCGGACTGGTGAAACTGAACCAAAACCTCGAGGCCGAACAGGCGCTCGCGACGAACCGGGCCCACGAGATCGGCCGACTCTCCAACGAGGTCGTCTCCGTGCGGTCGGACCTCAACGAGCAGAAGAACGTGAACATGATCCTCGAGACCAATCTCGTGGTCCGCGTGGGCGAGCTGGAAGCGATGAGCAACACCGTCAGCGTCCTCGACAGCACGCTGGCCAAGACCCGCACCGAGGCCGCCGCCGCCGCCCAGAAAGCCGAGGCCGAGATCGCCCGCCGCGACGAGCAGATCGCCCAGCTCACCAAGGACCGGGAGAACCTCGAGGTCGAGATGAACGACCTCAAGGGCGCCATCACCAAGCTCGACACCCAGATCGCCGACACCGAGAAGAAGCTCGCCACGTCCGAGGGCGAGAAGGCTTTTCTCCTCAAGGAACTCAAACGCCTCCAGGCCGAGAAGGCGGAACTGGAGCGCCAGTTCAACGATCTCGCCGCGCTCCGCGAACAGGTCAGCAAGCTCAAGGAACAGCTCGCCATCGCCCGCCGTCTCGACTGGATTCGCCGCGGCATCTACACGACCGACCAGAAGAAGGGCGGCCAGATCCTCAACGAAGGATTCCGCGAGAAGCCCGTCTCGACGAACGACACCGGCCTCAAGGTGGACCTCAAGCAGGACGGCTCCGCCACGATTCAGTCGGGCACGACCAACGCGCCCGCCAATCCTCCGGGACAGTAAAGCCATGCTCCCCGTCGGCCCCACCGTGACCTCCGCCGTTCGGGGCGCGGTGCCGACCACGGAGCGCGCGCTGGTCGATTCCCACGGGCGCGTGATCCGCGATCTGCGGATCAGCGTCACGGACCGCTGCAATTTCCGCTGCCTCTACTGCCTTCCGGAAACGGAGGCGGCGGCGGAATTCTACCGGGGCCGGTTCGCCGCCTCTCCCAAGGACTCAAAGCCCATCCATCGCGAATGGGCTCCGCCCGCGCGCATTCTTTCCTACGAGGAAATCGCGCGCGTGGTCCGCATCGCCGCCGGGCTCGGCGTGGACAAGATTCGTTTGACCGGCGGCGAACCGCTCTTGCGGCGCGAGATCGAGCGGCTGGTGAAGATGATCGCCGCGACTCCCGGCATCCGGGATCTGGCCATGACGACCAACGGCTTTCTCTTTCCCGGCAAGGGCACCGCGCTGCACGAGGCCGGACTGGGCCGCGTCAGCTTCAGCCTCGATTCATTGGATCGGGAGAATTTCCGGAAGATGACGGGCCGCGACGGATTGGACTCCGTGCTGCGCTCCATCGATCTGGCCCGGAGCCTCGACATGGAGCCGGTGAAGATCAACGCGGTGCTGATCCGGGGAATGAACGACCATGAGATCGAAGCGTTGGCCCGGTTCGCCCGAGACCGGGAACTGAGCCTGCGCTTCATCGAGTTCATGCCGCTGGATTCCAGCCGGGCATGGCAACGCGATCTGGTCGTGCCGTCGAAGGAGATTTTGGAGCGGATCGGCGCGATGCACGATCTGGAGCCGGTCGCGCCGAGCCACGCGGCCGAAACCGCTCGGCGTTGGCGCTTCCGCGACGGACGCGGCGAGATCGGCATCATCGCGCCGGTGAGCGAACCGTTCTGCGGCCACTGCAACCGCATCCGGCTCACCGCCGATGGCCAGATCCGCACCTGCCTCTTCAGCCTGCACGAACACGACCTTCGCACGCGGCTACGAAGCGAGGCGACGGATGACGACATCGCCGAGTTTCTGCGCGCTGTCGTGCGGGGCAAGGAAGCGCGCCACCACATTGGCGAACCGGGCTTCCGTCAGCCGGAGCGGACGATGAGCTGCATCGGCGGATGACCAAGGGCCGACGATGCGGAAGCAGCGTCCTGATCTCGCGTTTCATCTTCCTCTGATTCCCTGAGGAGCCTTGATCAGGAAGAAGAGAAAGATTGAGACCACCATCCATCCGGGCGGCGGATTGACGCGGCCAAGCTCCGGCCCGTTTACTTCCCCGCAATGAAGACG
>CAMLMI010000177.1 GCA_946480965.1 uncultured Verrucomicrobiales bacterium | reverse complement strand
GGGCGGCACGACGGTCTGCTCGGCCTCCAGCTTGGCGCGGACCTGGCGGCGAACTTCTTCCCGGTCCACGGCCGAAACCTGCGAGCCACCCATGCTGCGCACCCTTTCATCGGTGATGCGCCTCACGTCTTCCTCGATGTCCTGAGGCGCTTCCTTGAGCGAACCGCGCGCGACGAAAACCTCGTTGCGGAGCTGTTCCTGGAGCGGCGGCGGCAACTGCGAATAGCGGTAGGTCAGCATCGCGTAGATGCAGACTCCGGCGACGGCGAGCAGCACGGCGTTGAGGGAGACGAGGCCGAGCCATTTGCCGAGCCAGACCTGCCAGCGGGCGACGGGCTTGGTCACGACCATCTGCATCTGGCATTCCTCGATGTCCTTCGCGAGGGTGCCGCAGGCGGTCCAGAGCGTGCAGAAGCCGAGCAACGCCGTGATCGTGCTCAGCGTGTAGGTGAGCATGATCTGGATGAAGCCGCGCGCGGTGCCGTCGTGCTTCAACATGAGCGGCAACGCCGTCACGCAGAGCAGCAGCAGACCCATCATCACCCAGAAGAGCCGGAAGCGCATGGCCGACTTCCACGTCAGCCCGGCGATGGCCGCGATGGACTGGCAGGAACGCGGGACCAATCCGACCGAACGCGGAGCCAACGCCGCGCGGGACTTCACCAGGTCGGGCGAACCGGCCTTGTAGAGAGTGCAGGCGGAGGCGGCGGAAGCGGCGGGCAATGTTCCCCGAAAGTTCCAGCCCCGGATCTCCAGCGCTTCCCCGGCCAGCTCGGTGGCGTGTCGGCCGATCCACCAGCCGATCAGGAGGGCCACCAGAACGCGCAGAGCAAGCACGACCCAATCCGCGCCGGTATCGCGCGCCGAAAGGGCGATTCCGCCCACGGCCGAATTCAAGGCCAGCAGGGACAGGCCGAGCGCGATGCGTTGGCGGGAGAACGCCCAAACCATCGGCAGCAGCGCGGCGAACCACGAGAACCCGAGCGGCAAAGCCTGCACAGCACCGGTCGGGCTCTCGAACAGGGCGAACTGTTTCCGGGAATCGGCCATGGATCAGGGTTTCTTGCCGCCGAGGAGCGACGACAGTTTGTCGTTGGCCTTAGCCAGGTCTTCGGCCTTCGCGGCTTCGGGATTAACCGTAGGCTCCAAAGCAGGAATTGCCGGAGCGGACGGGCTCTGGGTGAGCGCGGCGAGCTTGGCGTTCTCCGGTGCTGGAACCGGAGTCGAAGCCGGAGCGGCGGGAGCTTCCTTGGCCGGAGTCGCGGCCATCAGACGGTCCAGCACCTTGGCGGTCTGGGCTTCGGCCCGGACGGTGGAGGCTTCGGCATCGCCCTGGAGATAAGCGGCGACGCGGTTGCCGGAAGTGGCACCGGAGGTCTCGGCTTCGGCGCGGGCGCGCTGGACGACGCCGAGGAAGTAGCTCTCCAAGTTCTGCGTCGGGTTGTCGATGCGGATGCGGTCTTCGGCCACGTCGGTGCGGATGGTGGCCAGCACCTTCTCCATCGTTTCACGCGGCAAGGGCGGCGTGGTGATGCGGACGGAATCGCGCTCGGTCAGCAGCTCCTTGAGCGTGCCCTTCGCCTGGATCTTGCCGCCGTAGTAGATGACCACGCGGTCGCAGACGTCTTCGACATCCGAGAGCAGATGGCTGCTGAGAATGACCGTCTTCCCACGCCGGGCTAGGGCGAGGATCAGGTCTTTCACCTCGCGGCAACCGATGGGGTCGAGACCGGCGGTGGGCTCGTCGAGGATGACGAGGTCGGGGTCGTTGATCAGCGCCTGGGCCAGGCCGATGCGGCGCTGCATGCCCTTGGAGAACTCGCCGACGACGCGGGTGCGGGCTTGGTTGAGGCCCACCATGTCCATGAGCTGTTCGGCGCGCTTGCGGCGTTCCTCGGCCGAGAGGTCGAAGAGGTTGCCGAAGAACTCCAGCGTCTCGGTCGGGCTCAAGTAGCGGTAGAGGTAGGACTCCTCCGGGAGGTAGCCGATGCGCGACTTGGTCTGCACATGACGCGGCGAATGGCCGAAGATCTCGATGTGGCCCTTGGTCGGGTTGAGCAACCCGAGGAGCATCTTGATGGTGGTGGACTTGCCGGAGCCGTTGGGGCCGAGCAAGCCGAAGACCTCGCCCTTGCGGATCTCGAAATCGACGTTGTCCACGGCGCGCGCCTTGGGCCGGCCCCAGAAGTCCTTGAAGACCTTGGTCAGGCCGCGCACGGCGACGATGTTTTCGGCCGAAGAAGCCGGATGCCCGATGCCGGATGGCGCAGAGGTCTGTGTTGTCATCGGAAGAGCCATTTCAGGAAGTGTAGTCGATCCGGAGGAACCGAAGAGTGTTTGCGTCGGTGCAGAGGGCCAGCGCGTGGACGCCATCCGACGAAGCAACGAGCAGATCCGCTGCATCGCCTTCCAGCTTATGCTCGGCGACGCTCGTGAGCTTTTCACCAGCCGTGTCGAGAACGGCCAATCCGTGGAGCCCTTGGTTGAGCAGCAGCCAGCGGTCAGCAACCAGCGCCAAGGAACGACACGCGGTCTGCCGCTCGGCTCCAACGCGTAATTCGCCATCCTGACGCGCCACCACAGCCACGCCGCCCAGCCGTCCAACAAACAACCTCGCCCCGTCGGTTCGCAGCGAATGAACCGGCTGCCGGAACGACAACACCTTCTGCTGCTTGCCGAATCCTTGTGCCATGACCGGCAGGAACATCACATCCCCTTGGTTGGTGCCGTAATAGACTCCGTCGGCTACGGCCAACAAGGCGGTGAGAGCCTGTCCCGACTTGGCTTTCGCCTCCGCCATCTGCTCCAGGCCCTGCGGCGAAAGCCTGTAGGAAACGATCTTCTTGTCGGCGAACCCGAGGATCGATCCCGTTCCGGGATGACGAACCGGCAGCTTGTTCGTCAGCCCCGAGATCAACGCTTGATCCACCGGACTGGTGGAGCCCCAAGGCTCGTCACCGAAAGCGCGGCCGTATTCCTCGCGCGACAAGAACTGGAATCCATCCAATCCTGTGACCGCCAGTTCCGCGTAAACATCGGCCGGCAGCAGTTCATCGTAGGCCGTGTGTCTTACCTCATACGGATCGGCCCGTTTCACCAGCGGCTGCGGATTGGTCGGATCATTGATGGAAAACAGAGCCTTGTCCCCGAAGGTTCCGACGATGAACGCCCCGAGCGCCGTCGAATGCCACGCCAGACGGCTCAGCATCTTCGTGCTGAAGGGCCAGGCAGCGGCGGCAATCTGGGTGATCTTCGGCATGGGCCTGAACTCGCGTCCGATCAAGCCGGCCGGGGTTTGAACTGGATAGACTTGGTTTCGCCGTGGCTGTGCGAATGGCCGGAATGATCGTGGTCGTGGCCGTCGTTCGCGGGGGCGAGCGGCTGGTAGGGCTCCAGTTCCTCGCCGCTGCGGACGAGGCGGAAGCTGTTGAAGACGACGACCAGCGAGCCGACCACATGGACCAGCGCCGCGACGATCGGGTTGATGTAGGCCATCGCCGCGAGGACGAGGCCGCCGATGACGAAGAGGATGCCGATGAGGAAGTTCTGGTTGATGACCGCGCGGGTCTGGCGCGAGAGCTTCACCAAGAAGGGCAGACGGCGAAGATCGTTGTTCATCAGCGCTATCGTCGCGCTGTGGATGGCGACCTCCGATCCGGCCGCGCCCATCGCGATGCCGAGATCGCCGGCGGCCAGCGCCGGGGCGTCGTTCACGCCGTCGCCGACCACCGCCACACGGTAGCCCTTGGCCTTGGTGTTGCGGACGAACTCCACCTTGTTCTGCGGCAGACAGTCGCCGACGACCTCTTCGCAGCCGATCTCCTTGGCCACGCGCACGGCGACCGGCTGGCGGTCTCCGCTGACCATGGCTACGCGGCGAACGCCGACTTCCTTCAGTTCGGCCAACGACTCGCGCGCTTCGTCGCGGGTCTGGTCCTGGAGGCCGACCCAGCCGATGCACTGGCCGTTGCGGGCGACGAAGATGAGGCTGTAGCCCTCGGTCTCGTTCAGATCGACCGACGCCATGAAGTCCTCGGTGACGCCGTTGTCCTTGAGCCACTGGGCGCGGCCCACGGTGACCAGCGTTCCGTCCACCTTGGCCTGCACGCCGCGACCGGCGGTCTCGGCGAAATCCTGCGGCTCGGCCAGGCCGACGCCGGCTTCGGCGGACAAATTGGCCAGCGCCTTGGCGGTCGGGTGGTTGCTGTATTTCTCGGCGGAAGCGGCGACGCGGAGCAGTTCGGCGGGGGTGACGCCGTTCAACGGATTCAGGCGGCTCACGGCGAGCTTGCCGGTGGTGAGGGTGCCGGTCTTGTCGAAGACGAAGGCGTTGATGCGCGCGGCCAGTTCGATGTCGGCGACGTTCTTGATCAGAATTCCGAGGCGCGCGGCGGCGGAGAGCGCGGCGACCATCGCGGTCGGCGTCGCCAAGACGAAGGCGCAGGGGCAAGAGACGATGAAGACGGCGATGACGCGCTCCAGATCGTAGGTGAAGGCCCAGACGAGCGCGCCGATCAGCAGCACCAGCGGGGTGTAATAGACCATGTATTGGTCGATGATCCGCATGATCGGAAGCTTGGTCTTCTCGGCGGCCAAGATCAGGTCGCGGACGCGGCCGAGCGTGGTGTCCTGGCCGGCGCGGCTGACCTTGATCTCCAGCACGCCGGTGAGGTTGATCGTGCCGGCGAAGGCTTCGTCGCCAGGCTTCTTGTCCACGGGAAGCGATTCGCCGGTGATGTTGGCCTGGTTGAAGGAGCCCTGGCCGCTGGTGATCGTGCCGTCGGCCGCGACGTTGTCGCCGGGGCGGACGCGGATGACGTCGCCAACGCGGAGATCCTTGGTGGCGACTTCTTCCTCGCCGTTGGCGGTCACGCGGCGGGCCTTCGTGGGCGTGAGCTTGATGAGCGATTCGATGGACTGGCGGGCGCCGTCGGCGGTGCGGGTCTCGATGATCTCGCCGAGCAACATGAAGAAGGCGACGAAGCCGGCTTCCTCGTAGTTGCCGCTGGCGAACGAGGCGACGACGGCCAGGGCGACCAGCGTGTTCGTGCTGAGGGTCGAGCGGCGCAGGTCCTTCAGCGCGCTCATGACGATCGGGTAGCCAAGGATGGCCGCGCCGATCATCGAGCTGTAGCCGCCGACCAGCTTCAACTCGGGGAAGAGCAGGCCCACGACGTAGGCGTTCAGCACGAGGATCAGACCGAGGATCGTCCGGCCCAGATGGACCTCGGAATGCGAATGGTCGTGGCCACAGCCGCAATCATCGTCGTGGTGGTGATGACCGTGGTCATGGTCGTGGGCGTGGCCGTGATCCGCGTGGGCGCTGGCTTTGGTGGAGACGTTCATGACGGCGGGAACTTCGGGTTTATTGCGGGTCGGCGGAGACCGGTTGGGGCGGCTTGGACGGCTCGCGGTTCAAGAGTAGGCGCAGTTCGCGCGACGCGCCACCGGCGGAGGCGGGCAGGAGGAACTTGTCCTGGGTGTTGGTGAGCACGCGGCTCATGGCCTCGGTCAGGAGACGCTGGCGGAAGAGCTCGGGGTTGCGCTCGAACTCCTGCAAACGGTCGCGGAAATACTGCGCCTCGGACGAGGCCTGCGTGACGATCTTGCGGGCATCGGCCTGGCCCTGGTTCTCCACGGCCTTGGCCTCGCCCTCGGCCTTGCTGAGAAGGGCGTTCTCGTAGCCGCGCGCGGCGTTGACCGCCTTGCTCCGCTCGGCCTCGGCGGCGAGGGCGGCGTCGAAGGCGGGCTTCACCACCAGCGGCGGTTCGACCACGACATCGACGGGCTCGACGCGGATGCCGAGGCCCTGGGCGGCGACGAGCTGGTCCAGGCGGGCGGTGATCCGCTCGCGGAAACCGGCCTGGTTCAGCCGCAGCGCCTGGTCCACCGGAAACTGCGCCGAGGCGAAGACCAGCGCGCTGTCGAGCGCGTGCTGCACCGCGTTGCTGGCGGCGACGAACTGGAAGACGTAGTCGAGCGGGCGCTCCAGCGTGAAGCGCACGGTGGCGCGGACGTGGAGGATGTTCTCGTCGCCCGAGATCGTGTAGCCGTCGATCATCGGGTTGAGAGCGGGCGCGGGCTGGGGCTTCTCGCCCAGGGCCTCCAGCTCGGCGGGCCAGTTGTAGAAGCCGACGGAGGAACGCACCGTGTAGATCTGGGTGGCGGGGATCTTCACCACCTCGTCCACCGGGCGGGGAAAGGCGAAGTGGAGGCCGGGACCGAGCAGTTGCTGGTCGGCCGCGCCCAGGGGCTTGCCGAAGCGCAGCACGATGGCGCGCTCCTGCGGCCCCACGGTGAAGACGCCGGAGAACACGAAGAGCACCACCAGCACGACCATCAGCCAGCGCACGATGGCGAAGCTGCTCTTGAGCGCCTCGGACAGGGCGCGAGTGCCGGTGTCCTCGACCATTTCCAGCGGCTCGGCGGCGGGCTTCGCGGCGGCGGATTTCTTCAGGACGATCTCGCCTTCCTTGTGCCCATGATCGTGGTCGCAACCGCAGTCGTCGCCGTGTTCGTGGTGGTCATGGCCGTGGCCATGATCGGAATGAGGCTTCTTGGGATCGCTCATGGCTCACTTCCGGTTGGCGCCGCCGACCTTGTTCTGCGGGGCGAGCAGGTCGAACGGAGGGGTGTTCGGATCGACCACGAGCGTGGCGCGGTCCTTCAAGGAGGCCTCCAGCGCGGCGAGCTTCTGGAGCAGGATGGCCAGCTCGGGATTCTTCTCGAAGCTGGCGTAGTATTGGGCCGCCTCGGCGTCGGCCGCACCGCGGATGGCGGTGGCCTTGGCCTCGGCCTCGGCCAGGATGCGGGCGCGCTCGCGGTCGGCGGCGGAACGGATGCTGATGGATTCGCGCTCGCCGTCGGCCTGGAGCTTCTGGGTGACGCGCTGGCGTTCCTCGGTCATCCGCTCGAAGACCTTCTGGGTGACGCTCTCGGGCAGGCCGAGGCGCTTGATGCCGAGGAAGGCGATCTTGATGCCGTAGCGCTCCTGGATGTCCTGCCGCACGAACTCGAGGATCTTCTGCTCGATCTCGGCGAACTTCAGCCGCTGCGGGTCGGTGGACACGAAGTCGGAGAACGGATGCTGGCCCACGACGGCGTTCTTGGCGCTGCGGAACCGCTCTTCCAGCGTGGCCTGGGCGCGGGTCATGGAGCCGTCCACGAAAGCCTCGCGGAACTTGGCGGGCTCGACGATCTGCCAGCCGGCATAGACGGAGACGAGGAGGTTGTAGCCGTCGCGCGTCGGGGTCTCCTCGAACTTGCCCTCGAAGTTCTGCACGCGCTTGTCGAACTTCAGCACGTCCTGGATGGGCCAGGGCAGCTTGAACTTCAGGCCCGGCTCCGTGTGCGGCGCGGTGGGCTTGCCGAAGGTGGTCACGAGCGCCACCTCGGTCACGCGGACCTGGAAGCAGACCATCCGGAGACCGAAGATCACGGCCAGCACAAGGCCGGCGACCAAGGAGAGGGAAGACTTCTTCATGTCGGGGAAAAATCGGGGGAGGAGTTACTTCTTTTCGGCGGCGGCCGCTGCGGCGGCCTGTTCGCGGGTGGTCGGGGCGATATAGACGTCCTGGAGATCGCTGCGCATCCGTTCCTCGAGGTTGAGCTGGACGATCTCGTGGCTGTTGGTCGTGGCCACCACGATCTTGCGGGAACCGGCGGTGGCGGCGGCGAAGGCGCGGAGATATTCGCGGGTCGGATAGACGTTGGGCGACGCCTGATAGGCCGCGATCTGGTTCGTGAACCGCGCGGAGATCGCCTGGGCTCCGGCGATGCGCTGGGCGGCGTAGGCCTGGGCTTCGTTGATCGTCTTCTCGCCTTCGGCCTCGGCCAGCGGAACGGTCTTGGCCGCGTAGCCTTCGGCGGCGAGACGCTTGGCCTCCACCTGCTGGCGCGCGCCCATCACGGCCTGGTAGGCACCGGCCACCTTGGTCGGCGGATGGATGTCCTGAAGACCGACGAAGACGATGTCCGCACCGAGCTGCAGCTCGTCGGCGCGCGCCTGGATGAGCGACTTCAGCTCCTTCGCCGCCTGTTCGCGGCCGGTGGACATGAGCTCGTTCAGATCGGCGGAGACGAGGTGGCGGACCACCTCGCGGGTGGCGAGCTTCTCCAGCGTGTTGGAGGCGTTGACGAAGTTGTAGGCCCACTTCTCCACGTCCTTGATCTGGAACTGCACGGGGATGCTCACCGTGAGCAGGCTGACGGGCACGGCGATGTCGCCGGTCGCGTTGGTCGAGACGGGCTCCCGGCTGGCGACGAGGAGGTTAAACTCCTCCTTGTAGTGGGCCACGTTCCAGAGGATCGGCGCGTTGCCGTGGTCGTCGTCCGGCACGAAGCCCACATTCAAGCTGTGGACTTCCTTGGTGTTGAAGCGCTGCACGGAATCGATGGGCCACGGGAGCTTGAAATGGACTCCGGGCTTCAGCGAACCGCCCTCGACGCGCTGGCCGAACCGCTCCAGCAAGCCCTCTTCGCCCGGCTGGAGGAACACGAAGCTGGTCGAGACGAAGAGGATGACGATCTGCGCCAGCAACAACGCCGGGAAGTAGCGCTTGAGGAAGCGGAAGAACTCCGTCTCCGACACCTTGAAGCCGAACTGGTAGTCCAGCGCCTGGCCGGCGGTGCGGAAGAGCGAATCCGGCTGGCCGACGATGCCGACGAAGCGGCTGTCGTAGATCAGGCGCGCGGCCTTGCCCTTGAGGCGCGGACGGTAGATCTCGGCGAGCAGCGTGACGAAGGTTTCCAGCGCGATCAGCCCGATCACCACGACCAAGGCCCGGGCGATGTGGCGGTCCCATTGCGGATACCCGGCCATGTCCGGCACCAGCGCACCGGCCAGCACCGCCACGCACACCACGGAACCGAGCAGCAGATACGCGCCGCCGGGGCCGACCAGACGTTCGCCGTTCAACCGCGCCACGCCCGCCGCGTATTTGCCGAGCAGGAAGGACAGCAGCGCCACGATGCCGAGCACGGCCATGCCGACTCCGGCCTTGGCCGTCACCACGGTGCCGGTGGAACCGTCCAGCCAGCGCCAGAGGAACACCGCCGCCGCG
>CAMLMI010000176.1 GCA_946480965.1 uncultured Verrucomicrobiales bacterium | reverse complement strand
ACCGCGTTCACCCGGCTCGCCGAACATTCTTCCCTCCCCTCCATCCAGGCCGCCGCCGCCTACGGGCTCGGAGCCAGCCTCGACGCCCAGGGCAAACGCGCCGAAGCCGCCTCCAAGTATCAGGAGGTCATCAGCCAGTTCCCCGAGGAAACCGTCGCTCCGCAGGCCAAGCTCGCCCTCGGCCGCATCCACAGCGCCGAAGGCCGCAACGAGGCCGCCTACCGCCTCTACCAGGATCTCGCCAACGCCGGTCCCTACGATCCTTGGGCCGCCGAGGCCAACGAACGCCGCCAGGAACTCCTCGCCCAGTTCCCCGACCTCGCCAAGAGCGTGCCCACCGCCGCTCCCGTCGCCCTGCCGGGTCTCGCGCCGGAGGCTCCCGGCACCGCCCCCAAGCTTTGATCCTCCTCAGGGATCGTCCCCCCAAAGGACGGTCTTTGCCCGGCGGATGCGCAATAACACAAATCACATAACCAAAAAGTGAACCCGTGGCGGATTTGATCCGATACACCGCGGACAGCAAAAAATAGGCAACCCCATGAAACTGACCATCATCGGAACTGGATACGTCGGACTCGTCACCGGAACCTGCTTCGCCGAAGTCGGCCACACCGTCATCTGCGTCGACAACAACGAGGCCAAGGTGAAAATGCTCCAGGCTGGCGGCATTCCGATCTATGAGCCCGGCCTCGAGGAAATGGTGAAGAAGAACGTGGCCGCCGGCCGCCTGCACTTCACCAGTAGCACCGCCGAGGGCGTCGAAAAGTCCGACATCATCTTCATCGCCGTCCCGACCCCTCCCCAGGTCGATGGTTCCGTCGATCTCAGCTACATCGAGGCCGTGGCCCGCGACATCGCCGCCGCGATGACCAGCTACAAGATCGTCGTGGACAAGAGCACCGTCCCGGTGAAGACCGGCGAGAAGGTGGCCGAGACCATCAAGCGCTATTGCAAGGCCAAGGTGGAGTTCGACGTCGTCAGCAACCCCGAGTTCCTCCGCGAAGGCTTCGCCGTAGAGGACTTGATGAAGCCCGACCGCATCGTCATCGGCACCAACGGCCCCCGCGCCGTCCAGGCCATGAAGGACGTCTATATCCCCTTCAACGCCCCGATCGTCGTCACGGACATCAATTCCGCCGAGCTGATCAAGCACGCCGCGAACTCCTTCCTCGCCCTCAAGATCTCCTACATCAACGCCGTCGCGAACATCTGCGAGGCCTCCGGCGCCAACGTCGAGCAAGTCGCCAACGGCATGGGCATGGACGAGCGCATCGGCCGCCGCTTCCTCAATGCCGGCATCGGCTTCGGCGGCTCCTGCTTCCCCAAGGATCTCAGCGCCTTCATCAAGATCTCCGAGACCCTCGGCTACGACTTCGCCCTGTTGAAGGAAGTCCAGCGCATCAACGCCAACCAGATGGACATCTTCATCAAGAAGATCACCGACACGCTCTGGGTGCTGAAGGACAAGAAAATCGGCGTCCTCGGCCTCGCCTTCAAACAGAACACCGACGACTGCCGCATGTCGCCCGCCATCGAGCTCTGCCAGAAGCTGCTCAAGGACGGCGCCAAGCTCCGCGTCTATGACCCGAAGGGCATGGAAAAGGCCAAGGAGATCCTCAAGGACTCCGTGACCTACGTGGACGACATGAACGCCGTGCCCGAAGGCTGCGACGCCCTCGTGATCGCCACCGAATGGCCCGAGTTCAAGAAGCTCGACCTCCAGCGCACCCGCAAGGCGCTCAGCCACCCCATCGTCTTCGACGGCCGGAATCTTTTCGACCCGAAGGAAATGGAGCAGCTCGGCTTCATATACAAGAGCGTGGGGCGGTGAACGCCGATACCTGATCCCGGTTGCCCGATGCCGGATGCGCCCATCCGGTATCAGGCATCAGGAATCCGGCATCCGTCATGAAGCGCGTCGAAGTCTCCGCCGGCCTCGTCTTCCACGACGGCCGGCTTTTGCTTGCCCAGAGGCGGCCCGATTCCCATCTGGGCGGTCTCTGGGAGTTTCCCGGCGGCAAACGCGAACCCGGTGAAACCTTCGAAGCCTGCCTCGTCCGCGAACTCCGCGAAGAACTCGCCATCGAAACCGAGGTCGGCGAACTGATCGAGGAAGTCTCCCACGACTACCCCGACAAGCAGGTTCTCCTTCGGTTCTTCCGCTGCCGCCTTGTCGCGGGCGAACCCCAACCCATCGGCTGCCACGCCATCGCCTGGGTCACCCGCGAAACCCTCTCGGATTATCCCTTCCCCGCCGCCGACGCCCAACTCCTCGCCCGGCTGGCCAGCGGCGAAATTCCGTTCTAAGTGCGGCTCCAAGTATCATAGAGTTCGCGCAGGCAATCGCGGAGGTTGCCACTATGCCGGTTCCACAGGGTGCGGCATTCGTCGGCACTGGGAACAGGGCCGATGCCATCCACGGCCAGAAGTTCCTCCACCAATTCGTGCAGCAGTTCCGGCGTGGTCCGGCATTCGTGGAGCAACGGCAAGCGCCCCGGACGATGCGTGGTGACGATGAAGCCGTCGGCGTGGCGCGTGCGGGACAGGGCCCAGCGCCAATCTAGAAAACCCAGCTGCTCCACGCCGTCGAGGAACCACACCACCCGTGCGTCGATCTCCGCATCGACCCGAAAGGCCGCCGCCTTGGAAGCCGTCGCCAGTCCCGCCGCCCGGGCGGCTGCCTCGAATCGTTCGGCCAAGGTCCCACCCGCGCGACGCCACTCTTCGCCCAGCCGCACGTTCGGCGTTTTCCAGCCCAGCTCGCGGAGACGCGCGGCGAGTTCGAGCAGCAGCGTGGTTTTGCCGTGGCCTTTCGGTCCCACGAGCGCGCCGCGTCCGTGCTGTTCCTGGAGCCGACGCAACAGATCGTCCACCGTCGGGCCGTGGCGGAAGCGCAGCGCCTCCACCCGCGTGGCGCGGAAGGGATTGTCAGCCGCGCGCAAGACGGAACCCCTTCTTCGCGCGCGCTTCGTCCGGCACTTCTTCCATGCGCAGCGCCTGCCCCGTGGGCGACAGGACGAAGTCCCGGCGCAACACCCGTTCCTTCGAAGCATCCACCACCAGCTCCAGCGCCCAACGCACGGAAACAAGGCGGCCATCGACGGAGAACGGCCCCGTCGGCAGTTCGAAGCGGAACGGTTTCACCGCTTGGGCTTCGTAGAGGTCGAACACCTCCGTCCGCACGATCTCCAAGTCGCTCGTGCCCTTGCCTTCGGTGAACCAGAAGAGCCGCAGTTCGGCCGATTGCGGCCGGGCGGGCAACGACCAGGCGGCCACGCCCTCCATCGTTTCGCCGGGCAGGAAGGCGGTTTGTCCGCCCTTCAAACCGAGCCGCAAACCGTCGCCCTCCAGCAGTTCGGGCTGGTCGCTCGTGGCCACGAAGGGTTGGGCCGCAATGGCGCGGGCCGTGAGGTCCACGGGAAACTCGTCGTTCACGTCGGGCCAGCGCGCGATCTCGCCGCGCACGCGGAGGAACCATTCGATCCTGTTGTTCAGCCCCTTGAAGGCGGGCGGGACATCGAGGGGAATCGCCGTCTCGGCTTCGCCCGAACGCATCGCCGCGCGGTCCGTCGTCTCCAGCAGCGGAATGCGCGCGAAGACGCTCCGGTCCGTGTAGTTGCGGGTGCCGCGCCGATAGGTGGCGGCTTCGCGACCGACGAGTTCGGCGGTCAACCGGTCGATGCGTTGGACCGCGCCGCTGAAGCCGTATTGCAGGCGCACCGTGCCGCCGGGAAACAACCGGCCCGGCGTGAGCACAAGACGCGGCCGGGGATTCGCCAACGCCAAGATCTGGTAGAGGAACCAGCACAGCAGCCCAAGCCCGACCAGCACGAAGGGAATCAGGAAGACGCCGAGAAACCAGTCCGCCCGCCCGCGTCGCCAGTCGCTGAAGAAGTGGAAGAGGAAAACGCCGACGATGCCGTTCCAAAAGAGTCCGACCAGCAGCGCGACCACGGCCTTGCCCACCGGCGACATCGCGGGCTTCAACACGACGAAATCTCCCGAGGCGACGCTGTCTTCCATGCGCGACGAGGTGCGACTGGTTTCCAGATTTACTGCGGACCGCAGCGTCGTCGTCTTCGGAGCGCGTGCCTTGCGCAGCATCGCCCCGACGATGAGCAGGCCGATGCCGAAGAACACCAGCGGCAGCAGCCCGAACAGCATCGACGCCGAGAAGCCCCGCTCCAGCACCGCGTTCTCCGGATCGCGCGGATCAACGTAGCATGTCGTCCGGCTGCCCACCGGGTGCTCGCGGACGAACTCCTCCTTGCTCCCCCGTCCGCTGCTGCTGAGCTGCATGAAGCCGATCCGGCTGGAGCGATGGATTTTTCCGTCCACTTCGTAGCGGTAGAGGATCTCCGGCCGATAGGTCGTGCCATCGCTGCTGCTCGAAGCCACCACGCGGCTGAGTTCGACGACACAGGGCGTGGCCACCCAGCTTCTCGAGTCCAGCGCGTGCCGCACCGGTCTCACCAGCAAGAACCACGTGGCGACGCCGCCGACCACCAGGAACACCCCGCCGAACAGCAGCCCGGCTCCGAACGCGACGCGGCGCGACGCGACGCCGGATTTCCCGCTGGAAAGCGCGCTGATGGATTCTTGCTTCGGCTTCGCCGGGCGCAGGGAATTCCAAACCACCGCGCCACCGATCACCACGAAGACCAGTGGAATCAACAAGAACGGCAAAACCATCCACTGCATCCCGCCGGAATCTCCGAAGCCCAGGTCCACTTCGTCCGCGTCGCTCGGATTGACCCGCGCGGGCAACGTCGATCCGGCGGGATGCCGCGCGACCAACGCGGCCGCATCACGGTAGCTCTCCTCGTTCTCCGTGCGGGTGCCCCGCAGGCGTCGTCCCTCGAACGAGCCCTCGTAGTGGAACGTCGCGTCGAAGCCGCTCCGTTCCCCCGGCTCCACCGACGCCGCCTCTATCCTCAGCTCCGCCTCGGGCCAGTTCTTCTTGGCCCCATCCCGCAGGAACCCGAACGCGACAAGGCCGATGAACACGCAGCCGAACCCGGCGAAGACCAGGCCGAAGAGAGTTCCGGCGATGCGGCCACCGACGGATTGAGGGCGAGAGGAAGCGCTCATGCTCGGCCGCATCCTTGGTCCGCCGCACGCACGCCTTCCAGTGGAAAACCAGCGCACCCCCTCGCGGCCCGGGCCTCAGGGCACCGTGCCCACGCGGTAGAACTCGTTGCCCTGGGCGGGAGCGGCGTTGGTCACGCTCGTCTCGGGGCCACTCGCCGTGATCGTTCCGCCGAACGGCGCGAAGCTTTCCGAAAGGTTCGCGGTGAAACGCAGCTGGTAGCCGGTTCCGGGAATGGAATTCCAGCGGACCACACGGCTGCCGTTGGGCAACACCGCCAGTCCGGCGGAGATCGTCGGCACGTCCACCGTCCCGGGATTCCAGATGGCGAAGGACTGCGAAGGCTTGCCGCCGGCGGAGGAGAAGGTGCCGCCGACGTAGAGTTCGGATGCGCCGAGCGCCAGTCCATAGACGGCCGGGGGCGCGCCGTTGCCCGTGCCGCTGCCGAGGGCGTTCCAGGCCTCGCCGTCCCAGTGCGCGATGTAGTGGGTGGCGACGTTGCCCGCGTTCGTGAAGAGCCCGCCCGCGTAGATGCGTCCGTCGCGCGCGGCGAGGGAGTGGACGAAGTCGTTCGACACCGTGCCGATGCCGGAGCCGAGCGCCTGCCAGGCGGAGCCGTTCCAGCGCGCAACGCGGTTCGCGGCGACGCCGCCCGCCTGGGTGAAGTAGCCGCCCGCAATCACGGAGTTCCCGTCGGCCGCCAGGCTCAGCACGGACTGGTTCATGCCGCCACCGAGCGCGGACCACGCGGTGCCATTCCATTTGGCGATGCCGGTGGTGGCCAGTCCGCCGATGCGGCTGAACGCGCCGCCCACATACACGTCGTTGCCGATCGCCACGAGCGCGCGCACTTCGCCGTCGCTGCCGGTCGGGCTGCCCACGGCGAACCAGTTCGTGCCGTCCCACCGCGCGAGGTTCGTCGCCGCCACCGCACCGGCCCGGGTGAAGAACCCGCCCGCGTAGAGATCGCCATTGGCCGCAACGGCCAGCGCGCGGATGGTCGCGAACCCGCCCGCCAACCCGCCGCCGAGCGGATGCCACTGGGAACCGTCCCAGCGCGCGATGTTGGTGGCGGCGACTCCGCCGGCCACGTTGAAGCTGCCGGCGGCATAGACGTTGGTGCCCCGCACGGCGATGGCTCCGACCAGTCCGCCGAATCCACCGTTCGTCAGTCCGCTGCCCAAGGGCGACCAGCCACCGCCGTCCCAGCGCGCAATGCCGTTGGCGAGCTGCCCGCCGGCCCGGCTGATCTGCCCGCCCACATAGACACTGCCATCTTCGCCTCGGGTCACCGCCAGGACGGGACCGTTGACCGAGTTGCCAAGCGGGCTGCCGCTGACGCCGTTCCAGCGTCCGATGAACATGGCCGCCACGCCCGACAGACTGGGGAACGCACCGCCCGCATAGACCGTGTCGCCGATGGCGGCCAGCGCCCGGACCTCGCCCCCGGCCCCGCCGCCCACGCTCGTCCACGCGGTGCCGTCCCACCGGGCGAAGCGCGACAGGTTCGTGCCGCCGACCGAGGTGAAGCTCCCGCCCGCGTAGAGGTTCGTGCCCACCGATACGGCGGCGAGCGCGGCCTCGCCCAGCGTGGTGCCCAACCCGCCACCGACAGGTGACCAAACGCTCCCGTTCCAGCGGGCGATGCGCCCGGCGGGGACGGCCCCGACCTTGGAGAATCCACCGACGATGTGAATATCCCCTTCGTGTTCGACCATCTGGTAGATCGCGCTGTCCACCGCGCCGATGGCCGAGGCGCCGCCAAACCCGGTCCAGGCGGACCCGTTCCACCGGGCGATGTTCCCGAAGAAGTCGAGCCCTTGGAAAATGAAGAAGGTGCCCGCGAGATAGACCCCCTCGTCCCGCACCAACACGGAGTGGATGTTTGCGCCTTGGGTGAGCGGCGTGCCGACGGCGGACCAGGCGCTGCCCGTCCACTTCGCGATGCCGTGATGGGTCTCGGCTCCTGCCCTGGAGAAATTGCCGCCCACGTAGAGCTCGCCTTGGTGGACCACGAGGCAATTGACCTTCGCGTTCACGCCCCCGCCGACCGGGAACCAGTTCGTGCCGTCCCACCGCGCGAGGTTCGTCGCCGCGAGGCCGCCCGCCGTGGTGAACTGGCCGCCCACATACACGTCGCCATCCAACACGGCGATGGCGGACACCTGGCCGTTCAGACCGGTGCCGAGCGTGGACCAGGCGCGCCCGTTCCACTTCGCGACATGGTTCGCGGGCAGCGCCCCCGCCGACACCAATACCCCGCCCACGGTGGTGAACTGGCCGCCCACGTAGAGGTCGGCACCGTCCGCCGCCAACGCTTGGACGACCGATCCCGCGCCTTCGCCGCCGAAGCCGTCGTCCCACCGCTCATCTCCCGCAGCGGCCTGGAGCGAGCCCGTCAGCAGCAGCGCGAGGATTCCGAAAAAGAAGTTCACGAAGAGAGGCCGCCGTGAGAGGCGCGCCTGGGAAGCCGGAGCGAACGACATGGGAGCAACGAGGTTTTAAGGGGCGAATGTTTGGCGGTGCATGATCCGAAATTCCCGGGACAACCCTGTCCGCTTTCGGATCCTCTTTTTGTCGGGGAACAAGACGCCCAAAACCGCAGCCCGATTCAACCCAAAGATGGGGCCGTGCCCGCGCTGCTCCTTTCGCCCCGACCGTGCGCCCGGGTTCGTGAATTCACCTCGGCCGGATGAAGTGGTTGATCCGGTTCGGCTGGAGGGAATCGGCGACGAGACGACGGAGCTTGGGCGTGTCGAGCGACTTCACGCTGCCGTCAGTGAGGGCCATGTTGCCCACCTTGCCGTGGAGCCGGTTGGTCCAGCCCAGGTTGTCCACCCGCGTGGCGTCGAGTTCGGCCGCAGGTCGCAGCGAGCTGAATCCGCAGCTCCCGTCCTCACGGTTGGCCCGCAGGTGCGTGTCACCCGTGAGCAGGCTGTTCGGATAGATGGGATCGGCGTCGGAGCCCGCGAAATAGCTGAGCGCCCGGTCCTGCATCCGGGCGAAGCCTCCCACGCCGTCGGAGAAATCCACCGCGTTCGTCCGCCGCAGGTCGGAGGGGCACACGAGGATTCTAGGCGAGCCCAGGCCCGAACCGGCCGCCGCGAAGTGCCGCCACGCCTCGGGCCGCCCCCGGGTGCCTTCCTGATTCTGCGCGAGACGCCACGGAAACCGCCCCGAGAGATTGTCCGAGGCGAAGGCATGGAACCCGATGCCGGTTTGGCGAAGGTTGCTGACGCAATGGATGCTCTTGGCGCGGAGCTTTGCGGCCGACAGGGCGGGCAGGAGCAACGCCGCCAGGATGGCGATGATCGCAATGACGACGAGCAGCTCGACCAGCGTGAACGCGCGGCGGCACGAACGATCGTGCGGACGGTGGCTCGCGGGGTTCACGCCCGGACGCTACCGGCTCGCTGCGCCGCGGGCCACTGTAAGATTCGTGGCACAGCGGCGGATGCGCGCTCCTGCGCTGGCCGCTGGGAATTCACCCGACCGGGTAACTGTCGTTTCCGTGCCGCGAGCGCGATAACGGCAACATGACACCGTCGTATTGTCATCTCCGTTCCCGGGCCTTCACCCTCATCGAACTCCTCGTCGTCATCGCGATCATCGCCATCCTCGCCGGGATGCTCCTGCCGTCGCTCGCGCGGGCCAAGGAGAAGAGCCTCCGGGTCAAGTGCATGAACAACCAGCGCCAGATCGGCATCGCGCTGACCATGTATGCCGAGGACCACCGCGACCGGCTCCCGACCTACGTCGCCGGTGGTTTCACGCCCTGGGACTGGAACCGGGACAACATGGCGGAGCTGATGCGGAACTACGGCGGGAAACGCGAGGTGCTCTACTGCGCCGCCTTCAACCAGAACAACAAGATCGACAACCTCGAACTGTGGTGGACGAACTACCCCGACTATGTTGTCACCGGCTTCTCCTGGTGGATCGCGCGCGGCGGTCTTACTGGCACCATCCCCAACAAGGGGCC